>JAJDDA010000200.1 GCA_029260535.1 Phycisphaerales bacterium | reverse complement strand
CGCGAAGGGATTCGAACCCCCAACCTTCGGCTTCGGAGGCCGATGCTCTATCCAGTTGAGCTACGCGCGCCGCGGAGTGCGTGACACTGGTTCACGACGAGCCCATGCTACGATCGCCCAACGAAAGAGGCAATGACCGGTCCATGAATCAGGCCCAACCGCACAAGCCGTCAGTACCAACCGCTGAGGCGCCGGGCAGCACCCATGCCCGGCCTCTGCTCGCGGTCCTCCTGATCGTGGCCTGCAACAGCCTGGGCACCGGCGCTGTCATGAACGGGATCTTTTTCCTCGCCCGGAGTCGGCACGGGTTCAACGAGCAGCAGAACCTGCTCCTGGGGCTGGTCCTCGGCGTGACGTACATCCTCGGCGCGACCGGTGTCGGGCCGCTGATCCGGAGGCTGACCCGAACCAGCCGGTGCAGCCCCAGAGCTGCCCTCGTCTGGATCCACATCGCCATGGGATTGCTCGGCTTCGTCCCTTACGGGATAGAGCAGGCGTGGGGCATCTGGGTCTTCGCGATCACCTACAGCCCGCTGACCGGCGCCCTGTGGCCGATCGTCGAGAGTTATCTGTCCGGAGGCCGGCGAGGGCGGGATCTCCGCCACGCCGTCGGATCGTTCAACCTGGTTTGGGCATCCTCGGTGATCGTCTCGTATTGGGCGATGTCGATCGTCCTCCGCGAACATCCTCCCGAATGGCTCGCCCGCATCGGTCTCTCGGGCAACCCGATGATCGTGATCGCGGTGTTGGGAGCGATCCACGTGCTCACGATCATCGCGGTGCTCCGGCTCCAGCCGGCTCCATCGAGGCATCTCACCGATGAGCACGAACCGCACCCGCCGGTGTACACCGACCTGCTCCGGGCGACACGGTGGTTGCTGGTGCTCAGTTACATCCTCGTTTGTGCGCTCAACCCGATCCTCCCGACGCGCCTCGAATCGCTGAACGTTGACGCGGAGGCCGGTGTGCGCATTGCCTCGGCGTGGGCGGTGAGCCGGCTGGCGCTCTTCCTGCTCATGCAGCGCTGGCACGGCTGGCATGGTCGATGGCGGACGACGATCTGGGCCGGCGCTGCTCTCGCTGGCGGGTTCGCGCTCACCGTGCTCGCGTCATCGGTCGGCGTCCTGATCACGGGGCTCGCGCTCTTCGGCGTCGGTGTCGGCGGGATCTACTGCGCCGCGCTGTACTACGCGATGGAAGTCGGCGCAGCGGAAGTCGAAGCGGGGGGCAAGCACGAGGCGCTCATCGGTTTGGGTTACACCGCAGGCCCGTTCATCGGATTAGCGCCCTGGCTGGCGCACGGCGGCGGGTTCCTGAGCGAACCGCAGATCGCGCCGATGATCGTGGCGCTCGCGGTTATCGCCGGAGGCGTCACGCTCGTGGGCGCCTTGTGGCCGCTCCGATCCAGTCAGCGCCGCAGCGCACGACAATCTGAGCAATAAAAAAACCCCAGACCAGCATTGCTGCGGGCCTGGGGCGTTGAGTAAGAGGGAAGCCTGGGTTGGTGGGCAAGCAGCATGGCTCGCCAGTGTGCGATACGCACGTTGGGATCGCGAGGATCCGCCGGGTTTGGGATTTCGTTGCATCGGATACCCCACCGTTGCGACCGGAGGATACTTCCGTTCGTACGTCCGATCAAGAAAAAACGCCTGATCAAGAGCGGATTCGTTTGATACAGAATGCCCGAAACCCCTTCAGAGGGAGCAACAAATAAGTTGTTTTCGGACGTTGTCATCCCCGCTCTGGCGTGTCCCGAGATCGCACAGGGCTGGCCGCTGAGATTTACATTCTTCTCCACCGCGAGGCGTTCGGATCGGGAACGTGATGTCTATCGGACCTGGATTCACCCTGGCGAGCCCGGTCGGCGCTGGCGCCAGCCTCTCGCTCGCCACCCAAAGCAGTGGTGGGGTAACGCGCCATCATCGCTGCTTGTCTCGAGCATTTTTTTATTCGGTGTATCCGGAAAATAGGAGCAGCGGATCACAATCGGCAAGGTTCGGTGCGATGTCCAGGCGAAGGCTCAGTCGCCCGCGCCGTCCGGTCTGCGGTAGAGATCCAGGTAGAACTCCATGCACTCGCGACCGTTGCTCTCTTTCATCCGGCTGAGCTGGAACCCGACGCGCTCAAAGAGATGGATCGCCTGCTTCTGGCCGGTGAGGGTGTCGAGCAGCACCTTGATCATCCCTTGATCGCCGCAGAACTTCAGCGACGCTTTCACCAACTGCTCACCGATCCCCTTGCCGCGCAGTTCCGGCGCCACGCGGAGCCCGCTCATCTGCGCCGTGCTCTGACCAACGCGGTGCAGCGTGACCGACCCGGCGAGCGGTCCGGCTTCCTGCCCTGATGGTCGCGCGATCCAGACCCAACGCCCCAACTCATCCGAAAAGAGCGGGTTGTCCGGCGCCTCCATCACCGACGGCACGTCGAGCGCAGGGCTCGCCATGGGTTCGGCATCAACCAGGAATGCGGCAAGATCCGAGTCGTCTTGAGGGACCGCTGTGCGCACGACAAAGTCGGGCTTGTCGGGGTCCGCTTGCGTGTTCGTGGCCTGATCGGTCATGGGCCGAACACTATAGAGCATCGAGATTCGTCATGAGGGCGTCGGGTCAGGCGACCTCGAAGACCTCGAAGACCTCGAATGAGTGGGCTTTGCAATCCAGCACCGCCGCCGTGAGCCGCTGGGCACGGTGCAGAGCCCCCGGGTTGCAGATCCTCGTCGATCCGATCCGCTCGTCGCGGACGAGGTGCGTGTGCCCGTGCAGGAAGTAGGCGACGCGGCGCTCGATGGCGGCCTCCTCGAATCCCTGCAGATGCCCGTGCGTTGTGACGAGCACCGACTCGCCGCACCGGTACACCCCGCAGGGATGATCGACCCCCACACCGATCGACTCCGCATAGTTCGTCATCGGCGCGACATCGAAATCCATGTTGCCAAAAACCATCCGCGCCGTGACCGGGGAGCCGTCCGCGCCAACCACTCCGGCGAGCGCGTCGATGACCCCGTCACCGCAGACATCGCCCAGGTACAGCAGCGACATCGCTCCGCGTTCAACCAGCATCGCAACGGCGCGCACCGCCATCTGCTGATCCCCGTGCGCATCGGAGAGCAGCCCGATCGGTCCATCCTGAAGGATCGTCTCGGTCGCCTCGCTCAGGTAGCTTGTCGCATTCATCGCATCTCCCGATCAGTTCAGGGGTGATCGACCAGCGGTGATCCGATTCCTCGCACCGGGTTGGACGATCGAATCAACGAACCGATCGTACCCGACGCCGATCGACACGAGATCGCCGCCGCAATAAATCGAAATCAGCTCGGCGCCTCGTCTCGACGCGAGCATCCGCGCCGCCTCGCCTCGCCCGTGCTCCTTCGCCAGCGCGAAGCGGGCCCTGCCGTGCGCCGCGTCGCCGAGCATCGATCGGAACCCGGCGCGGTACTTGTTCTGGTCTCCCTCACGAAGAAAGTGAACGAGCGCCCACACCTGCGCGTAGTACGTCAGCTCGCTCCCGTCGCGCCGCTTGGCGAGTTCCTGGGGGGTCGATTCGATCAGCGTCGGGAACGGGATCAGCGTGCCCGCGGCGTGCGCCTCGCGCAGCCGATCGAAGCGCTCGATGTTCGCCCAGGGCATGAAGACCGCGCGATCGCCGTCCCATTTGTGCCCCTCCATGTACGACGCGAGGCCCTCTTCGAGCCAAACCGGGAGCGGGTCTTTGAACGTTCGCTGTGTGTATTGATGCCAACCCTCGTGCGCCGCGATCGCGAGCGTGTCGTACAGGCCGATGTCATAAAAGACACCGATCCCGCGCCGTGCGTAACCGCCTCGGCCGATCATGTCGTGGGGTCCCTCGTTGCTCCCGCTGAGCCGCTTTGAGAGCGCGACCCACTGGGGCCTCGTATCCATGAGGTACGTGTCGAGACGGATCGAAGGCCCTGGGAGCGCGCCTATCGCGGTGCGGTAGTGCGCGAGCGCTCGTTCGAGGAACTCGGGCAGCCGGTTGCGCAGGGTCTGCGATTTCTCTGTGGTGTAGATCCGGTAGTGGGGGGTCCGGATGATGAACCCCGGGTTCACACCGAACATCCAGGGCTCGCTCGAGAGGACAATCTGAACTGATGCGGATTCCTGCTCAGGCTCTGGTGTCGGTTGCACCTGGGCCACCGGCTGCTGCGGTTGAGCACGGGCATTCGGCGCCGGTGAAGTTTGCTCCGCCGCGCACGACAGCAGCAACGACACCGAACCGCACAGCATCAAGGCATTGATGGATCGCTTCAACCGAGCCGCTCCAGCGACTGAGCCGCCGCGTCTCGTTCGGATTGCTTCGCCGCAAGATCGGCGCGGGTTTCATTCACCATTTTCTCAGGGGCCTTGTCGACGTAGCCCGGATTGTTCAGCCTTCCCTCGAGCGTCCTGATTGATTTGTCGAGGCTGGCGATCTGCGTCCCGAGCCGTTCCCGCTCGACGCTCGCGTCCACCGCGTCCGCCATGTCGCTCAGCCGGTGCTCGGTCGCTTCGAAGACGAACGCGACGCTCTCGCCACCCGGCGCATCGGTCGTGACCGATGCGAGCCCCGCAATCGTCTCGACCAACCCTTCGCCGGAAGCGATCTCGGCCGCGAGCGATTGATTGCAATGGAGTGTGATTTTCCGCCGAGGGTGCACCTGCTGCGCTGCACGCGCATCACGGATCGCCTCGATCAACGTCCGCAACCGATCGAACTCCTGCTCGGCCTTCTCGTCGCGCAGATCCCCAGCGATGTCCGGCCACTGTGCCTGGCACAGCAACCCGGTCGTTGTTCCGAGCGATACGCCGGGTGTTTCACCCGTCCGCACCTCATTGACGTACTCCGAGATCGCCTGCGTCACGAAGGGGCATACCGGCTGGAGCAGCCGCAAGATACTGTCGAGCGTTGACCGCAGAACGGCACGCTGCTTCGGGTCGCGTTTGACCGTCGGCTTGACCGCCTCGAGGTACCAGTCGCAGAAATCGCGCCAGACGAGGTCATACATCGCCTGCGCGTACACGCTGAACTGGTACTCCCGCAGCGCCGATTCCGCCTGCTTCACGCACGACTCGACGCGCGAGAGCATCCACCGATCGATCAGCCTCGGTTCCTCCGGCGATTCATCGACGCCGGGTTCCGCCTCATCGATCATCATCAGCGTGAACCGCGCCGCGTTCCAGAGCTTGTTGCAGAACCGCTTGCCGAGGTCGAACTTGGGCGACGAGTTCCTGCCGATCGCTTCGTCATATTCAACCGGCATCCGCACGTCCTGCGTCTGCGTCGCCATCTGGCAGAGCGTGAACCGCATCGCGTCGGAGCCGTGCGTGTGGATGATGTCGAGCGGGTCCACGCCGTTGCCGAGCGACTTGGACATCTTGCGTCCTTCGCCGTCCTGGATCATCGCGTGGATGAAGACGTGGTGGAAGGGGATCTGCCCGGGCATGAACGTGTCGGCATCGTCCTGGTTCTGCCCGGTGAAGAACCGGTTGAACATCACCATGCGCGAGACCCAGAGCGTGATGATCTCTCGCGCCGTGCAGAGCACGTTGGTCGGGTTGAACGCATCGAGAAGCCCATCGAACGATTCATCCTGCGAAACGTCCGGCCATCCCATCGTCGAGAGCGGCCACAGCGCCGAGGAGAACCAGGTGTCGAGGACGTCGGGGTCTTGTGTGAATCCGATCTTCTCCGCAAACGCAACGATCGTTGGGTTTTCATTCCGGAGACAGAACGATTCATGGCCGTCTTCTCGGATCTGCCAAGCGATGTCATCTGATTGAAATTCTGCGAGTGTCGATGAATCAGCATCGCCATCGCTCACGCCCTTGCTCCACACCGGGATCCGGTGCCCCCACCAGAGCTGTCGGCTGATGCACCAATCCCGGATGTTGTCGTGCCACGACTCGTACGTGTGCGCATAGCGATCGGGGAAGAACGTGATGGCGCCGTCGCCGGGAGCGCCTTCCTGCGGCGGGTAGGTGCTGGTTTGGCGTTGCTCCTTCTTGAGCGCACGCTGCGCCGACCCAGCCAACCGATCATCCGTCACCTTCACGTACCATTGGTCGCTCAAATACGGCTCGATGGGCGCGTGGCTCCGGTACGAATGCCCCACCGAGTGCGAGTACTCCCGCACCTCCGCGAGCAGCCCGTCATCTTCGAACGCCTTGACGATCGCGGTGCGGGCATCTTCACGCGACATCCCGACGAACCGGCTCGCCTCGCCGACATCGTCCCAGCCGTGCTGGTCGCTGATGCTCGCGTCCTCGGCCATCACGTTGATAACACCGAGATCGTGCCGCATCCCGATCAGCCAGTCGTTCGGGTCGTGCGCCGGGGTGACCTTAAGGAAGCCGCTGGCGAACTTCGCCTTGGGATCGACTCCCGGAGCGTCGGGGTCCTTCGCGGGGAGCACGACGTAATCGTCCTCGATGATCGGGATCACGCGGCCAACGAAGGGTAATTTGCAGTGCATCCCCTTGAGCGTGCCGGCGCTCGGGTCTTTCGGGTTGATCGCGACGGCGGTGTCACCGAGGTAGGTCTCGGGGCGCGTCGTTGCGACGGTCACCGAGTCAATCGTTGAGCCGTCGCTGAGCGTGACCGATTTCGTGTTGCCATCAGCGTCGCACAGCGGGTACCGCATGTACCAGAAGTGCCCTTCGACGTCGATCATCTCCACCTCGTCGTCGGAGAGCGCGGTGTGCGTGATCGGGTCCCAGTTGACGAGCCGCTTGCCGCGGTAGATGAGCCCGTTCTTGAAGAGCTGGAAGAACGCCTCGCGCACCGCCTTGGCGCACGTCGGGTCCATCGTGAAGCGCTGGCGGTCCCAGTCGCAGGCGCAGCCCATCTCCTTGAGCTGGTTCGTGATTGTCGCTTCGTACTCGTCCTTCCAGTCCTGGACGAGGCCGATGAACTTCTCGCGGCCGCCCTCGCCATCAAGCTCCATCTTCTTGTGCTCGGCGAGCGCCGGCTTGCCCTCCGCCTTGAGGCGCTTGTCCACGACGGTCTGCGTCGCGATCCCCGCGTGGTCGGTCCCTGGGAGCCACATCGTCTCGTAGCCCATCATGATGTGCGCGCGGACGAGCACGTCCTGGAGCGTGTTGTTGAGCGCATGTCCCAGGTGCAACGCCGCGGTGACGTTGGGTGGGGGGATCACGATCGCGTAAGGCTTGGCGCTGCCGCTGGTGACCCGGGTCGGATCCGCATGGAACGCGTTGGCGTCGTCCCAGAGCCCGCGGATCCGCGGCTCATTCTCGGCTGGCTGGTATGCTTTGGGGAGGGTCGCTTCCATATCGGGACGTTGCTCGGTTGGTGGTGGCGGTGAAACGGTGTTCGCGTGTCTCTTGGTCTTCGAAAGAGAGCCTCAAGGCACACGCACTGGAACAGATCGGCCTCAGGACCGAAGAATCTGTGGGATTTCCGGTTCGGAAGGATGGTCGGACGGTCGATCAGTGTAGCGGAGGCTATTCTCAATCGTGAACAGCATGGACAGGACATTCCAGGTCAAACGTCGCCGCCTCTGGGCCGGCATGGTCAGCCTTTCAGCGGTGGCGGTGATCATTATCACCATCGCCCTGGTCAGGGCGCTCACCGGGGCAGGCCCTTTGTCCTCCGAAGCGGGGCAGGGCAATCGCCCTGCAGCCCTGCTCGACGCTCTCGATGCCGCTCGCAAGAGCCTCCTGACCGGCCAGCCAGCCGCCGCCAACGCGGTGCTGGTCAAGCTCGTGGAGATGTATCCCCGTGATCGCGAGGCCCACAGCCTGTTCGCCGAATCCCTTCTGGAACTGGGTGAGCCCGCCGCCGCGTTGATCGAGTACGAGAAAGCGATCGCGATCGGCCCGGACTTCGCCGAACTCCGATTCGCCGCAGGATCCGCCGCCAACATGGCGAGCAAGCCCGAGATCGCCGAGGTCCACTTCCTCAGGGCACAGGATCTGGATCAAGCCAGCAGCCAGTACCCGCTCTACCTGGGCACCGTCCAGCGGAACCTGGGCAAGATCGTTGAGGCGCAGGGCAGCCTGCTTCGGGCGGGCAACATAGATCCGGCTCTGGCCAACGCCTGGGGCCAACTCGCCGACATCGCTTTGGAAGAGAACAAGCTCTCGCTCGCGACCACACACATCGCCAAAGCAAGGAAACTCGAACCATCGAGCGTCCACTGGCGCTTGATTCAGGCCCGGATCCTCAAAAGGCAGAACAAACCCGACAAGGCCGCGAGCCTGCTGATGGCGATCGAGACCACCGATCGCCTGACGAACCCGATGATCCTCCGCGAGATCGGGCTCTGCTACGGGATGCTCTCGCGTCCGGAGGACGCCGCGGATCTGTTTTCGGAAGCCGTCGCGATGCGTCCGGACGACCCGCAGCTGCTCTACGAAACAGCGCTGTGGCACGACCGGGCGGAACGCCAGGATCTGGCGATGGGGTTTGCACAGCGCGCCGCAGAACTCGGTTCCGAGCGTGCGGTGGACCTGATCAAGAGGCTCCAGAGTCGCGACGGCTAGGCGTCTGGTTCGGCGGTCCTATCATCGCCCGCTTTGAGCGAATCACTACGAATCAACGAGGTCTTCTTTTCGATCCAGGGTGAGTCCACCAGGATGGGGCGTCCCTGCGTCTTCGTCCGGCTCAGCGGTTGCCCCTTGCGCTGCACCTACTGCGACACGGCCTACGCCTTCCGCGAGGGTGAGCCTCGCACGATCGAATCGATCTTTGACGAGGTTGTCGCGCACCCGACTAATCTGGTTGAAATCACCGGGGGCGAACCCCTCGCGCAGAAAGAGGTGCACACCCTGATGGCGTGCCTGTGCGACGCGGGAAAGACGGTCCTCATCGAGACCGGCGGGATGCTCGACATCGGCGCCTGCGACGACCGGGTCATCCGCATCCTCGATCTCAAAGCGCCGAGCTCCGGCGAGACCGAACGGATGGACTGGGGCAACATCGATCGGCTCACCGAGCGTGACGAGGTCAAGTTCGTCATCGGTAACCGCGCGGATTACGACTGGGCGAAGGCGATCATCGAGCAGCACGGGTTGATCGGGCGCGTCCGCGCGGTGCTGTTCTCTCCGGTCTTCGAGCAGTCGGCGGGGCTCGAAATCCTCGGCCACGCGGGGTTGAACCCAAGAACACTCGCAGAGTGGATCCTGGCGGATGGCCTCGACGTGATGCTCCAGCCGCAGATCCACAAGGTGATCTGGGACCCGCAGACCCGGGGCGTGTGATTTCGAAGGGCTATCATCGTCCCCTCATGCGCGTCCGACTCGTCAAACAATTCGACTTCGAAGCCGCCCACTTCCTCCCGACCTTCCCCGAGGACCACAAGTGCCGGCGCCTTCACGGCCATTCGTTCCGTGTCGAGGTCGTCGTGGAGGGCGATGTGGACCCTGCCGAGGGGTACCTCGTCGATTACGGCGATCTCAAGGCGGCGATCGAGCCGGTGCGCAAGCGGGTCGATCACTACCTGCTCAATGAGATCGAGGGACTGGAGAACCCGACGAGCGAGATGATCGCGGTCTGGATCTGGGACCAGTTGATCGGTTCGATCCCGCTGCTCAGCGAGGTCATCGTTCACGAGACGTGCACGAGCCGGTGCCATTATCAGGGCCCTGACGCGTCAGGCGAATAACGCAACGGCGCAAAAAAAGCACAAGCCGGCTCCTTAGGGGAGGACCGGCCTGCGCAGGGGACGCCAAATTGAATCAGATCAGTTGCCGGCGTCGGCGATCTCGCTGTCTGGGGTGTGAACCACATCACCCGGCTTCGAGATCAACGCGATCGGCTGCCCGGAGATCGGACGCATGACCTGCATCTTGCTCGGGCCCTTGGGCACGCTGTGCCTGCGGATCGTGGCGCGGGGCTTCGGGTTCGTCGAAACGTTCGTCGCGACCGCCTCTTCCTCCTGCACGTAACGCGAGTTCACGAACGTGCGCACATGCTGCACGTACCCGTTGGCTCGCAGCCAGACGTTCCTCGCGTGCTCGAGATCCTCGAACCCGTTCTCGTTCAGGCTGTCCCAGGGGCTGATCGCCACCGCGATGTGATTGACGCGGACATAGATCAGGCGGTCCTCTTCCGATGCGGGAGCGCCGTACGCGGCAGCACCCGGTGAGTGCACCGTCTGGTGCGTGCCGATCGGCCTGCTGTGCCAGACCCTGCCGTTCTCAGCGCGGGCAGGGCTGTCAACGGTGTTGCCAGGGTGCGGCGCCGGGGTGACGAGCAGGTCGTTGTAACCGGACCATTGCCCGGTGTAGTTGGGGGCGGCGCTGACCGCGGATGCGGAAATGGCACAGCCCGCGCAGAACGCGAAAATCTTCGAATACGACATATTTGGTTCTCTCTTTCTCTTCTCGTTGGGGGTGAGAGCTCTCGCTCTACTTCCAGCATGCCGCGCCGTGTGCGCGATGCAAGAGAAATCAGCCCGAGAATCGGTGCTCCCCTGTCGCGACATGCGCAATCGGCACAACCGGGCGTCCGAGAACCCCTGTCAGGCGCCCGGCGAACGGCGCGAGGGCCTGATGTCTTCGATCTGGATGCTGTCGCGGGCGGTCATCCACGCGAGCGCGTCGTAGAGCGTCTGCGCATGCTCGCTGGCGCGGCGGTGGGACTTTACGAACGAACGAGCCGCATCGATCGCGGTCTGCGCCTGCGCGGCGTCATTGATGATTCCATCAATAGCGGATTCCCAGGAGGCCGCGTCATCACCGCCGACGATGATCGCCGGCCCTGGCTGGTCGAGGTACGCAACAAGCGGGTCGCGGCGTGCGATGACCACCATCCCCGACGCCATCGCGTCGAGCGTCAGCGTGCGGTGCTCGCCGCGCGCCTCAGGCAGCAGCAGCAGGTCGCACCGGAGCACCAACTCGCGCCGGGCCTCCATGTCCGGGATCACGGAGAGGTTCTCGAGCAGCCCAAGGGATTCCGCCTTCCGCCAGACCTTGTCGTGGTCAACCATCGCCTTGGCGTCAAGGAACACCAGCGTCGAGGGCGCCTTGCGGACGATGTTCGACACCCCTTCGAGCGCCGTGTTGATCGAGTGCGGATCCCCCCCCGATGAGAGCACCGCGATCGAACGGATCTGGTTGTCAGGGTCCCATTCCCGCTTGGTGTCAGGCGAGTGCACGCCCCACGCGGTGACCTTGCAGGGCGATTTGCAGTGCTGCTCCTGCGCCGCAGCACGTATCGGTTCATCAGGGGCGAGCCAGAGCAGCGGCACCCCGGCGCGCTGGCATCGGCGCTCGATCCGCGGGATCAGATCAACGGAATGCCTGGACCACAGTTCCATCGCGCAGAACGCGTTGAGCCGTTGCGCGGCTTCAACCGCGAGCGGCCAGCACGCCTCACCAAACGCATGGACGACATCGATCGGTGTATCGTCAATCGAGGGCTTGAGCCGGATGAGCTGGTCGATCATCGCCTGCGCCTGGGCACGCGGCGAATTGATCACGCCAACCCGCCGGTACGCGATGGAGGTCGATGTCAGCCCGGCGTCTTGTGTGTGCTTGGAATTCTCATGGTCGGGCTCGGCCCTGGTGATGGCGACACCGATATCCGCGAGCCCGACTTCGAGCCGCGAGAGCAACAGCCGTTCGCGCCAGGCGAAGGATTCATCAGCGATGAGCAATGCCCGCATGGTGTGATCTTACGCGCTGGGGCTCAACTCTGCGATCGGGGGCATCCCCGGGAACGGATCGCCCAAGCCATCGTTCGCCGCTGTCCGCCAGCATAGGACCCAATGCTCCGGGGCTCTGGCGACGAGAACTCCTGTTTGTTGGCCCTCGCCAACCGATCCTGCCGGCGCTGCATGGTGCGGCCACCATGCCTGCGAACCGCTCGGCAATCCCGGCAATCCCTGAAAATCGCTCGGATCCTTTGTCGCGTCGGTGATGGTTGTCAGACGCTCGCGACGGTCGGTCATCGACGGGATCGCGCCGAGCAGTGCTTTGGTGTAAGGGTGCGTCGGTTCCGCAAAGAGCCGTTCGGCTCGTGCGGCTTCAACGATCCTGCCGCCGTACATGACGCACACGGTGTCGGCGCGCTGCGCCACGACTCCGAGGTCGTGCGTGATCAGGAGGATCGCGAGACCCCGCTCGCGCTGGAGACGCTCGAGCAGGTCGAGGATCTGCGCCTGGATCGTTACGTCGAGCGCCGTCGGGGGCTCATCCGCCAGCAGCAGCGCCGGCTCGCACGCGAGCGCCATCGCGATCATGACGCGCTGGCGCATGCCCCCAGAGAATTCGTGCGGATAATCGTTCAGGCGTTTGGGCGCATCGCTGATGCCGACCTCGACGAGCGCACTGATCGCGCGCTTTCGAGCGACTGCTTTGTTCACGCGCTGGTGCAGGCGGATCGCCTCGATCACCTGATCCCCGATCGTCATCACCGGGTTCAGGCTCGTCATCGGCTCCTGGAAGATCATCGCGGCGTCTCCGCCTCGGATCTGCCGGAGTGACTTCTCGTTGAGATCGCAGATGTTCGAGGTTTGATCTTTCACGGTGAGCGTGATCGCTCCGGAGTCGATCGAAGCCGGAGGAGCGGGGAGCAACCCCAGCACGCTCAGCGCCGTTACGGACTTGCCGCAGCCGGATTCCCCCACAAGCGCCAGCGTCTGCCCCGCATAAACACTCAACCCCACGCCATCGACGGCGCGATCGCGCTGACCGCTCGCGTTGGCGAACGAGACCGCCAGGTCATCGATGCGCAGCACAGGGTCGGTCATTTCGATCGCCCCGATCGCGGATCGAGCGCCTCGCGGAGCCCTTCGCCGACAAAGTTCAGCGCCAGGAGCGTGACTCCCAGCAGCAGCGACGGGAACAGCAGCAGCCACCACCGGGGATTGACGGTGTTCAATTCGCTCAGCCCCGCTGCGGCAAGGTTCCCCCAACTCGGCAGCGGCGCCTGGATCCCGATCCCGAGGAAACTCAGGAACGACTCCTGCAGCACCGCCTGCGGGACGGTCAGCGTCGCGTACACCACGATCGGCCCGACCAGATTGGGAAGCAGGTGCCGGAAGAACTGCCGGTGGATCGGGGCGCCGATCGCTCGGGTTGCTTCCATGAAGGGCTGCGCCTTGAGGCTCATCACCTGCCCCCGGATCACGCGCGCCATGGTCAGCCACGAGACGCCGCCGATCGCGATCAGCAGCGTCAGCACGTTCAGCGCGGTCCGCTTTCCAGACGACAGTTCGCCGCCGGCCCACTGGTCGATCACCGCGTCGGCGCCAACCGCGAGCAGCACCACGAGCAGGATGTAGGGCAATCCGTACAACACATCGACGATGCGCATCATCACCGCGTCTACGCGACCACCGACCGCGCCGGCGATCGCGCCGTAGAGCGTCCCGAGGATCACGCTGATCAGCGCCGCGGCGAACCCGACGCCGAGCGAGATCGTCCCGCCGAGCAGGCACCTCGTGAAGAGGTCACGCCCCAGGTTGTCGGTGCCCAGCAGGTGCAGCGCCGCCTCCGCTTCGAGTCGGCCCTGCTCCGCAGCGTCGTGCCCGCCCCAGGCTGGCGGCAGGAAGTACGCGTCCAGTTCGGCGTCTCTGTAAGGGGGTGTCCCGCCGTCACCGATCCAGCCGAGCGCCCAGGGGGTCGTCGCAAGGCAGGCGAGCACGATGATCGCGAGCGTCACCGCACCGAGCAGTGCCGGGATGGATGTCCGTCGAGGTCGGCCAGTGCGTGGAGATGGATCGGTATCGCTTGGCAAGGGCGCCGAGGATACACCGGTTTCACCGATTCAGGGCTGGTCAGGTGTACGGGGGCCACGACGCCTCGGAGGGCCATCACCACCGCCGTGCTGCCGGCGGTTGACGCCACCCCTGACAGCGCGGTCCATGATCCGCTCGACGCGATCGTCGATCGTCGAATCCCGATTCTCAACACGCTGATCGATCGATTCGCGGAGGTCTTCGAGCCGATCCTGCGCGGAGCCGAGTTGCAACCGCTGGGTCTCGATCTGCAGATCGACCTGCCGTGAGATCAGTCCGCGCAGCGCCGTCCTCGTCTCGTCCACCGAGGCGTCATCGGCGCCGCCTTCAACCCCCGCGATGGTCTGGTGCAGCGACCTCGCGGTGTGCATGATCTGCCGTTCGATCCGGAACTGCTCGGCCTCGATCTCGTAGAGCGCCGGGTTGGATTCGCGCAGCCTCTGGAGATCCTCCAGTCGCGGCCCCACCATGTGGAAGAGCCGATCGGCGAACCGGGGGTTCCGTTTGCGCAGTTCTTCGAGCCGTTGCGCGGATTCAGGATCAACCTCCTTGAACAGTTCGAGCGCCTGCGTGTCGGTCAGTTTGGATGGGCCACGTTCACGCGGGCCTTGCCCGTTGCGCCGGTTGGCATCGCCTTGCCCTTGGCGCGGCTCGGACATCTCGCCGCGAACCTCCTCCCATGGATCGCCGGCGTCGAGACGCGCGATCGCGTTGGTGAGCTGGTCGCGTTCCGCTTCGACTGCAGCGAGCCGTTGGCGGAGGCGTTCAGCAGGGTTGCGGTCCATCCCCTGTCGCATCGGCGGACGATCCATCCCGTCTCGGTCGCGAGGCTGCGCCATCGCGGGGTTTACGGATCCGATCAGCACGAGACCAGCGGCAAGCATCAGCAGTGTTGAAGAGCGCATCACAGTGACTCCTCCTCGTTCAGGTTCAGGTTCTCATCCAGCGTCCACGCGGTGCTGAAGTTTGATTCCAGCGAATCCAACTCGCTCGAGAGCAGTGTGAACGCTTCGTCGTTCCAGGTCGTATCGGAAACATACGCCGTCTCAAACTCGATCCATTCGTCATCCAGCACGCTCTCGGACTCGGTATCGGCTCCAGCCATCGGTCCGGGCGGAGCCGCCGGCTGTTGGAGCGTGATCGCGGCGACAACCGAGATGAGCAGCAGGGCGATCGAAGCCGCCAGCGACCAGTGCTGCGGGAGCGTCCACCGGCGAACCGGGTCAGCTTCCGTACCGGCGAGGCGCAGCTCGCCTTGTTGAGTCCCCGAGAGGATCGAGGCGCCCTCTTCTGCGATCCGCTCGCCGAGATCCTGAGGCGCCGATGCTCTCGTGCGATCGCCGAGCGCATCGAGCGATGCTTCGAGATCGCGCAGCGTCTCGGGGATCTCCGGGTTGTGGTCGTTGTAGTCGTTCATGTCATCCTTCTCCGGGCTCTTCCATCAGCGTGCGCAGTTTCTTGAGCGCCCGGTGGTGTCTGGCGAGCAGGGTCCCGATCGGCTCGTCCAGCATTTGTGCAATCCGTTTGAAGCTCATCCCGGCGTGATGCCGGAGTTCGACGATCTCGCGGTCCTGCTCCGGGAGCTGCGCCACCGCTTCTTTGAGTGCCTCAAACTGTTCGTTCAGTTCGTCCCGATTGTCGGCATCGCGTCGCGAACCTTCGCTTGCGATCCCGGCCATATTGTCGGGGTTCGTCGGTGTCGCCTGTCTCCGCTGCCTGCGGAGTTCGTCCCGCAGGCGGTTCATCGCCACGAGAAACAACCACGACTCGAACTTGCCCCGTTCCTGATAACCCCCGTCGCGCAGTTTCGTGGCGCACGTCACAAAGACCGATTGTGTGACCTCCTCGGCAAGGTCGCTCCTGCCGCAACGAGACCGCACCAGCGCGTACACGCGCCGCCAGTACCGATCGACAAGCGTCCGCCACGCCTGCTCGTCACCGCTGCTAGCGGCATCGAGCAGGGCGGGTAGCCCGTCTGTCGGTGGTTCCGAGTGTGGAATCGGCATCACCTCCATCAATCGGCACAACGACCGATCCTCGGTTGTATTGCTTTGGCTTGATGCAATCGGCGCCCGAATTGGCCGATCCGGGCCTCAGGGGGTCCAATCCGAGGTGGCAAGGAGGATTTCCCGGACCACTCCTGTGATCGAAGTCGCCGGGATATTGACGAGCGTGTGGCTGATCACACCGACTCGCCCCTCCCGGACGCACCGCAGGTCCAGGTTTGCCAAGGGTCCCAGCAACTCTTCGAGCCGATCCGGATCCGCGCCTGGGATCAGCAGCAGGATCGAATCCGGGTCCATCCGCAGGATGTCCTCAGGGTCGAGCGTGATGTAGGGCCCGCCCTCCGTGAGGGCCATCCGGTAACCGAGCCGCTCGAGGATCTCGTAGTGGAAAGATCCGGGGCCGGCAGCGCCAGGGGGGTTCGTCCAGTACAGCGGGAGCACACGACCGGCTTTGGACGCGATCGTTGGGTCGGGCTGCATCGCTTGGTGCAAGCCATCTACCAACGCATCGGCGCTTCGCTGTGTTTCATCACTCGGGAAGATACCAGCGATCAATTCGACCGCCGCTGGGATGTCGTCGAGGGTCAGCAGCGGGAAAGCGTGAAGCGTCCAGCCATTGTCCGCCGCGAGCGTGCGCAGCCGATCGGGGGTCTCCTGGGCGCTCTGTTCGAGGATGATGTGCTTTGGTTGTAAACGCAGCAGACGCTCGTAATCGAACCCGTTCATATCGCCGGCGATCGGGATCGATTTGTCGAGGACGATGTCGAAGGCGTGTCGCCCGACAATTCGATCGGCCAACCCAAGGTCCGTGAGGATCACCGCGATCGCCGGGCTCATCGCAATGATGCCGTTGGTGTCGTTGGCGGTCGATGCGGCGGCGGTGTCGGGCTCTCCGATCTGCACAGCGACGAACGTCAGGAACGCCGCGAGACAGATCAGGATGAGGACGACGATTTGACGCATGTGGTGATCTTATCCTTCGGAGTTGATGCCGGATTCCGTTGGCTCGCGTATTGCTGTTATTTCCGGCATCGGGTAGCCTGTGGCGGCATTCCCGGGATGGATCCCGGCGAGCAGCCGACAAGGCATTGATTCGAGCCCGAAAGGATCCGTGATGGGCATTATCTCCAAGGTGTTCGGTAAGAAGCCCCGCGCCGGGAGCACCGCGCAGGGTGTCGCGCAGGTCCGCCCTGAGGATCCTCTGGATCTTGAACTCAACGAAGAGGGCGCGGTCGTTGGTCCTGACGGCGCGATGGAGCACCGCACACCACCCAAGAGCAAGCAGGAACTCCTCGCGGAGATCCAGCGCAACTACCAGGAAGTCCTCGAACTGGTCCGCAAGGTCGACGGGCATCTCGACGAATCGAGCGGTCGCTCGCAACGGCTCGTGGAACTGGCCGAGCGCGTCCCGGACGGGATGACGACGCTGATCGAATTGAAGAACCAGAACGAGGTGGTCACGCACGCGATCGAGCGGATCACCGAGATCGCCGCCTCGACCGAGGGCCACGCGAGCGCCACCGTCGAGGAACTCCGATCCATCGCGACACGTTTCGACGAAGCGAGCCAGCGCAGCGAAGCGCTCGCGGGGACCGTCGGCGAATTCCGCGGGATCCTCACCGAGGTCGCCGGCTCAAGCGCCAGGCTCAACGACGTGATGGAAGGCATCCAGCGTGAGGCCTCATCGCGCGAGGAGCGCCTCGTCACGCTCATCGAACGCGAGCAGCGGTGGATGATATTCGCGCTCTCGCTCTGCGGCATCTCCGTCTCGGTCGCGATTGTGATCGCGGTGATCTTCGTTTTCCGCTAAAGCAGGATCTGATCAGTCAAAAGTCCGATCGATCGCGTCACGGAGCATCTTTAGCGATGCTTGTTCGTGCAGCGCAAACGCCCACGTCCGGTCCTGTGCGATTGCACGCTCGCCGGCGCGCCTCGCCACTTCTGCCGCGTCGGCTTCGAGACCTTGCAGACTGGTCTCGTTCTTCTTCCTGTATGAGCGGAGGAGCTGCTGCATCTCCTGGAAAACCGCAGTCGGATTCTCTCCGGCATCGCGCATCGATCGGATCCGGTCGACGAAAGCTTGTTTGATCTCGGCGCTCTCGTGATCACCGAGCAACGCCGGGTCGTGCCGGGCGTGCTGCGCGGCCCAGACCGCGCGATCGACGCCCTGCGATGTGGGCGCTGAGGTCTCGAGCGGCAGCCGCAACGTCGCGGAGGTCAGCGACATGGGGGCGATCTCAACCCCCAGCCAGTTGCGGATCCATTCTTCGGTGATCCAGTCGTACTCAGCACCACCGGCGCCATGGATGAACAGTTCACACCCCGCGAGGCGCAGCAGCGCGGTCATGAGCAGCGCGCGTGGCGCCAGTTCGCTGATGGGAACCGAATCCAGGTCCTCCTCAAAGACGCGCTGCCTCGGCTCATCAGGACGGATCCGCCACAGCGGGAGCTCGTGCCGGTGGTTGATTTCGCTGTAATCGAGCATCGAGACACCCGCGTGCGGCTTGATGGCAACCGCAGCGTTGTACGTCAAAACGAACCGATCAGGATCTTCGCGGATCTGCTCGACGAGCGACGCGAAGAGATCCGTCGTGTTGAGCCGTGTCGCGTAGAGCAACTGCCCTTTGAGCCCCAGATCACCGAGCAGATCGGCGGTCGCCTCGCCGGCTTGCACCGCGGCGTTGGGCGCATCGCGGTGCGTCTTGAATGCGTTGACGATCCGTTCGATCCCGCCGCTCATCGAATCGAGCGCGAGCGTCCGGTTGAGCAGGGGGTCCGCATCGGAAGCCGGGAGCATCGAGACGGCGTGCCCGGCCAGGGGCGCCAGGCCCAACCTGAGTTGTGACGTTGTGAGTGATCCGCTCGCATCAAGGACCGGCAGCCGCACGAGGAACGGATCAACCGCGTCCTGATCGGCTACGAGCCAGACAACATGACCGCTGACGCGCCGTGCGGCGCTGTCCGCCGCGAAATATTTCGAGAGGATCCCGGGGTGCCACATCGTCGGCTGGTGCCCGGTCGTGACGATCGGCTGATCTGTCGGCAATCCCAGCTGCTCGCGGAACCGCCTCGTCTGGGCGCGCATCCCGTGCGATGCCCACCGCGTGTTGATCATCGATGCCCACGAACGAGCGGCTGGACGGATATCAATCTCGGGGACCGCCCCGGTCAGTGTCGGCGCCGAACATCGTGCGCCATCGTTCATGCGCCCACACACCTCGCGGTGTCGGCACAGAACGAGATCGCCGGTTTGCCGTCTTCGATTTTGTGCGTTTCGTTCGCGTGCGAGATCGCCAGCTCGAGCGCCTCGCGGTAGTGCGCCATCCGCTCGACCGGGTTGTCCAGCGGCCCGCCGAAGGTGCGCGTCGGGTCGTTGTAGATCAGCTTGACCGGGATCTCTCGGATCCGCAGGTTCGCCGCGGCGCTCTGCGCCCAGAGCTGCATCGGAAACGCATATCCGGATTCGGTCAGGTCGAGCCTGTTCAGCGCCGAGACGCGGTGCGCCTTGAACCCGCAGAACGCGTCGGTGAGCGACAGCCCGAGCCGGTCGTTGATCTCTTTGGTGATCATGGAGTTGATCCGGCGCCGATCCGGTGGCGGGACGTCCGCGCCGTCGTGCGTGTCGAGATACCTTGAACCGCTGATGATGTCCGCATCGTTGCGCGCGATCGCCTCGGTGAAGTGGGGGATCGCCGCCGGCTCGTGCTGCTCGTCGCAGTCCATCGTGATCACCCAGTCGAACCCGTCAACGCTCGCCCAGCGGAAGGCGTCGAGCAGCGCCCTGCCGTAACCGCGGTTCTCCTTGTGGCGGATCACCTCGACCGGTTGCTTGCCAAGCAGGCAGGGCGTCGCGTCGGTCGAGCCGTCATCGATCACAAGGATCTCGTCGGCGAACTCCGCAACGCGCCGGAGGACCTTCTCGACGTACCGTTCTTCGTTGTAGACAGGGATCGCGATCAGTGTGCGCATCCGGTTCTCCGGCAATGGGTTCGTGGGGGCGGGGCTGGACGTTCGAGGGGCACAGGGTCAAGGGTTCGATGCACCGCAACCCGACGGGGATACAGCCCGCGGCGATGGTAGAGGCAAAAAAACGAGCGAGCCGATCGCTCGCAGGGATGAACCAGCAAGGACCGTCCGATATTCGCGATTGCTTGCTTAGAACCGTTCTACAGTGTCTGAGTCCGCGGTTCAGTTCGGGATCGTGATCTGAGCGGCGTCGCGCCACAGCGCCCGATCCCGGATCGTGTCCCAACTGAGCGTTGAGCCGGTCATGGGCGCCGGGAGCCTGGGATCGAAGAGCGTCACGAGGTTGCCGGGCCACGCCGACGCCTCGGACATCCCGCTGGCGCCATCGAACCAGAACATGTCCGCGATGAGCTGCTTGCCCGCGTGCTGCGCGTAAACCGCGCCGGAGGCCTCGATCGTGTACGCATCGGGGTCCGCAAGCGAGCCGTCTTTGTCCGTCGCCATCGGGATGGTCGCGTCGAGTCGCTCGCACTCGACATCGGAGATGTTGTCGCCGGAGGGATCCTTGTGTCGGATGCGAACACGTCGCTTGATCATCGCCTCGCCGTTCTCGCGGTCGATCATCGCCGAGCCGTCCCAGGTGAAGAGCGTCGTGCCGCGCAGGTCGAATGAGGTCTCGCTGGAGCCTCCAGAGATCACCTCTCGGCGGTCCTCGATCATCAGCCTCCCTGGTTCGGGCAGATCGATTCGGTTGCGGACGCCATCAGCAAGGATCCGCGGGGCATCGACAAAGAGCAGACGCTCAAGCCGCAGCCCGGTCGCTGAGGTTGGGTCTTCGACGTACCGGCGGGATTCGAGCTGCGCCAATTCACCGTTGCCCAGTTCGAGTTCGCCGCTGTAGAGATTCGCCGCTCGCAGCGCCGGCGCATCCTCGACGGCGTCCGCGACCTGCTCGATGTTCCCGGCAAGGTCAGGTGAGAGTTCGAGCATGAGCCGCTCGCCCCGCGCGATGTCGCGCGTCAGCGAATCGGGCTGCGCCGTCGCGGTCACACCACCGGTGAATTCGGCGATGCCCTTGGTGTCGTCGTACGTCATCGACCCCAGCCATTCGACCTGGAGGCGTTCATAGCCGAGACCGGAGGTGCGGAGCTTCGAGTGATTGAGCACGCCGTCACCGAAGACGGTCAGGGATTGTCGTGATTCTTCCACGCGCATCGCGTTGGCGGTGAGTGTCGCGCCCTTGTGCTTGACCAGCGCCGGCTGTCCTGACAACTCGACAAGCCTCGCCGATGGCGGGCCGTGCACCCGCGCGGTGTCGCCGAACAACTCCACGCCGCTCGGCGTGCGCACCGCGACGCCTAGGCTCGCGTTGAATTCGACGAGCGCGATCGAATCGTCATCGAGCCTCGTCAGCGTCGCCTCGGCGAGATCGGATCGGAGCGTTGCGTTCTCTCGGTCGGCGTGGACACCGCCCTCGGCGATCACCCTCGTCGGCGCGAGCCTGCTCGGATCAGTTGCATCCGCATCGAATCGCAGGTCGAGCCGATCGCCGAAGAGTCGGCCCTGATCGTCGCCGCCATCGAGCGAGGCGTCACCTTCGAGGATCGCGCGGGTCAGCAGGGGGCCGCTGCTGCTGTCTCCTGCGCCCGGTTCGAAGATCGCGCGGATCGTTTCGCCGGTCGCGACCGCGTCGCCGCGCTCAAGGCGAACGCGATCGTTGAAGATCGCCTCACGCAAGGGGGCGCCGCCGGAGGTATCGATCACACCATCCTTGATCGCGAGAACGAAACTCGCGCCGTCCTGCCAGGTGATCTGCGCCGGTATCGTCCGTGCGGCGGTTGATTGCTCGCCGGGCGCCGCGACCGATTCGAGCGATCGCATCACGCCCGGGCCCGGGATCAGCGCGACGCCGTCGGTCAGATCGACCTCGAAGCGTCCAACGATCATCTCCGCGGCTTCCGGCATCGCGAGGACGACACCGGTTTCACCGGCGCCGGTCATCCGCAGCCTTCGAGAGGTCAAGCCGTATTCGAGGTTGGCGCACTTGGTGATCGCACCGGTCGATTCGTCCATCGCGACCACGTTGCCGCTCTCGGGTGATGAGAACCGCAGCGCGAGGTGGTCGTCTTCCAACGTCGGCGCTGCATCGACCGGGCGGAGCTCAAACCCGTCCGACCAGGTGACCGCGATGTCCTCACCAGCGGCGTCATTCTTCGACTTGCGGCCTTGAGTGGATTGCCCGCCGGTGGTCTGATCGGCAAGCACAGACAGCGCGCCGACCGCGTCAGCCGGGAGCGACTTATCGATGAGCCTCGCCCAGACTTCCAACTGATCAGACGCGAGCGTGACCCCGGTCCCGGAGATGCTCAGGTCGCCCTTGACGATCGCTCTGTACAGATCGATGACGGGGGGCGTGTTCGTAGATGGTGCGCCGGTGGGAGCGCCGCCGTGGGAGCCTGCGCCGCTGCGTGAATCATCCCGTTGTTGCGGTTCGTACCGCATCGACCCGGCGCCCTTCGCGCCAAGGTACGCGATCTTCCGCTCGGTTTCGTTGATGAGCGCCGTCAGACCATCGAGGTTGACCGTGATCCCGGAGCCGAACATCCGCACCGGATCCACCGTGCGGACCTCGCCGCCGACGGTGTCGAACCGCAATGTCTGGGTTTCAACGGTGAGGCTCGGCGTGCTCGGCGCGACCGTTGGATCGGCCGGCGCGGAACTGGGTGCTGAGCCTGCGGACGCATCGAAGACCTCAATGATCACGCCGCCTTCGAGCAGGCCGGACTCCGGCTCCTGCGATCCGCTCGGCTGGACGAACTCCGCGGTCGCTGAGCGCAGGTGCACGACCGACCCATCATCCATGTACATCCACGCTCGCGGCTTGATGACACGGTGACGACCGGCGCCGAGGTTCTCGAGATCCTCGTACTCGTATTCAGATTCGATGTTGTCGTCGGCATCGAGCAGGACGACCCGCCCCTCGCCCTCGCCTTCGAGAATGTTCTCGAAGCTGTTGGGGTCCGCTGCGCTCAGATCGACATCGGTCAATGGCGCCATCGGCGCGATCGTCACCTCGATCGGCGGCTCCGCCTGCTCCATCGATCGGTAGCTGACAAACGACCACGTCAGCAGCGCGACAACAGTCAACGACGCGATGATCGCGAACACGGTCCCCAGCGTGCGAAGACTCATTGGATCTGGTCAACTCCTTCAACAACAGGCCCCGGATCGGCTGATCCGTCCTGCGATCTCAAACAACGGACGAGGCACAAGATATCGTACACCCCCAGAGGCGGATCGGTTCCCGATTCAGCTCCTGACCACCTTCAGAGCGATCAGATCCTGCACATCGAGGATCCCGACAGGGCGCCCCAGATCGTCGATCACCGGGATTTCATCCTGCCGGTACTCGCGGATCATCGCCACCGCATCCCTGACGAGCGCCGTCGAGGGCAGCGACATCGGAGCGCGGGTCATCACCAGCGCGATCGGCTCCTGCAGTTGTGACGGATCACGCAGGATCAGCCGACGCAGGTCCCCATCGGTGAAGAGACCGGTCATCACGCCCTGATCGCCAACCAGCACGATCGCCCCAGGGCGCCGGTTGATCGCCGACGCCCGATCGAGGGCCTCGGCGACGGTGACCGAGTCATCAACGACCGGCAGGTTGGACTCGGCGGTGAACCGAAGCACGTCGGTGACCGGACGGAGCAGATCGCCCAGCCAGCCCCCGGGGTGCCGCTTGGCGAAATCTTCGGGGCTGAACGAACGCCGCTGCGCCGCCGCGAGCGAGAGCGCATCACCGAGCGCGAGCGTCGCGGTCGTCGAGCTTGTCGGCGCCAGGCTGAGCGGGCACGCCTCCTCGACATCGCCGATGCCCAAGCTGACCGTCGCCATGCGTTCGAGGGGCGAATCCCCGAGCCCCTTGGTGATCGTGATCACCGGGATCTTGTCTTGTTTGAGAATCGCAGCGAGCGTCACGACCTCGTTCGTTGAACCGGAGTAACTCAGCGCTATGACGCAGTCCTTGCCGCTGATCCTGCCCAGATCACCGTGCACCGCTTCGGCGGGGTGGACGAACTGCGAGGGGATCGCGAGCGAGGCGAGCGTCGCGGAGATCTTCGCGCCGATCTGACCCGACTTGCCCATCCCCGTCACGATGACGCACCCGCCACGATCAATAGCCGCGACGATCTGGTCCACTGCATCGATCGCTCGAGAATCGAGCAGCTCAGCGACCCGCAGGACCGCCTGCGCCTCGGCGTTGAGCGCCGCTCGCATCAGCGCCATCTCCTCGGCGCCGGTTGGCGGGTCTACCTTGACGGCTTTCCTCGTGCTTTGTGGAGTTCCGGCTTGTTTTCTGGCGTCGGTCATGCTGTTGTAAGGGTACACTTGCAGAGCGGGCGAGACTGCGCCTGGGGACCGGATGTTTCATTTCATCGCCGACAAGCGAGAGGGCCACGATGACGACAGGCGAGTACAAGGTCAGGCTCGAAGCCTTCGAGGGGCCAATGGACCTCCTCCTGCACCTGGTCCGAAAAGCGGAGGTGGACATCGAGGCAATCCCGCTCGCCTCCATCGCGGACCAGTATGTCGCCCACCTCGCCGAGATCGAACGCATCGATATCGACCTCGCTGGCGAGTTCCTCGTGATGGCCGCGACCCTGCTCGAACTCAAATCCCGCCTGCTCCAACCCCTGGAGGACGCGGCTCAGCTGGTCAACGACGATGCGGCATCCGCCGAATCACTGACCGATCCGGGGTCCGAGCTGGTGATGAAGCTCCTCGAATACAAGAAAACCCGCGACGCCGCGGACGATCTGGAAGAACGCGCCGACGCCTGGACCCGGCGCGGCAAGATCGGGTCGATCTCGATCGACCGTGATGCGCTCCGCGATGCCGAGGAGCGGAGGCTCGAGGATCTCGACCTCGACGACATCGGTCTGTACGACCTCGTCGAAGCCTTCGCGCAGATCATCGCGCAGGTCGACATGTCGAGATTGGGCGATCACCACATCCTGATGGACGAGGACGATTCGTCCATCGAGGAGCACGCAACGAGCATCATCGAGCAACTCCGCACCGCCGTTCCGACCGAACTGGGCAAGCGGGTCATCCCGTTCCGGAAGATCTTCGAAGGCCGAGGCCGGGGTGTGCTGATCGGTCTCTTCCTCGCGGTTCTCGAACTCGTCCGCGATCAGCACGTTGGGGTGGCGCAGGACGATTCCACCGGTGAGATCGCGCTGGAACTCAAGGACACCGAGCACGCATCGATCGACCCGATCCAGATCGAGGTCAAACCGATGGGGCCGTCATCCAGTCACAAGGTCTGAAATTCTTTGGACGCCGAGTCTGAGGCTTTGCGAAGGCTCGGATACGAACAACGAATGCGATTAGTCCGCGCCTTCGCAATCCTTACCGCCTGACCCCGCGATTGCGTCGGCAACCGTTCTCGCCTGTTCGAGCGCCGTATCGAGCATCGCCGCTTTCGCGTCGGCCTTGTCCGTCGCATCCGCGGCGAGCAGCAGGGCGCGAGAGAGCGTCTTGCGGACCTGATTCGCCTGCTCCCTGATCGATTCCAGCTGCCTCGTGGCGAAGGATGCACGCTCGTCTGCGGTTTCGACCGCGTGCTCGAGTGATTCCGCTTTCTCGAGCATCACGAGCAGCCCTGTAGTGTCAGGGCCGTTGTCGCCGAGCAGGATGGTCTGCGCCCTGTCGCACTGCTCGGTGAGATCCGCCAGCCGTTGATCGAGGTCCTTGCCGACGCCGGCTCGGAGTGATTCGGCGCGTTGGGCTTCCTGATCCACGATCCCGACGATGCTGGCATCGGTCGGGACCTGCTCGGGTAGGAACGGGAACGAGGCCTCACGGCCGCGGACGAAGAACACTTCTTCGCCGACACCGGCTCCCACCGAATCCACG
>JAJDDA010000199.1 GCA_029260535.1 Phycisphaerales bacterium | reverse complement strand
AGCTCATCGAGCCGATCGTGATTATCTTCATGGGCGCCATGATCGGTGGCATCGCTCTGGCGCTGCTCCTGCCGATCTTCACGATGGGCAGCGTGATGGCGAAGTAACGATCACCGGTGATTCAATCGAATCCCCCGATCCCGTGCGCACCTGGATGTCCTCGACCTCCGGGTCCACCGTGACCCTCCCGCGCCATTCGTTCAGCCTCGGTTTGACCACCGCGTCGATCGTCGCACCCGCTGGGATTGATGCCCGCCACTCGCCCCAGCTCCACGCGACCATCTTCGCGTGAACGCCGCCCTGCTCGACGGGGATCTTCAGGTGCTTCCCGTGGGCGCCCATCGTCTCAGGGGTTCTGACCACCCGGAGCCCCTTGAGCAGCACCCTCGGCGTCGGGGCGCCTCGACCGAACGGTCCCAGTGCTTTGAGCGATTCAACGACCGCAGGTGTCAACTCCGCGAGCGTCGCCTGGCAATCGATCGTCACCACCGCGGTCAGCTCACCAAGCGAGAGCCGATCGTTCGCGACGCCGATCATCGCGTCGGTGAACAAGTCCATGCTCGACGAATTGAGACGCATCCCCGCGGCCATGTCGTGCCCGCCGAAGGATTCCAGATGCTCGCTGCACGCCTCGAGCGCACTGTGCAGGTTGAACCCGTCGATGCTGCGCCCTGAGCCTCGGCAGATCTCACCCTCACGCTGGAGCAGGATCGTCGGGCGCCCGTACTTCTCGACGAGCCGTGAGCAGACAATCCCGATCACGCCAGGATGCCACGAGGGGTCCGCGAGCACGATCGCCCGCCGATCATCGCTGGCGAGATTCTCCGATTCGATCCGCTCGATCGCCTCAGTCTGGATGCGATCGCACAGCAGGCGCCGCTCGTCGTTGACCTTGGTCAGTTCCCTCGCGATCTGCTCGCACCGCGACGCGTCGTTGCTGAGCAGCAGTTCCACCGTCTCGCGCGCATGACCGAGCCTGCCCGATGCGTTCATTCTCGGAGCGAGCTTGAACCCGACGCTCTCCTCTTCGACGCGCGAGCCGCCGAGCCCGGATTCGTTGATGAGCGTCGTCAGCCCGATGATGTTGGTGTGTCGCATCCTCGCGAGCCCCGCGCGCACGATCGCTCGGTTCTCGTCAACCAGCGGCACCACATCCGCGATTGTCCCGAGCGTCGCTAACGCGAGCAGGTCCATCAGCGTCTCGCGCATCTGGGCGCCGACCTTCTCCGAGCCTTGATTCAGTGTCGCAAGCCGCCACGCGAGTTTGAACGCGACGCCGGCGCCGCACAGTTCGCCGAATGGATACGCCGAGTCCGGCCTCCTCGGGTGCACCACCGCAAACGCATCGGGCATCGCATCGAGTGATTCCGGCGGGTTGTGGTGATCGGTGATGATCAGGTCGATACCGAGCTTCTTCGCGTGCAGCGCCTCATCAACCGCGGTGATCCCGCAGTCAACCGAGATGATCAGTTGCGCGCCATCCCCCGCGAGCCGCTCGAGCGCCTCCGCGTTGATCCCGTACCCCTCATCGAGCCGGTGGGGGATGTAGACGCTGACCTGTGCGGCAGGATTGATCGCCCGGATCGTGTGCACCAGGATCGCGGCGCCGGTGCAGCCGTCGACGTCGTAATCCCCATAAATGACGATCCGCTCGCTGCCCGCGATCGCTTTGAGAATCCGTTCTGCAGAAGCATCGAGGTCGGGGATCAGTGATGGATCGTGCAGCCCGTGCAGGGTGGGGTTGAGGAACCGGTCGATTTCCTCCGGATCCGTGAACCCCCGAGCCGCGAGGAGGCGATCCCGCACGTTCTCACCGCTGGCAGAGCCCGCCTCAATCCTGAATCGCCACCGTCTGGTTAGTCCTCGCATTGGCGAGAATATAGAGAAAATCGCCAGGCTCTGGCCTTCAATAGTCTGGTATCGGACGTTTACGTCGGTTCTGGGCTTGCCACGTGTCAAGCGGCGGCTAGTCTGTGCCGACAGTCCTAGAGAGGACCAGACCGGGTTCGGTGACCACCAACGGATCACCTGCCCAAACCCCGGCCGCTGATGGCCGATCAGTAAGGAACGCAATGGCCGAACAGCCATACAAAGCGGTGCTGCTCTTCGGAGCGCCCGGAGTCGGTAAGGGCACGCAGGGCAAGATCCTGGGAGTCATCCCCGGGTTCCACCACGTCTCGACCGGCGAGATCTTCCGAGCCCTCGACAAGAATTCTGAACTCGGCAAACGCGTGATGTCATTCTCCAGCCACGGCGAGCTGGTCCCGAACGACATCACCCTCCAGGTCTGGGCCGAGCACATGGCTTCCCAGGTCGATGCCGGCAAATACAGACTCGACAAGGACATCCTCCTTCTCGATGGGCTCCCCCGGAACATCGAGCAGGCCAACCTGCTCGACGGCTACATCGACCCGATGCGGGTGATCCACCTCGCCGCCTCCGATGAGGACGCGATGGTCGAGCGTCTCCGCCGTCGTGCGATCAAAGAGAAGCGCGCCGACGACGCCAACGAGAACCTGATCCGCCGCCGCTGGGACATCTACCGCGCCGAGACGCAGCCCGTCCTCGACCACTACCCCAGCGACATCATCACCGAGATCGACGCGATCGGCACACCCGCCGAGGTCCTCCAGCGGATCCTCCATGATCTGGTCCCGATGCTCTCCGAGCAGTTCGGCAACGCCTTCGACACCACCGAGGCCGCGACGAAATTGTGAGCCGATCGGTCGGTGTTCTCGATCACGCGAATTAAAAAAACCCCTCGCCTCAAAGGCGGGGGGTTGTTTCTTGCTGAAATACGCGCGAAGGGATTCGAACCCCCAACCTTCGGCTTCGGAGGCCGATGCTCTATCCAGTTGAGCTACGCGCGCCGCG
>JAJDDA010000198.1 GCA_029260535.1 Phycisphaerales bacterium | reverse complement strand
AGGTCGAGCAACCAGTCCGCGTCGAGCTCGAACTCGTTGATCAGGCCCTCGTCGATCTCGATCTCGGAGCCGTCGTCGTCACCATCACCCGCACCCCCGAGCCCGGCGAAGACACCGCTCCAACTCCCATCGAACTCACCCTCCGTGCCGAGAGCGCAGACAGCCGCACCTTCGCCACCATCTGGTCCCCGAACGAGCCCGGCTCATGGACCGTCAACACCGCCGAATCCGCCCTCAACCCGCTCGGCCTCGAAGAGCCGATCCTGGTCATCCTCCCGGACGACGAAACACGCCACCCCGAGACGGATCACGACCTCCTGACCGCCCTGAGCGAGCAGACCGATGGCCGCGTTTTCCTGACCGGCGATCTCGCGGATCTGCCACTATCACTGCCAAATCGCCGGACCCGAATCGTCCACGAGATCGCCGAACCCCTCTGGGACACCCCCTTGGCGCTCCTCCTGGTCGTTCTCCTCCTGACGATGGAATGGATCGGCAGAAGGCTCATCCGTCTGATCTGATTCCGGATGCTCCCGTGCCACGACCCAGGCTCTGCTGGGTCGTGCTCAGAGCCCAATTCCCCGCACCATCCCCACCCTTCACCGGTTCAACAATCGGGCAGCATTTCGTGCGTCTAGTGCCCATTTTCATCGGATTCCGCCCATCCATCCGTATCATCAGACATGACGACAGACACCGGTCATCAAGGCCCCAAATCCGATCCTGGTTTCGACTCCGGTTTCAACCATGTCACCACCTCGCTCCGCCGGCTCCGAGCCGCCGCCCGGAGGCTGCTGCTGACCCGCGCCATCGCGATGATCTGCGCAGGCCTCCTCCTGCTCTTCACAGCGACAGGCATGCTCGATTTCCTCCTCCGCTTCCCCATCTGGATGCGGACCGGGCACCTGCTCGTTGGCGCCGGCCTGCTCCTCTTCGTCTACATCCGGTACATCCGCCCCGCACTGCGGTTCAACCCCCCGCTCACCGCGATCGCATTGCGCATCGAAAAGCACAACCCCGATCTCCGCGACCTGCTCGCCAGCGGCGTCGAGTTCGACAGCGCCACGAGTGCGCACGCCACCCCCATGGAGTCCGCACTCAGCGATCGCGTCATCGAACGCGCCGCAAGCAACTACTCAACCTCCGCATCGCGCTCACTCCTGAACAAAGCCCCCGCGCGCCGCGCGATCGCGCTGCTGACCTTTTCCGTTCTCTTTATCGCCGCGCTCGCCGCGGTGAACACCAACCTCGCACAGATCGGCGCCCGCCGAACGCTCACCCCATGGGCCGGCGCAGAATGGCCCAAACGCACCGGTGTCGCCGACGCCACCGACATCGCCGTCCACCCCGTCGGTGTTGTCTTGCCGCTCCGTGCCGTCGTCACCAAAGCCAACCGCGCCATCGAGCGCACCGATGTCGTCGCGCGTTACCGACCGATCGTTAGCGGCAAGGCGGGCGCTGCCCAGCGCATCCTCCTTACCTGGCAGGGCCGCGACGAGGTCACCGCTTCAGGCAACACCGGCGCCTTCTTCGAGCGCCTCATCGAGGCCGACGCCGACGCTATCGAGTACCGCTTCGAAACCGAGGACGACCAGACCCCCTGGCGCCGCATCCTCCTCGTCGAACCCCCGCAAATCGCAACCGCCAGCGCCGTCATCACACCCCCCGATTACGCCAGCGCCATCCCAGCCGGCGCCTTCACAACCAAGGCGCAGATCGACATGGGCCAGGGCGCCGACGAACGCGCCATCGCACCCCCCGCATTGCTCGGCTCAACCATCGACCTCACCCTCGCCTTCAACAAGCCCATCCCCATCGACGCCAACAACCCCGACTGGCTCGACGCGACGTTCACCCCCGACATCACAACGACCGGCGCCACATTCACTCCAGCCGACGGCAGCGCCGACTCCATCACCATCTCCTGGTCGCTCGCGCAGACCACCCGCCTGCCCGTCGCGCTCGTCGACGAGCACGGCATCACCTCCGCCGACGAATCCGTCTTCCGCTTCGACGCCGTCGAAGACCAGGCCCCCGCCGCCACCGTCACCGCGCCGCCGAGCGACACCGCCGTGCTTGCAACCGCTGTGCTCGACATCACAGGTGAAGGCCGCGATGACGTCGGTCTCGCGTGGGTCCGCCTCGATCAGCAGCTCTTCCGCCCCGAAGGCGCCGACGCCGGCCAGCCCTCGGGTCCTGGAGGCGCGATGGCCCCGACAGCCGACCCGGTGCAGATCGCGATCATCGAATCCGTCGGCGAAGCAACCGCGGAAGTGATCATCACCCTCGACCTGCAGACGCTGAGCGTCGCCGTCGGTGAAGAGGTCCATCTCACCGCGATTGCCGCCGATGTCTACGCCGCCGCCGATCTCTCGCGCGCCCCGACCATCTCAACACCACGCCGCCTCCGCATCGTTTCCGAAGAAGAATTCGTCCGCGCCATCCGCAACGAACTCTCGGGAGTCCGCCAGAGCGTCATGCGAATCGACGACCGCCAGCGAACCGCCCGCGCCCACAAGCAGGAGGAAGGCGCCGACCAGACCGCGATCAAGGAACAGGCCAACATCACCGACCGCGTCGCGCGCGAGATCGATTCCGTCGAGCAGGTCCAGTCCAGACTCGAGCAGAACCGCCTCGGTGATGAACGCCTCAACGAACTCCTCGCCGATGTCAGGCAATCGCTCGAGCAGGCCCGCACCGCTTCAACACAAGCCGCCGACGCTCTCGATCACATGGCCGAGCAGCAGGATGCCGCCGGCGAGAGCGACGAAGCGGACAACGAAGGCAACGAGCAAACCTTCGAAGAACGAGCCGCAGAACAGGCTACCGACGACGCCCAGCGCGAAGTGATGGACCGCCTCGAAGACGTCGCCGCGCAGCTCGACACCGGTGAGGACGCCTGGGTCCTCCAGCGCAACCTCGAAAAGATGCTCGAAGCCCAACGCACCTTGCAAGAGCAAACCCAGCAGCTCGGCTCCAAAACCGCCGGCAAGCCCGCGAGCGAACTCAGCGATTCCGAACGCTCCGAACTCGAAGCAATCGTCAAAGCCCAGGAAGACCTCGCCCAACAAGCCGACGAGCTCGCAGACGAGATGCGCGAGCGTCAGGAACAACTCAGCGAGACCGACCAGACCGCCGCCGCCGGACTCTCCGAAGCCGCCCGCCGCGCCGAAGAAGAACGCGTCAGCGAAACGATGGAGCAGGCCGCCGGTGAGGCTTCGCAGAACCAGACCTCCAGCGCAAGCAAGAGCCAGCAGCAAGCCGCCGAATCGCTCGAGCGCATGCTCGAAGACCTCGAAGAGGGCCAGCGCGCCCGCGAAGCAGCGCTCCGCCGCATCCTCGCCAGCCTCATCGAATCCCTCGAAGCCCTCGTCAACCAGCAGACCTCGGCGCTCGCCAGCCTCAGCCAGACCATCATTGAAGGCGGGCCCATCGCCGACCTCGACCAAGGCATGATCCGCCTCAACACCAACACGCTCGGTGTCCTCGACCTCGCCCGCAACGCCGGCCGTGAGGTCGCCCCCGTCGCGAACCTCGTCTCCGACGCGTCCGCAGCGCAGTCCCGCGCCATCGTCGAGCTCCGCCGCGAGCAGATCGAAAACGACGCCGTCCGCGAGCATGAATCCCGCAGCCTCGACCTGCTCACCCGCGCCCTGGAAGAAGCCCAGCGCCTCGAAGACGAGATGGAGCAGCAGGAGCAGGAGCGCAAGAAGGCCGAACTCCTCAAGGCCTACCGCGATGCGCTCACCGCGCAGATCGCCCTCCGCGACGAAACCGACACCTACGCCGACAAAGAGAACCTCACCCGCCGCGACCGCGCCGCGCTCCGCGGGATCGCCGACGAACAGGACTCGATCCGGGAAGCCCTCGGCATCATCCTCGAATCCACCGAAGAGCTCGCCGACGCCGAGGTCTTTACCTTCGCGCACACCAGACTCACCAGCCTGACCGAAACCGCGTCGGCCAACCTCCGCGACACCCAGCCCATCGCCGCAGCGCGGAGGCAGACCGCCGCCGTCTCCGTCCTTCAGGGCATCGTCGAATCGCTCCAGGACGACGCTCCACCCAAGGACGACAACTTCAACGATGGCGGCGGTGGCGGAAGCGGCGACAGCGGAGGCCAGCAACCCCAGGAACTCCTCCCACCCATCGCCCAACTCCGTCTCCTCCGTCAGATGCAATCCGACCTCCTCAACCGGACCCGCCTCACCGACGACCTCCCGGGCGAGCCGGGAGTCGACAGCCCATCTGAACTCGGCGCCGAGCAACGCCAACTCGGGGCTATCGGAGGTGGCATCATCGAAAAAATGAACCAGCAGTCCGGCGAAGGCCCCGGCGAAATGCCGATACAACCCGAGTAGCAATCCATGCGTATCACATACATGCAATCCCGATTCACACCGCTCGCCGCCGCTGCACTATTCGCCACCGCGTCGATCGCGCACACCGCGCCATCCGATCCGCCCGAAGACGCGGACACAACAGAATCAACAACCGAGCCGGAAGCGCTCCCGTCCCTCGACGATCTCCTGGGTCTCGAACCGGACGATCCCGAAACCGAAGCGGACATCGACCCAACCGTCGACCCCGACCGCGCCGAACTCGACCGCGCCCTCTCCGGCGAACAAGCCGCCGACATGTTCGTGCAGGCTGTCCAGCAGATGAGCGACGCCGCCGACCTGCTCGAAGTCGCCAGTGCGTCAGGCGCGCAGACCCAGCGCCTCCAGGACGAGATCCTCCGCAAACTCGACATCCTCATCGAGCAGGCCAAGCAACAACAGTCCTCCTCGTCATCGTCCTCCTCTTCCCAGGGCGATCCCAGCCAGCAGCAAGGCGA
>JAJDDA010000197.1 GCA_029260535.1 Phycisphaerales bacterium | reverse complement strand
TTGTATCGCCGGTTCAGCCGTCGGCGACGGTCGCCTCGTTGGTCCGGCCAGGGCCGTCGTTGCTGTCGTCATCCTGATCGCCCTGATCAGCCGGGGGCTCGGGGCCTTTGGACTTTGCGATGACGATCGCCCCGGCGAGGGTGTCCCCCGGGTGGCGGCGCCTGGGATCGACAAAGATCATGGTCAGCAGCGGCGGGCAGACGAGCTTGATCGTGTTCCGGCTGATGCACTGCCACAGGGTGAGGGGCTTGCCGTTGATCGAGGCCGCCCGGATCCCCGTGATCGCCTTGCCCAGCGTCCGACCACCGAAGAGCCGTTCGGTGAAGACGGTGTGCGCGAAGAACGCCACCGAGGTCACGGCGAAGGGCCAGAACTCGTTCGCCTGCTCCGCCTGGAGCGGAGCGAGGATGACCTGCATGAACCCGACATCCCAGACCTGCACCACGATCAGGAGCGGCAGCGTAAAGTCGATCACCCCGGCGAGCAGCCGGCGCTCGGGGGCGGCCATCGCGGTCCCCGGAGGGAGCTTGATCACCTGCGTCGAGGCCGCCGAGGGGCGGAGGACGAAGACCAGCGCCGTCATCAGCACCAGCGCCAGGATGAATCCCAGGAACCGGAGGTCATCGGTGGAGATGGGCATGACCTTGACGTGGGGCCCCTGATGCAGGATCTCGCCGGTCGAGGTGTGCATCGCGATCGTCAGGATCTGCGGTTTCGCGTCATCGCTGAGGTACACCATCGACAGGGTGTCGCCGACGCGGGTGAACGCGAAATCGTCCGGGACATCGTTGAGTGTGGCGAGCGGTGTCGCGGAATCGGCCAGGTGGAGGATGAGCACGGTCTCGCCGGCGAAGTTACGGGCGGCGGTGATGATGTGCCCAGCACTTGAAACGATCATTGGCGCTTCGGTATCGGTGATCGAGATCGCACCTTGGGTCCAGACCGGTTCGATGATCGATCCTGATCGATCGAATGTGTTGAGGATTTGGGCTTTCCAGAGGGTCGATCGTGAAGCACGCGAGGCATCCGGGAGCAGCAGGGAGAGACCGTCTGGAGTCGGGAGCAACCGGCAGCTGGTCTTCGAATCGACAGCCGCGGGCAACGCGACATCGCGCCAAGCGCCCCCGATGAGTGCTTTCAGTTGGTAGCCGGACCCGATCGGCTGTCCCGCGGCGTCGGTGATCGGGCTGATCAGCGCGGCAGCGCCACCTCCGGGGATCCCGCAGAACCCGGTGACCGCCCCATCGGTGCGTAGCGCAGGGAGGACTTCGAGCCGGCCCTTGGGATCGAAAATCGGGGGGAGCGGGTCCGGTTGATCGAGCGCGGTCAGCGCGCGGGTTGTCCAGCGATGCGTTGACGATGCGGTCGATCCATCAGTCGGGGCAAAGAGCAGGATGACCCGAGAACCCGAGGCGGCGATCGCGTGTGGCGCACCGGGGAGTTGCTGGACACCGTAGAGGGCGCCGGGGGGGGAATCGGCTGGGAGGAAGTACAACTGCTCCAGGTCGGGCCTTGGTTTGTTGTCTTTCGGATCAACCGGACGCGTATCTGGGTAGGGCAGCGCGACCCAGCCGCCGTTCGCAGCGCCAGCTCCGATAGGGGGTTGCGAGAACGCCGGGCTCGGCGCAGCAGCGGCGAGGGCGGCGATGACGAACAAAATGGCGCGGAGCGGTTGGCGCATCGGGGCGATCGTACACACATTTTCACAAGCGAGGACCGCCCGATCGGGCGGATCAGTTGGTCAGGGCTGGGCTATCACAGCGCTGATCAAGCACGGTGATCTCTTCAGGGCCGAACGCTTCGACGAGCGATTCGAAGGTGAAGACCGCGTCGGAGAGCCGGCCCCGGGTCTTGCCGTCGTTCATGTTGTGCAGGAAGAGGCGGATGCTCGTGCCGCTCTGCTCGTGATCGATCTGGAGCCTTGATGGGGCCTTGGGGAAGAACCCGCCGACACCTTCGAGTGAGACGGATTCGTACAACTCGATGCTCGAAAACACGATCGGTGCGCTGGTGTCCGTCGGGTCGTACAGCTCGACCCGATGGGGGAGGAGCGTCGCAGGGTCGAGGAAGAGACGCCGCCACGTTGCCCGCCCCGGCGCATCGACAACGAGCCACTTGCCGTTGGTGGACCAGGAGGTCTCGCCGGGCGCCTCAACCGGCAATGGCGTCACGCCCAACAGATCGATGATGTCGATCGGGTTCGCCGGGAGCCCCAGGTCGCGGTTGCAAGGCGAGCCGATGTTCCGGTGTCGGCCGATCGAGACGCGGTTGCCTTCGTACATCTGGAAGAACCAGTAGCGGTCGGCATCGCAGCCCAGCCAGAAGAGGACCTCGCTGATTTTACCGATGGATAGAGCAAATCGATCCGGTGCGATCAGTTGGAGGTGCCCCTCACCCTGTTCGTTGTGCCGATCGCCTTGTTCATCGAGATAAGAGAATTGCGCCGTTGCGTTGGCCCAGATCCTGCCCAGGCGATCGGCGCGCTCGTTGAATCGCTCGGCGACCTCGGGGTAACTCGGCGGTGGGCCGGAAACGGATGGCGCGGACGCGCCGTTTGGCGATGTCTTGCATGCGGTGAGCGTGCACGCGACCAGCGCCAGCGCGACTGTGCCGATGGTTCTGCGGTTCACTCGTCGCCCCTGAGCGCCTTACCGAGCGCGATGGCGGCCTCGGCGGCTTCTTCTTCGCGCAGACCGGGATCGGGGACCTCGATCGCATCGGTTTCTTCTTTGTTCTCGCCCTTGCGCCGGAGGAGCATCACCCTGGCGCCGTTGTCACCGGCACGGGAGCCGTCCTGCCGGAGGAGGCGTTTACGGAGGAGCAGCAGCGCGAGGAGGAACTGGAAGGTTTGCTGCTGGTCGGAGAGCTCGGAGCCTGCTTCACAGAGCTGATCGAAGATCGCGAGGAGCTCGTCATCGCCGAGGAAGGGGTTGTGTTTTTGTTCGGGTGTTGGCATCGTGGCGTGCCACATCGCGAAGCACTGCTCGGGGCGCTCGCCGGCTTCCCAGGCCTCCATGGAGAGGTCAACGCGCAGCAGCGTGTTCTCTTCTTCGCTCTCGACGAGGCAGGCGGTGTATTCGGCGCCCGGCTCGATGGGTTTGCTGGTGATCGCGCACTGGCCGGTGGGTCGGGCGAATCGGTAGGCGGAGGTGTTGAGGCTGGACATGGCTGGAGTGTACCGATGTGCGGGGCGCGGTGAAGACGACGGAGCCGAGACTACTTTATAGGAGGAGTCGGTCACGCTGGCGCACATGCTGCGCTTTCGCACGATATTGCTGCTCGGTGTGCGCACTTTCAAGGCTCACGACCGCGGCGTCCGAAACAGAGGGACCGACGCGCTTGCGACTGCGCACTTTCGTTGGTGCGCCGTGCGGAGCATGGCGCCGATCCACCAGGCATTGGAGGCCGAACCCGTATGGATCAGCTCCGGAGAGCGATCGCGACCATCCAGGCGCAGGCGTCAAAGCTGACGCCTTCGCAGAAGCTCCTGATGACGAGCCTGGCTGTCGTTCTGGCGATGACGATGTTTATTGTCAGCCAGTACGCTTCGAACAAAACGATGGTCGAGTTGATGCCCAACGCGGACCCCGCGTCGCTCACGCAGGCGGTTGAGTTCCTGCGTGTCAACAGCATCGAGCACGACATGCGTGACGGGCGGCCCTGGGTGATCCCGACCCGGAAGTTCTCGGTGCTCGCCCAGATGGGTGAGAGCGGCTCGCTCCCGGCGGACACCACGTTCATGTTCGACGAGATGATCGCGCAGGGCTCCTGGACCGACTCGACGATGCAGCGCAAGCAGTACTACAACCTCGCGCTCCAGAACACGCTCGCCTCGATCATCAGCGAGATGAACGGGATCCGGAAGGCGCAGGTGCTGATTGATGCGCCCGAACCCACAGGACTGGGCATGGCGACACGCAAATCAACAGCCAGCGCGACGGTCTTCCCGACCTCACCAGGCGGCCTGAGCCAGTCCGCGGTGGACGCGATCGCGGGGCTCATCGCCGGCGCGGTCGCTGGGCTGAGCATGGACGAGATCCGTGTTATTGATGGGATCACCAACCGGCAGCGGAGGGCGCGGTCCGACGAGGACATGGCGACCAGCGATCATCTCGAGACCGTCGTCAAGTACGAGCAGCGGTTCCGCGAGAAGATTCTCGACCACCTGATGTACATCCCGGGGGTGATCGTCTCGATCAACGCCTCGGTCGATGTCCGGCAGGTTACCTCGCAGGAACAGAAATTCTTCCCATCAGGCGAAGGCTCGGTCGGGATGATCACCGGCGAGCTGGCGCACGATCAGGTCCAGCAGTCGGCCCAACGCGGCGGGGAATCGGGCGTCCGGCCCAACACGGGGCTGAGCCTCAACGAGGGCGGCGGCGGCGGGGACTCGTTCACCGACAACGAATCGGATTCGTCGTTCGAGAACAAGTTCGGCTCGCGCACCGAGAACATCGTCGATCGAAGAGGCATGGCCAAGCGGATCAACGCGACGGTGAACGTTCCGGAGTCGTATTTCATCGACCGCTGGCGCCGAGCGGAGGGCCAGACCGGCAGCGACGGTGGTGATGGCGGCGACGAAACGCTCCCCTCGACGCAGGACCTTGACCCGATCGTGCAGGCGGAATCGGAGCGGATCCGCACGTCGATCGAGGCGCTCGTGGATATGTCGGTCGAGCAGGGTGGCGCGGCGGGTGTGGTGATCGTTTCGATGATCCCGGACATCCCGCTCGGGAGTGTTGGCGGCGCGATGACCGCCGGCGTTGGTGGGTCCGGCGGCGGCGGTGGTGGCGGCGGTGGCGGGATCCTCGCATCGGGGCTGGTGAAGACGGTCGCGCTCGGCGGCGTCGCGCTGCTGGCGGTTCTGTTCATGGGGATCAACATCAAGAAGGTCGGCAAGGCGGAGGACCTCCCGAGCGCTGAGGAACTGGTTGGTCTCCCACCGGCGCTCAAGGACAACATCGAGATGTTCGGCGAGGCGGACGAGGCGGAGTCGATGCTGACCGGTATCGAGCTCTCCGACGACGACCTCCAGAGCCGGAAGAAGCACGAACAGATCGCGTCGCTCGTTGGTGAACGACCCGGTGACGCGGCGTTCATTCTGAATAAATGGATCACATCGGATATCTGATCGGTCAATCCGGACGGCAGGCAGGGGCAGCAACTATCTATGGCTTCGAACCTAGGAAAACTCCCAGACTCGATTGATGAGCTCAGCGGCTCGCTGAAGTCGGCGATCCTCTTGCTCTCGCTTGAGGCGGACAGCGCCTCGGCGGTGCTTAAGGAAATGAGCGCCGATCACGTCGAGGAAGTGACGCGCGAACTGGCGGGGCTGGGCCGGATCCCGACAGAGCTGCGCGAAGCGGTGGTTGACGAGTTCTACAGCATGTCGCTTGCGCATGAGTTCGCCAACGAGGGTGGGCTGGATTACGCGCGCGTGCTGCTGATGGAGTCGATGGATCCCAAGGACGCGGAAAAAGTCCTGAGCAAGATCCAGACGCAGGTGCAGAAGACGCCCTTTGCGTTCCTGCAGAAGGCAGAGAGCGAGAACCTGCTGACGTTCATCCAGGACGAGCATCCGCAGACGATCGCGCTGATCCTGTGCCACATGCCGCACTACAAAGCCTCGGAGATCCTCGTCGGTTTGCCGATCGGCAAGCAGGTGGAGGTCATCAAGCGGATCGCGAACATGGAGCAGACGAACCCCGAGGTGATCAAGCAGGTCGAGCAGGGTCTCGAATCACGGCTGAGCAGCATGCTCATGCAGTCGATGGAGAAGGCCGGCGGGATCGACACGGTCGCGGAGGTGCTGAACCTCGCGGACCGCGCGACGGAGAAGGCGATCATGGAGGGCCTCGAATCGGAGGACCCGGACCTGGTCGAGCAGATCCGCCGCCTGATGTTCGTCTTCGAGGACGTGCTGCTGGTCAACGACAAGGGGATCCAGTCGGTCCTCAAGGAAGTGGACAACGACGAGCTGGCGATGGCGCTCAAGACCGCGTCGGAGCCGCTCAAGGAGAAGATGTTCGGGAACATGTCCGAGCGTGCGGCGCAGCTCATCAAGGAAGAGATGGAGTTCATGGGGCCGGTCCGCGTCAGCGATGTCGAGTCGTCGCAGCAGCGGATCGTCGATGTCGTCCGCAGGCTGGAAGAGTCCGGCGAGATCATCATCGCCGGTCGCGGCGGCGAGTCGGAGATGATCGTCTGATGCGAGCCTCCACGAAACATGCGTGCCCGGCAAGGGGCAGCCGATGCCGGTGATCCGAAAAGAAAACGTGCAGTCGTATTCGCGCAACGCGATCGTGCTCGATCTGGGTGATCTCCAGCGGCAGGGTGACGCGATTGTCGAGCAGGCCAAGCGCAAGGCGGACGAGATCGTCGAGAGCGCCAAGCGGCAGCGCGACCGGTTGCTCGAGGGCGCGGCGCAGTACGGCAGGACCGAGGGCTACGGCAAGGGGATGAGCGAGGGGCACGCGGAGGGACTCGCCGAGGGGCGCGCCGAGGCAATCGCTCAGCACGCGCCGGAGATCGCGGTGCTCATCGACCGGTGGACCGAGGCGCTGGATATGTTCGAATCAGAAAGACTACTCCTGTTGAATCAGGCGTCCGACAAGGTCGTCGAATTCGCGGTCGAGTTCGCCCAGCGGGTGACCAAGCGCGCAGTAACGCTCGACAAAGAAGCGGCGTGCGCCCAACTCGACGCGGCGCTGGCGATGCTGCTCAATCCTTCTCGCGTGGTGATCCTGGTGCACACCGAGGATCGGGACGTGATCGATGACGCGCTGCCTGAGTTGCTGGCGAAGTTTGGGGGCATCAAGCACGCGGAATTGCTCACGGACGATTCGCTGACGCGCGGTTCGTGCGTGATCCGGTCGGGCGCTGAGGAGGTCGATGCCGACATCCAGCGGCAGATGGACCGGCTGGTCGAGACGGTGCTCCCGGCGCCTGCGGCTCAGGACCACGTACAAAGCACGGCTCCGCCGCTCGATGACGCGGCATGAGGGTGCTTGACTCCGAGATCGAGACACTGCGGCAATCGCAGCCCATGCGCATCACGGGGCGCGTCACGGCGCTGCGTGGGCTGACCATTATTGTCGAGGGGCTGCCCATCCCGGTTGGTTCATTGGTGACGATCGAGAGCGGGACGACCGGGACGAACGCACCGGGTGAGGTCGTCGGCTTCGACGGCGCGACGACGACGGTGATGACGCTGGGGCAGTCGTCGGGGATCCGCCCCGGGGATCTGGTCCGGGGCGAGCAGCCGACGCCGACAGTCCCGGTGAGCGAACGCATGCTCGGGCGCGTGATCGATGCGCTGGGCGAGCCGATCGACGGGCTGGGCCCGATCGGGATGATCGCGCGGGGGCAACTCTCTCCAGAGCCGATCTCCCCGATGTCGCGCAAGCGGATCACGGAACGTCTCAGCACCGGGGTGCGCTCGGTTGATTGCTTCACGACTCTGGGGAAGGGGCAGCGGATCGGTGTCTTCGCGGGGCCCGGCGTTGGTAAATCGACCTTGATGGGATCGATCGCGCGAGGGACGAGCGCCGATGTCAACGTCATCGCGCTCATCGGTGAGCGCGGCAGGGAAGTGCGGGAGTTCATCGATGATGCGCTGGGCGAGGCCGGGTTGAAACGCTCGGTCGTCGTTGTCGCGACGAGCGACCAGTCGCCGCTGATGCGGATCCGCGCGGCGCACACCGCGTGCGCTGTTGCCGAGCATTTCCGCGATCGCGGCTCAGACGTGATGCTGATGATGGATTCGATCACCCGGTACGCGCACGCGCAGCGGCAGGTGGGCTTGTCGGTCGGTGAACCGCCGGCGACGAAGGGGTACACGCCGAGCGTCTTTGCGATGCTGCCGAGGCTGCTCGAACGCGCCGGGACGCTCGAAGGCGGTGGCTCGATCACCGGGGTGTACACGATCCTCGTCGAAGGCGATGATATGACCGAGCCTGTAGCGGACGCGGCGAGGGGTGTGCTCGATGGGCACATCATCCTCGACCGTGGGCTGGCGCAGCGCGCGCACTACCCGGCGATCGACGTGCTCGATTCGGTCAGCCGAGTCGCGGGGGATGTGACGGATCCCGAGCACATCGCGTCGAGGCAGGAGGTCCTGAGGCTGCTCGCGGCGTACAAGAAGGTCGAGGACCTGGTGCAGATCGGCGCGTACGCGTCGGGCGCCGACCCGCTCGCCGACGCCGCGATCGAGATGAAGACCACGATCGATTCGCTGCTGCAGCAGTCACCGCACGCGAGCGCGCCGTTCGAAGATTCCAGGAAGCAACTGCTCGCGCTGGCGCAGCGCGGTGCGCAATTGACCATGGCCGGTCAGCGCGCCGGCGGCGGGGTCTGACCTGGAGGGTTGCGTGAGCGTTGGCCAGATTCAGATTCAATCTTGAGCATGTCCTTGAGCAACGGATTCGCGCCGAGCGAGATCGGCAGGTCGTCTTCGCCGGGATCGACCGCGAGCGCGTGGAGCTCGAATCACAGATCAGGGGACATCAGCACGCGCTGGTCGGGTACAAACGCGACCTCCGCAGCGCGCTCGCAGGTGAGGAACCCACCGAGGAGTTGGGGGGGGCGGCGGTCACGCTCCCCGAAGTGCGGCTCCAGGCGGGGGCATCGCTGATGGTCATGGGCAAGGCGCAGTCGGCGGTGTTGCAACTCGCTGGGGTGCACAAGCGGCTTGAGATCGCCCGGGGCGAGCTGCTCGAAGCCGCGAGGGCTCGGCGGGCGGTCGAACTGCTTCGCGAGCAGCGGTACGCCCAGTGGAAGCGGGATCTGGATCGAAAAGAAGCTGCGGAGCTCGACGACCTGAGCGTCATGCGGGCCGGCAGGGATCACGGCGCCCCCGGTGGTGGCGCCTCGGTTGCGAAGGGTTAGCACATCATGCTCAAAGCACTGTTCCTCGCTGTCTCTACGCTCGCGATCGCTCACTTCATTGCGCTGATCGGCTTTGCCGCGTGGCTGCAACAGGGAGATCGGCTCAATATGGACCGGATCAACGCGATCCGGGACGTCTT
>JAJDDA010000196.1 GCA_029260535.1 Phycisphaerales bacterium | reverse complement strand
GGGGGCGGCGGTGTACGTTGTTGGTGAGTGCGATGAGCGGGTCGCGGCGCGGGCGGACGGGGTGATCGCGGATCCTTACCCGGGGGTTGGGCCCATCGGCGGGGTGCTCGCCGCAATTGAGTTTGCGCAGCGGGAGGTAGTTGTCCTTGCGGGGGATCTGCCGGGGATTGATGCGGCGGCGGTGCGGGTGCTGCTTGATGCTGCGGCGGAGAATCCGGATGCGATTGCGGTTGTTGGGAGGAGTGGGGATCGGGTGCACCCGACGATCGGGGTTTTCCGGGTAGCTTGCGTTGAGGTGTTGCGCGCGGCGATGGCGTCGGGGCGGCGATCGCTTGGGCGTGCGGTTCCGGAGGGGTGTCGGGTTGAGGTTGAGATCCCGGCTTGCGCTGCGGTGAATGTGAACCGGGCAGAGGATCTGCCGTTGGATCCAGGAGCCGACGCTTAGCCTTTGAATACAACCTTTGGTGCGCGGTCCGCGGCGACGATGTCGAGGCGGTTGACTGTGGCGTCCTGTGGGGCTTTGGCGAGCTGTTGTGGGTCGGTTTCGATTTCGTGCGCGATGCGGCGCATGACCGCGATGAATCTGTCGAGTGTTTCGAGGGATTCGGTTTCGGTGGGTTCGACCATGAGGCAGTCTTTGATTGGCCAGTGCATGGTCGGGGGGTGGATGCCGAAGTCGATGAGGCGTTTGGCGATGTCGTTGAGGGTGACGCCTTGCGAGAGGAGCGCCTTGGGTACGGTGAGGAATTCGTGGGCGGCGTACTTGCCGTTTTCGCTGTTCCAGAAGGGTGTTTCGTACTTGTCGTTGAGTTTGGCGGCGAGGTAGTTGGCGCTGAGGACCGCTTGCTCGGCGACGCCTCGGAGGCCTTCGGGACCGCAGGCGCGGATGTAGGTCCAGCAGCGGACCATGATGCCGAACTGGGTGATGAAGGAGCGGACCTTGCCGATGGTGTGGGGCTTGTCGTAGTCGAGGGCGAAGACACCGTTGCTTTCGGTGATCTGGGGGATGGGGAGGAACGGCGCGAGTTCCTTCGTGACGACGATGGGTCCGCCGCCTGGGCCTCCGCCGCCGTGCGGTGTGGAGAAGGTTTTGTGGACGTTGTAGTGCATCGCGTCAGCGCCGAAATCGGCGGGGCGTGTCTTGCCGAGGATGGCGTTCATGTTGGCGCCGTCGAGGTAGACCTTGGCGCCTGCTTCGTGGATGATTTTGGAGATCTGCGCCATGCCCCCATCGAAGACGCCTGCGGTGTTGGGGTTGGTGATCATCAGCGCCATGATGGTGTCGGCGCCTTCGCGGTCGATGATGGCGCGGAGCTCGTCGAAGTCGATGGATCCGCCGACGGTGGGGACGGTGATGACCCCGGCGCCGCACATGGCGCAGGACGCGGGGTTGGTGCCGTGGGCGGTTTCGGGGGCGAGAACCTTGATGCGATTGGGTTCACCTTTGGCTTTGTAGAAGGCGCGGATGACCTTGAGCGCGGTGTACTCGCCGTGCGCGCCGGCGGCGGGCTGGAGGCAGGCCTCGTCGAGTCCTGAGATGGCTTCGAGGAATTGGCGTGTCTGGTAGAGGAGGGCGAGGGCGCCCTGGATGTCGGCGTCGCCTTGCATCGGATGGAGCGAGGCGAATCCGGGGAGCGCGGCGGCGTGCTCGTTGATCCTGGGGTTGAACTTCATGGTGCACGAGCCGAGCGGGTAGAACTCGCCGTCGATGGAAAAGTTGCGCTGGGAGAGGTGCGTGTAGTGGCGGACGGTCTGGAGGATGCCGATCTCGGCCCAGTCTGGGGCGGTGCTTGCGAGCGCATCTGGGATTGGTGTCTCGGCAACGTCGAGGTCGGGGAGCGTGACGGATCGGGCGCCTGGGCAGCTCTTTTCAAAGACGGTGGGTTCGACCTGGCGCGCGCTGCGGGGCTCCGCGGCAGCGGGGATCGGCTGGTCGGCTTGCGGCTTCTTTTCGATCATTGCGTCTTGGTTTGGCGTCATGGTGGTCATGGTTAGTCGTTGTCGGGATCGGGGTTGTTGTTGAGTGTCAGGTCGGCGTGGGCGTCGGGTCGGATTTCGAGGATCGCTTCGAGCAGGTCGGGGTCATCGGGGAAGAGCTCGGAATCGGGGAGGCGGCGGAGGGTTTCCTGCCAGTCGCCCTTGGGATCCCAGAAGGCGTAGGCGAAGAAGGGCGTGGCTTGCTCTTCGAGGCCTGCGTTGACGAGGGAGACCGCGGTCCAGAAGGCGATCTCGGGGCTGCGCATGCAGGTCAGGGCGCGGCTGTAGTGCTCGAGCGCCGCTTCGTCGTCGCCCTCTTCGATCGCGAGGTCGCCCTCGTTCATGGCTTCGTAGGCCTTGGCGATCGTGACGAGGCGGTCGAGCTCGTCGAGCGGGTCTTTGTGGTCTTCGACGCGGATGTCGGTGACGATGCCTTGCCAGGGTTCGTCGTGCAAATCGCCTTCGACGACGAGCATCGCGGCGGATTGTTTTCCGCGGATGTCGCCTCCTGCGTTCTGCGCGGCGAAGAGGGCGGACATCAGGCGGTGTTCGAGGGTGTCGCCCCTATCGGGGTTCTTGAAGCCCTCGATCATGGCTTCGGGGACGCCCTTGTTGGTCATCAGGTTGGCTTGGGCGCTGAGGACGGTGCCGTCCTCGAGGGTGATGACTTTGTGCGAGGCGTGTGCGATGCAGAGTTCACCGGTGAAGGCGCTGGCGTTGCCGTTGGCGTCGATCATCGCGGCCTGGCGGTACTCGCGGCCTTCGTCTTTTCGGAGGACTCTTGCGAGTGCGCTGTCGGCGCTGACGCCGTCGCTCATGAGGTCGAGGCCGTCGGGGCCGAAGCTGAGGTTGACGAGGGATTGTGTTGCGACAGCGCCGACGCCTGCGCGCGCCCATGGGACGGCGGAGCCGACGGAGAACCAGTGGCTCTGGACGGCGACTCCGAGTCGGCCTGTTGTGGCGTCTCTGGCGACGATGGAGTAGGTGGCAACGGGGCGGACAACGATTGGGGCTGCGGAGCGGTGATCGTCTTTTTTGTCGATGATGACGTCGTCGGTGTGGATGGAGACGTGGCACGCGGAGAGGGCGAGGGAGAGCAGGGCGATTGTGCATGTGTTCATGATGCGCATGGGTCTCTCCTTCAGTTTGCGGCGCTCGAAAGGGCGGTGACGAGCTGGTCCATCTCGGCCTTGGTGCGTTTTTCGGTGACCGCGATGAGTAGGTCGTTGGGCTCGCCGATGCGGTGCATGGCTTCGCTGCTCAGTGCGACACCGGCGAGGAGGCCGGCTTGTTTGGCGCGGTCGATGACCTGCGCCGCGGGGACGGGGCAGGTGACGACGAACTCGTGGAAGAAGGGGGTGTCGTGCTTGAGCGCGTAGCCGTCGAGGGCGTTGATCCGGCTGGCGAGGTCGTGGGCCTTGTGCCAGCACTGGCTGGCGGCTTCGTGCATGCCTTGCGGTCCCATTGCGGTCATGTACATCGTGGCGCGGAGGGCGAGGAGGCCCTGGTTGGTGCAGATGTTGCTTGTTGCCTTGGCGCCTCGGATGTGCTGCTCGCGCGCCTGGAGGACGAGTGCGTAGGCGCGTCGGCCTTCGCTGTCGGTTGTTTCTCCTACGAGACGCCCCGGAGATTTGCGGAGGAATTGTTTCTTCGCGGCGAAGAGCCCGAGGTAGGGGCCACCGAGCGAGAGCGGGACGCCCAGGGGTTGGCCCTCGCCGACGGCGATGTCGGCGTTGCATTCACCGGGGGTTTTCAGGAGCGCACACGCGGTGGGATTGAAGACCGCGACGCGGACGGGTGGTTTGCCGATGGTCGACGCCTCGGTGACGATGTCGAAGCAGGCGGACCAGTCTTCGATGCATCCGTTGACGTTGGGGGAGGCGACGATGATGCAGGCGGTGTCGTCGGACGCGGCCTGACGGAGCGCGGATTGATCGGTGACGCCGTTGGCAGAAGGGATCTCGACGTACTCGGCGGGGAGTTCGCTTAGGTAGGTCTCGAGGACGGCGCGGTAGTGGGGGTGGAGGGTTGCCGAGACGAGCACGCGGCGTTTGCCGGTGGTGTTGAGCGCGAGCAGCGCGGCCTCGGCGACGGCGGTGGCGCCTTCGTAGAGGGAGGCGTTGGCGAAGTCCATCCCGGTGAGGCGGGCGATCTGGGTCTGGAACTCGAAGAAGGCCTGGAGCGTGCCTTGCGAGGCTTCGGCCTGGTAGGGGGTGTAGCCGGTGAGGAACTCGCCGCGGCTGATGAGTTGATCGATGAAGACGGGGATGTAGTGGTCGTAGGCGCCGGCGCCCATGAAGCAGGGGTACTGATCGGAGCCGGTGTTTCGGCTTGCGAGGTCTTTCAACTCGCGGAGGAGTTCGAGCTCGGAGGCGGCGGGGGGCAGGTCGAGGATCCCGGTGAAGCGGGCATCTTCGGGGATCGCGGCGAAGAGGTCGTCGATAGAAGCGACGCCGATGTCGGCGAGCATCTGCTGTCGCTGGACCGGGGTGATGGAGACGTAGTTCATCGCGGATTCTCTGCTCTGGCAATAGGGAATGGCTGGACGATTGCTCCGGCGGCGTGTGCCGGGACGTGAGTGTAGACGCATGGCCCCTGAGGGATGGTTGGGCGGGGCGGGGAATGTTTGGGGGGCAACGCGGGTTTGGTCAGGCGGTAGAGTGTGGCCTGGCGCTGTTGCCAGCCTTTGAAGCACCATTCCCGCACCGCTTTTTTGAGATTGATCACCGATGCACCACGATCTGATTACCCGGAATCCGCTCTGCCGTACGCTTGGTTTGGCTCTGGCCGTAGGGGCGGCGCTGTCGCTCGGCGCCTGTGCCGGGTCGGGTGGGTCTTTGGGGGGTGATGGCGGGGGCTGGTGGAAGGAAACGACCCCGATCGTTGATCAGGGGGCGATTGATACGACCGGTGGGGATGGGATCACCATCGAACGGCTGCTCTCGTCGGGGACGCCTGTCGCGGATGCGCTGACGGGGATGGGCCCGATGGTGCGGGCGTTCAACGCGCACGTGACGACGCTGAGCAACCCGTACTTCGAGGGCCGGGCGCCGGGGTCGCGCGGGATCGAGTTGGCGTCGGAGTACATCCGGTTCTACTTCAACATGTTTGGTTTGGAGCCGGTCGTGCCGATGGACGGCGGTTCCGAGCTGTCGTTTGAGCACAACTTTACGGTCAAGGGTGAGTTGGTCGTGCACTCGGCTTCGGCCTCGTACGCGGCTGGGCACCTCGATAACGCGCTCGGAGACGACGAGTTCTCGCCGCTGGGGTTCAGCGGATCGGAGGAGGTCGAGGGGGCGCCGATCGTGTTTGTCGGGTACTCGATGGACGAGGGTAAGGACGGCTACACGAGTTACGACGAGGGCGCGGACCTGACGGGGAAGGTCGCGATGATCCTCCGGTTTGAGCCGATGGACGAGGCGGGCAAGAGCCTGTGGGCGAGCGAGAACGAGGGCCGGTGGACGATGAACGCGGGGTTGATGCCCAAGATCAACGCGGCGATCAAGCGCGGCGCTGCCGGGGTGATCCTCGTGAACCCGCCGGAGGCCGACGATCCCCGCGCCGGTCGCCTGCTCACCGCCGACCGCTCGGGATACAACCTGGATCTGGACGGTCCGGCGATCATGCTCTCGACGGAGGCCGCCGAGGCGCTGGTGCTCGCTGGTGATGCGGAGGGCCGGTCGTTGCTGGACCTGCGGAAACTCGCCGATTCCGGCGAGGCGAAGACGATCGAACTGCACTCGACGTTCAGCGCTTCGGTTGATCTGGAGCAGCAGGAAATCACGACGCACAACGTCGCCGGTGTGCTGCCGGGCAAGGGGTCGCTTGCCGGGGAGTATGTGGTTGTTGGGGCGCACTACGACCATTTGGGGTACGGGCGGTACGGGTCGCGGGCGGCGGACCCGGCCGGCAAGATTCATCCTGGCGCCGACGACAACGCTTCGGGGACCGCGGGGATGTTGATCGCGGCGCAGCGGCTGAGCAAGGCGTACGCGGCAATGCCGGAGGATGCGGAGGCGCGGTCGGTGCTGTTCCTGGCGTTCAGCGCCGAGGAGATGGGGCTGATCGGGTCGAAGGAGTTTGTTGACGCGGGGATTCTTTCCCCCGGTGAGATGTACTGCATGCTGAACATGGACATGATCGGGCGCGTGCGGGACAAGGAGTTGCAGGTCGGTGGTTTGGGCACCGGCGAGGGGCTTGAAGAATTTGTGATGCCTTACCTCGACGGCTCCGGGTTTGATGTGACGACGAACCAGAGCGGGTGGGGACCGACGGACCACACGAGTTTCAACGCTGCTGGTGTCGTGGTGCTGAACTTCTTTACGGGGCTGCACCGCGAGTACCACACGCCGGACGATACGGCGTCGACGGTGAACCGCGCCGGTGGCGCCGCGGTGTCGACGCTGATCAGTGATATTGCGTATGGGTTGGCGGTGCGCGACGAGACGATGGCGCACATTGATAAGGGGCCTCGGCCTTCTCCTGGTCGGACGAGGGCGAAGGTTCGTCTCGGGATCGCGCCGGGGAATTACGCGAGCGATGAGCCGGGTGTGGAGGTCGGTGATGTCTTCGAGGGCACGACCGCCGCGATCGCGGGGGTGCTCAAGGGCGACCGGATCATCCGCTGGGGCGGCGAGGAGTTGAGCGACGTCATGGGGATGATGGAGCACCTTGGCGACCACAAGCCGGGCGATAAGGTCCGGATCACGGTGGTTCGCGACGGCAAGGAAATCGATCTGGATCTGGTGATGAAGGCGCGTGAGGGTGGCGGGTTGGACGCGTTTATGGCGGGGAGTCATGAGACGGGTCATGCGCATCACCCGGATGACGGCCACGATCACGGCGAGGATGAGCCGGAGATCAACTGAGGCGGCGGGCGCGGTTGCGGGGATGTGTCGGTATGATCCGGGCATGTTCCGACTAGCCGCTTCTACTGTTGCCTGCCCTGACTGGCCTCTTGATGTCGCCCTTCCCCATCTCGCGATGTGGGGGTATGAGGGTGTTGAACTGCGCACGTTTGGCGCCGGCGATTCTCGGCTGGCGTGCGAGCCGGCGCTGACGGACCCTGCGAAGGTCCGGGGGCTGTGCGAAGGGCACGGCGTCGAGGCGGCGTCGGTCGCGTCGAGCGGGCGGTACGACGGGCGGATCATCCCGCCGGTCATCGGGCAGCTCATCGGCGATCCGCTGGCATGCGTCCGCGCGACCAAGCGGGATATCGATGTGGCGATCGATGTGCAGGCCCCGATCGTTCGGGTGTTTGGGTTCGAGATCCAGGGGCGCGAGCGGCGTGGCGCGGCGCTCAAGCGGATCGCGGATCGGCTCCGGCTCGTTTGTGATTGTGCGAGGAACAACCAGGTCCGGATCGCGCTGCAGAATGGCGGGTCGTTCGCGAGCGCGGTTGAACTGGCTGAATTGATCGATCGGGTGGACAGCCCGCTGCTCGGGGCGAGTTACGATGTGGTCACGGGTGTCGCGGCGGATGATGATCCGGTTGAGGCGATCGCGACGCTCGGGCAGCGGCTGATACAGGCTCGGCTCGGTGATTACAAGGACGGGGCGCCGGTGGCGCCTGGCGAGGGCGAATCGCGGTGCAAGCGGTTCGTTGAGGGGCTGGTGGAGTCTGGATTCGACGGGTGGCTTGTCTACGAATGGCCAAGGCTGTTCCTGCATGACATCGCGGGCGCTGATGAGGCGCTGCCTCTGGCGGCGGACGCGGTGTACGGCTGGCTCTCGAGCGTTGGCGCCGCAGCTGATTCAACCGCGGCGACGGCCTGATCGCAGATGGCAACACGCAACAAAAACACGCAGGCGGACCGGATCGCGGCGATCTGCAAGGACGAACTGCGGTTCGGACTGGTCGGGTTCTGCGCGGCGAAGCAGACGCAGCACGCGGCGGCGTTGGGTTCGTGGCTGCGCGCGGGCAAGCACGGGTCGATGGAGTGGTTCACGAAGAACCTTGATCTGCGCGTCGATCCGGGAAAACTGCTTCCTGGGGCGCAGTCGATCATCCTTGTTGCGGACGTGTACGCGCCGCGGGGTGACGATGACGCGGGGCAGCCGGACACACCTCCGCGAGCGGGGAAGATCGCGCGGTACGCGCGGGGCAAAGACTATCACGGCGTGATCAAGCGGAGGCTGCACCGGCTGACGGATACGCTGCAGGGGAAATATCGGCGAGAGAAGTTCAAGGCGTTTGTCGATACGGCGCCGATCCTTGAGCGTGAGCACGCGGCGAGTGCCGGGCTTGGTTGGATCGGGAAGAACACGCTGCTGATCCATCCGGAGATCGGGAGTTATTTCCTGCTCGGTGGTGTGCTGACGACGCTGAAGCTGACGCCTCCGCCGGAACAAGCGGTGGTTGAGGATCACTGCGGGACGTGCACGAAGTGCATCGATGCGTGCCCGACGGATGCGATTGCGCCTTACTCGGTGGATGCGTCGAGGTGCATCAGCGAGATGACGATCGAGCGGCGGGGGACCATCCCGGAGGAGTTCCACGAGCCGATCGGGGATTGGTTGTTCGGGTGTGACATCTGCCAGGAGGTGTGCCCGCACAACTCGGAGCGGCCTGAGGGTGTTGAGCAGGCGGATATTCTTGGGGCGTACAAGCCGAGACGGCGGGCGTTTGATGTGCTGGAGGTCCTGAACTGGACCGAGGACGACCGGCGCGAGGCGTTTACGACGAGCGCGATGAAGCGGGCGAAGCTGGACATGATGCAGCGCAATGCGCTGATCGTGGCGAAGAATCTGCTGAAGGATGGGGATGACCCGGCATTGCGCGCGGGGGTTGCGGAGCACGAGATCGTTTGATCAATAGTGCATCCGCATGGCAGCAATTGCTGCGCGATCGTGATCACGGGGCCAGCAATAGAATTTAATTATGAAGCGCCGACGGTGAGTCTGGCCGGTTGCGGTGAGACTTCGTGCGTTGGTGCGAGCGCGATTTCGAGCGGGGCTCGTTTGCCGCCGACTTTGGGCGGGATGCCTTCGTTGTCGATGATGCGCTGGATCGCCATGACGCCTTCGAGGAGCATCTCGGGGCGCGGGGGGCATCCCGGGACGTAGACGTCGACGGGGATGAACTGGTCAACGCCCTGGATGGTCGCGTAGGTGTCGAAGACGCCGCCTGTTGAGGCGCAGGCGCCCATCGAGATGACCCAGCGCGGCTCGGTCATCTGCATGTAGATGTGCTGGAGGACGGGGAGCATTTTGATGCCGACACGGCCTGCGACGATCAGGAGATCGGCCTGGCGGGGGCTGAAGCGGATGGCTTCGGCGCCGAAGCGGGCGATGTCGTAGCGGCTCGAGGCGGTGGACATGAGCTCGATGCCGCAGCAGGCGGTGGCGAAGGGCATGGGCCAGAGCGATGAGCGGCGTCCCCAGTTGATGAGGTGCTGGAGGGATGACGTCAGAAAGCCGTCTGCGGTGAGTGATGCTTCGAGACCCATACCTGCTCCTTCGGTGATCCGGCGTCGGGAGCCTGAATGGGGCTCGCGATAATGACGGATGACATGATAGCGAAGCGGGCGCGGGGTGAGCCGGGGGTGCTGATTGTGCGGTTTGGGGGCTGGTGAAATCTGCGGGAAAGCGGTCAAACCGTTTGACAGGAGATTGCTGTCGATCGGTTGCGATCTGTGCCTGCAACCTGCGATGGCTGCGCCCCTGACGCGACTTTCTGCTTGTTTGGAGGTGGATGCAGCGATGGTGCTCCGGGGCTTCCGACTGACTGTGGCCGTGATTCACGCGGCGACAGGGGGTCGGCATGAAGTATTCGACAGCGAAGGTGCTCACGGTGGGATTGGTTCTCGGGCTCAGCCTGGGGATGACGTTGACCGGGGTCAGCCCGGTCCAGCGGGTGCATGCGGCGGGGTCGTTCGGCGATCCGCTCAGCGCGGATTCCGCGAGGGCGGCGATGGAGCAGGGCGTCCGGTACGAGACGGAGGGCCGGCTCGATGATGCGGATACCGCGTACCGGCGTGCGTGGTGGACTGCGGAGGTCCGCGAGGACGCCTCGGCGGCGATGCGGATCCTGCACGACCGGAGCGATTTCAATCTTCCGGTGGATGAGGGCTCGGTGGCGGAGACGCTCAAGGACCTTGGCGGGAAGTACAGGCGATCTGAGACGCAGCACTTCGTGGTGCTCTCGAATACGACACGGAACTGGACGGCGGCCAGGAGCCGGCTGCTGGAGCGGTCGTACCACGAGTTCTTCCGCGTGATGGACCGGATGGGGTACCCGGCGCACCCGCCTAAGGCGAAGCTGCTGTGTGTGCTGATCAAGGATCACAGCACGTACGAGCGGTTCGCGAGCAAGGCGGACGGCGTGCATGCGGGGTGGGTCGCGGGGTACTACGCGGGGCTCTCGAACCGGGTGGTGCTGTACGACGACATGACAGGGCCGGCGTTCGAGTCGGCGTTTGCGCAGCTGGATCAGTTCAAGCTGCAGGCGAAGCAGGCTGACGCGGAAGCGCGGGCAGAGTCGCGTGCGGGGAATAAGGCGCAGGCGAAGGCGCTCAAGAAGCACGCGGCGGATCTGCGCAGGCACGAGAAGAAGGAACGCCATCGGATCGAGAAGGAGGCTCGCGAGGCTTCCGAGTCGAAGATGATCCACGAGGCGGTGCACCTGATCGCGTTCAACAGCGGGGTGCAATCGAGGGCGCACGAATACCCGTTCTGGCTGACCGAGGGGCTGGCAATGTCGTTCGAGACGAACCGCCCCAACGCGGCGTTCGGGCCTGACACCGGGCACAGCTCAAGGTCCGGGGATCTGGAGCGGTGCTTCAGCGAGGGGCAGTCGATCCCGCTGGCGGATCTGATCGGCGTGAGCGAGGCGACGGAGGAGACCTCGAGCGTTGCCGAGACGCTGTATTGCCAGACGTCGGTGCTCTTCGATCATCTCTATGCGGACGACCGGGAGGCGGTCGCGGGGCTCTTTGCGAAGTACCTTGAGCAGCCGGCGGGGGACCTGAACGCGGGGATGCACCGGGATCTGTTTGCGAGCCAGATCGGCGAGCCGATCGTGATCGAGAGCAGGCTCGGCGGCGGCAATCGGTCTCGGGTGGTCGCCAGGGTGAGCGTGACGCCGGCGGATCACTGAATTTTGGCGGCCTTGGGGATCGTCTTGGTCTCTAATGATGCTCGATGATGACGGCTGGGGCTTGGCTGGGGCCTCGGGGAGCGGTATCGTGGTTGGCTCGGATCATTGCGGCGCTGCAATCGCGCTGTCGATGACCCGATTGATCGGTTCCGATCATCAACCTGGCAAACCACCCCTCACTACCCCCCGGCGCCGAAGGCGCCAACATTGAGCGAGCCTGACAGCAATGGACGACATGAACATGGGCGATTTCGGCGATGACTTTGGTGGCGGCCTGAGCGCCACGACGGTGGCTCCCGATGTCAAGGTCGAGGACGCTGGTCCCTGCCGGAAGAAGCTGACGATCGACATCAGCAAGGAGCAGATCGCCGACCAGCTGACCGAGGCGCTCCAGGGTGTTGTCGCCAACGCGTCGTTGCCCGGCTTCCGCGCCGGCAAGGCGCCCAAGCATCTGATCGAGAAGCGGTTCGGCAAGGCGGTGCGTGAGGAGGCCAAGGGGCGGCTCGTCTCGCAGGCGTACTCGCACGCGATCGAATCGAACAGCCTTCGTGTGATCGGCGAGCCCGAGGGCGGCGACGAGCTTGAGGGTGTTGAGATCGATGGCAAGTCGAATCTGGTCTTCACCATCGAGGTTGATGTCGCTCCTGAGGTGACACTCCCCGACTTTGCCGGTCTTGCGATCAAGCGGCCGCTGGTTGAGGTGACCGATGAGATGACGCAGGGCGAGATCGATCGTCTTTGTGTCAACGAGGGTGAGCTGAACCCCAAGGAGCAGGCGGGGCCTGGCGATTACTGCGCCGGTCACGGCGTGATGACCAAGGACAGCGACGGCGAGGTCATCCACGACATCGAGGGCGCGGTCATCCAGATCCCGGAAGACGACAAGAATGGCGAGGGGATGATCCTCGGCGTGAAGGTCGCCGACTTCACCAAGCAGGTCGGTTCGCCCAAGGCGCACGACAAGCTGACGATCAAGGTGAAGGGTCCTGAGAACCACGAGGTCGAGGCGCTGCGGAACGAGCCGTTGACGGTCACGTTTGATGTCGAGGAGATCAGCTCGATCGTCCCGGCGGAGATTGCGACGGTCTGCGCGAACCACGGGTTCGAGGGCGAGGAGCAGCTCCGCGAGCGGATCATGCTCTCGCTGAACCAGCGGGTGATGCTTGAGCAGCAGGCCGCGATGCGGGCGCAGGTCGCCGAGCAACTGCTCGACACGATCGACTTTGACATGCCCGAGCGGATGACCGCCGGGCAGGCGGCGCAGAACCTAAACCGGTTGCGTCTTGAGATGATGCACCGCGGTGTGGATGACAACGAGATCGAGGAGAAGATCGCCGAGTCGCGCGATGCATCTGCTGAAGCCGCGGTGCGCGAGCTGAAGCTGTACTTCATCCTGGACATGGTCGGGCGCGAGCTTGACGTGAACATCACCGAGGGCGAGGTCAACGGTCGGATCGTTCAGATGGCGCAGCAGCGCGGCGAGCGCCCTGACAACCTGCGTGCGGCGCTGATCAAGAGCGGGCAGATCAACGGGATCGCCCAGCAGATCCGCGAGCACAAGTCGCTCGACGAGATCGTCGCGAAGGCGACGGTCGAGGACATGCCTGTTGAAGACTTCAACAAGATGATGGACGAGAAGAAGGCCAAGTCTTCGAAGAAGAAGTAAGCGACCTCGGACTAATATTATTGAATGCCATGGCCACGGAAACCCGTGGCCATGTTTCAATGCTCAGTACTTAAACTCATGTATACAAGTCTGCGAGTGCTCAGTCAGCGAATTTCGGGTTGTGCTTTGACTTCACCTGCCCGCTCAAGAGCAGATTTGAAGAGGATGGGGCCGATGAGTTCATGGATGGCGATGGAGGAGAGGAGAATCGCGTAGATCTTGTCCGAGAATGCGAAGGACTCAAATTGCGCAGCGACGATGGTGGCCAGTGCAAGCGAGATGCCCGCCTGAGGGATGAACGCGGTCCAGATCCCGCGGGAAGCCGGGGGCTGGAAGCCGGAGAGTCTGCACCCGATCGCGGTGCCGGACCAGATGGCGATGGTTCGGAGTACAACGAGCGAGACGACAAAGATCCAGACTTCCGCGAGGAGGGACGGGTTGATCTTCGAGCCGGCGACAGCGAAGAACAAGACATAGATAGGCACGGAGAGGTCTTCGATGGACTCGAAAAGACTCTCCTTCTCTTCGTTGTATCGGTTGGCGATGAGGAGCCCGGCGACGAGGCCGACGATGAGTGTCTTGAGCCCGAGCTGTTCCGCGATGAGCGCGATCGCGAATGAGCCGAGCGTGAGGACGATAATGAGGTGGGCGCGGATGCGGCGAAGATACCAGGCCAGCAGCGCGCCGACAGCAATTCCGACAAGGAGCGATCCGCCGATCTGTTTCGTGAGCTTCAACCAGATCGAGTCGGATCGCGGATCGGCGGCGTATTCGGCTGTGACGGAAGCATCCTGGGCAACCGTGACCGCCGCGTCGGTGAGGCTCTGCGCGGAGACGCTTGCATTGTCTGCGGCTGTGGTGGCCAGAGCGAGTGTGATGGCGAAGACGATGATAAGCAGGAGGTCCTTGCACACGGTGACGGCGAGGGAGGTGTCGGCCATCGGTCCTTTGGCGCGTGTTTCGGCGAGCACCGCGATGACCACCGCAGGGGAGTTCGCGGTGGCGACGACCGCGATCACCAGCGCGACGAGGATGGTCGTTGTCAGACCGCCATACTCCTCGAAGACCGTGCTGCGCGCGAGCAGGACCGACATGAGGAAGGTGACAGCAATGAGGACGAGCGTAAACTCGAACATGAGGATGAGTGAGATTGACCGGAAGTTGCTGAGTAGCTGGCCGAGTTTGATCTTGCCGCCAGCGGTGAGGGCGATGAGCGCAATAGCGAGGTCGTTCACTAGCAGGAGGTACCGTTGCTGATCGGTGGTGATGACCCACCAGGCGTGCTCCCCGAAGACGGCGGCGTTGACGTGCGGCGATGTGCACATGCCCAGAACGAGGTAACCGGTGATCTTGGAGAAGCCCATCTCGGAGGCGATTTGACCGAACAGCCATCCCGCGAGCAGTAGGAAGCCGACAGCTTTCGCGGTGGAAACGAGGCCCGGAGGGTACGCGAAGATCGGGAAGCCGAGGGCGTCGGTGGCAGCAGGGGTGTGCGCGGAGGATTCAAAGGCGTTTCCGGCAAAGACAAAGAGAAGGAGCGCGGCTGTGGCGAGGAGGGCGTTGAACGCAGATTTCATGGCGCCACCTCGTAGGCTCTGTCCCGAGACTTGCGTCGTGCGAAAAGAGGGGCGAATTCGGAAAGGACGCCGACAATCGCCATCATCGCGAGGAGTTGTTTGTTGAAAACGGACGGCTCAATGATTACCAGGCTCACGGCGAGAACCAGCATGATGGGGCTCTGGCGCGCGGCAGCGTAGTAGAAGGGGGAGTGTTGGGGGAGTTTGCGGTGATCGGGGATGCTGGCATTCTCGAGCAGCGCGACCCGTTTGAACAGCACGGGCTTGACGGCGCATCGAGCAGCCGTGATGGCGATCGCCGCGAGGATCGCCGCTGGGGCTAGCGCCGGTTCGAGGAGGATGCCCGCCAAAATGCCGAAGAGAACAGCGAGGACGTGCTCTGCCTTGATGATGAAGTTCTCGAATTGCCGAAGTCGCATGCCCTTGATGTTCGCGACGACTGCACCAGTGAGCATGGCGGTGATGAGCGGTGAGGCGTCGATCTGTTTGGCGGAGCCTGCGGCGAACGCGACGATGCCGAGGAACGCGGTGAACTGGTGGCCCGGGCGAGGGCCGGCGAGACGGGTGATGAATCGCCCGAGGATGCCCAGCACCAATGCGAGCATCACGGTGTGGAGTAATTTGAGGATCGCTCGATCCGGCTCGAAGATAAGAAGGCCTTCGGGGTTGCGCTCGACGGTCTTGGTTGCGATGCCGAACATTAGGATGGAAATCGCTCCTGCGAGCGTGCCAACGATCCTGATGATCGCAGCGAGGGGCTCGTTGGAGTCGGTGGCCACCGAGCGCGACTCGAGTTTCCAACCAATCGAGGATGCGATAATGAACACCAGCGGAAGCCAGCGCTCGATTTTGGGAGCGTCGGTGAGCCAGTAGCGCAGCGCCGTGTATGCGATCGTGCCGATGATGATAATCGTGAACACAAGATCCGCCAGGAGGATCCGATAGACCGCGGCAGGGAATTTGAAGAGCAGCGAGGCGCGGATTTGAAATCCGACCATGAATCCGACCCAACCGAGCCCGACAACGACGAGTGGGATCGAGTGAAAGATTGAGTCGCGCGTGACAACACCGGTGACTGCTGGGCCGAGTATCACGCCGATCAACAGCGAGAGCCAACCGCCCGAGATGATGGTTGCGACAACCCGGTTCCGGCGGAGTCGATAGGCAGGCCTGCTGGTGGCGATCAACCCCGCTGCGATCAGCCCTAGGATGACCAGGAATGCGTTCATCGAGATCTCAACCTTCGATAGAGTAGAGTGATCTACGGTCGATTTCGATTCTACCACGGATCCTATCCAGCCTCCAAGCGCATTGGAATTGGTGTAGCCAAGCCTTGCATGATCGATTCGCACAACTCCGTTACACAGACTGGCCGCGTGCATTTTCATACGCCGATGTCCGATGAACAGGCTCTTCCAGACCCGATCGCATATCCTCCCCCAATGCATTTTCGCTGGCCCTAACGAGGATCAACACCAATGAACCGATTCCTGTCCTGCCTTGTCGCCGTTTCGGTGATCACGACGGTTGACGCCTCCAATCAGATGTCGACTCCAACCGTTACTGTCATTTACTGCGGCGCTCTGCTTGATGTGCCGGGGCAGCCGGCGCGTGGGGTGTCGACGATCACGATCGAGAATGATTGGGTGGTTTCGGTGCAGACGGGGCGTGTCGAGCGAGAGCATGATTCCGGCAGCGTCGTGGTGTACGACTTCGGGGATGCGACGATTCTTCCCGGGTTGATTGATTGTCATACGCACCTGACGCACGAGATGAAGCCGGGCTCGCGGCTGGCGCGGATGGTTGAAGAAGACGCGGAGTCCGCGATCCGCGCGGTCGCGTACGCTCGGCGGACCATCGAGGCCGGGTTTACGACGGTGCGGAACGTGGGTTCCGGTGGGCACGCGATCTTTGCTCTGCGTGACGGGATCAACCGGGGCGAGATCGTTGGGCCTCGGATCGTTGCGGCGGGTCACGCGATCACGCCGACCGGCGGGCATGGCGACGGGACGCACGGGTTTGCCGAGGACATCTTCGAGATCCCCGGGTCGTATCAGGGGGTCGCCGATGGGGTGGACGAGTGCCGCAAGGCGGTGCGGGCGCAGGTGAAGCGGGGCGCGGACTGCATCAAGTTGACGGCGACGGGTGGGGTGCTGAGCATGACCAACGCGGGGACGAATCAGCAGTTTTTCGATGATGAGCTGGAGGCGATTGTTGAGACGGCGCACGCGCTGGGCCGGAATGTTGCCGCCCATGCGCACGGGACCGACGGGATCAACGCGGCGCTGCGGGCGGGGGTGGACTCGATCGAGCATGGGAGTTTCCTGGATGATGAATCGATCAGCCTGTTCAAGCGGACCGGGGCGTTTCTGGTCCCGACGGTGCTCGCGGGGGTGACGGTTTCCGAGATCGCGTCGGGCGAGGACAACTACTTCACTCCTGAGGTGACGGCCAAGGCGCTGGCGGTCGGTCCGGTGATGCAGGCGAATCTGGGCAGGGCGCACCGGGAGGGCGTGCGGATCGCGTTCGGGACGGATTCCGGTGTGAGCAGGCACGGCGACAACACGCGGGAGTTTGAGCTCATGGTTGACGCTGGGATGACGCCTGCTGAGACGATCTTCGCGGCGACGGTGAACGCGGCGGAGCTTTGCGGGTTGAGCGATGAGATCGGAACGCTTGAGCCGGGGAAGTACGCTGACTTTGTGGTCTACTTTGAGAATCCTCTTGAGGACATCGGGGCGATCCGTCGGCCGCACATGGTCTTCAAGGGCGGCGAGGTGATCGGGGACTGATGGGTTTTTTCGTGGCGATGTCTGTGGCGCCCCCGGTTGTGGGGGTGGGATCGACGGCGAACATCCTGATCTGGGTGGGGGTGTTGATGGGCGCCATTGTGGTTGGCGGTGTTGTGGCGCTGTGGCTCCGGCGGCGGTACCACGACTCGGGCGGGCTCGAAGGCTCGCTGGAGACGCTCTCGTTGCAGCAGCTTCGGGAACTCCGGGCGTCGGGCGGGATCAGCGAGGAGGAGTTCGAGGCGCTCAAGGCGGTGGCGGTTAAGGCGCACGGCGGTGCGGCTGGGGCTGGGGCTTCGGTCGAGGCGTCGGCGTTGGCGGCCGAGCCCGGGTTTGACCTGACGGGAGAACCGTTGCCGGGGCAACATGACGCCAATTGAACGCTT
>JAJDDA010000195.1 GCA_029260535.1 Phycisphaerales bacterium | reverse complement strand
CAACGACATGCTCGTCGCGACGACCTCCTGGCTCCACCGAACGCTGCGGCGGCTCGGTCGTGATGACGAGGCGGCGGCGCTGCTCGAGCCGATCCGCCGTGATATGGTCGTGATCGAGAATTCGGCGTACCTGCGAGGTTTGCTCTTTGCCAAAGGGGATCTGCCGATCGAGCGGACGCTGACCAACACGGGGGATGGGGTGACCAGAGCGACGCTCGCGTACGCGGTCGCTGCGGAATTGATGGCGCGCGGCGAGCGCGACGCCTCGGTTGAGATCCTCAGCCGGATCGCCAATACCGATCAGTGGGCGGCGTTCGGGTTTATCGCTGCGGAGGCGGACCTGGCGCGGCTTGGTGTTGATCCGGCGCTGGCGGAGTAAACAGATCTAAGACCTAATTGCAGGATTGGCTGAACTCGGCGATGAGGGCGCCGAGATCGGCGGTATCCACAATCCCATCACCGTTGATGTCGGCGAATGGTCCCGGACCACCAAAGCTACCGACAAGGCCCCCGAGATCAGCGGTATCGACAACGCCGTCGATGTTGATGTCCCCGGGGAAGGCGAACGCCACCTCGCATGGATTCACCGTCGCAACTGTCTGTCCGAATGTGTTGATCGCGGTCACGCGGATGTAGTGCGTGGCGCACGGTGACAGCGCACCGATGGGAACGGTGTGCTGTGATGCAACGATGCTGGTTTGGGCATATTCGACATTGGTGAACGCGATATCCGTTGCGATCTCCACCGAGTAGTCTGTGGCGAAGCCGGAATCCTGCCATGCGATCGTGCGTCCCGCGAGCCCGCTGTCGCACGCAGGCGCAGTGATTTGAAAAACACCTGGCGATCGATCGATTGAGGCGAGCGCGTTGACGTGCCCCCATCCGTATTCAGCGTCGTACCCTGGCGCTCCGAGGTCCGTCGCGCCGGTCTGCATCGCGAGTTCCACCTCGGTCGGCGCCAACCCCGGTTCGAGCGAGAGAATCAGAGCGGCAACACCGGCGGTGTAAGGCGATGCGAACGAGGTCCCGTTGACCTGGGTGTACTCGGTGGTTGAATACCCCAGCGTACCCTGACGATCTGTTGTCACGATGCTCTGGCCCGGCGCCGAGAACGCCGCACCGAATCCCCAGTTGGAGAAGCTGGCGCGTCCGCCGAATCGGTCAAGGGCGATCACTCCGTTCACTGATGAGAGCGTCGAGGGGTATGACATCGACGTGGAGGAATCGTTCCCCGCGCTCGCGAAGTGGACCATCCCACTGGCTTTGGTGCTGCTGTACATGCTCGCGATTGCAGAGGATGTAAAGCCATAACCGTTGCTGTTGTTGCTGATACGGGCGCCGATGGATTCTGCCCACGCGAGCGCATCGACAGTCCAGCTCGAAAACGACGACCACTGCCCATCGCATGGGACGTTGCTGATGAATGGTCGCGCCGAGGCGACGACACACCCCGGGGCGCTGCCGACGCCCCCGATGGTGTTGATGATGCCGGAGACACACCCAGCGACCGCGGTGCCGTGGCTGTCGCAATTGTTGACCGGGGCGCCGGCGAGATCTAAATCTGTGGTGAAGTCGGCGCCTCCGATCTGATTGATGTCCGGGTGTGTCGGATCGACCCCGTTGTCGAGAACCGCGACGATGATCGATGGGTCACCGGTGGTGACGTCCCATGCCTCGGGACAATCCATGTCGAACCCGGGAAGGCCTCCGCTCTGTCCGGTGTTGTTGAGCCCCCAGCATTGCGAAAAGAGCGGGTCGGTCGGGAGCAACCCATGGCTCCCGGTGAACAACATGTCGGGCTCTGCCCAGAGCACCCCTGGGGTTTCGGCGAGCGCGTTTGCGGCATCGAGCACCGCAAAGCCGCTGCGTGATGCGGCGCTGACGCGGTAAGCGCCTTGCATGTTCGCCCAGTCTCGTTCGATGATCTCGCCATTGAATTGATCCGCGATCATCCGCTCGGCGTCGGCTTCGGCGATTTCTGGATCGATCCGGATCAGCAGCGTCGGCGTCACGATGACCGGCCCTCCGTCGAGGCCGACGAAGACCGGTGAGACAAAGCCCAGGTCTTCTCGCATGGCGAATGATCTGATCTCCGTAACGACCGCATCCGATGATCGCGCACCGGGAGCAGGCCGGATTAGTTTCCAACCCGGGATCGGGAGATCGGCTTCGACACTGAGGGACCGAGTGACCTGGTCTTCACCGAGAACCGCGAAGCGCGTCGGATCGAGAGTGAGTTGTCGGCGTTGTCCCTGGAACACATGGAAAAACTCTGTCCCTTGTTCGGCGTTCGTGCCCTTTGCGTTTGCGAACGGGATCGGCGCGGCGAGAGTCGCGAGCATCGCGATCAGGAACAAGCGTGAATCAGTACGGGGTTTCATCATGATCTCCGGGTTGAGAATCTTCAGTCCAGGAAGTTGACATTGTAATCAGTTGCAGCAGAATCTGGATGTAAAAATACTCTCGTCGTGTCCCGCTGATTCGAGCATTGTTGAGCCCCGCAGCCATGCGGTTGTTACCCCGCGGACCAGGGGAAACGGTCGCTGTAGTGCCTGTAGAACAAGCCGATGAGCCGCATCGAGATGACGCTCGATGAGATGGCGATCGCGTTGAGGACGAACGTCTCGAAGACCACGAACAGGAACCCCGGGAGCGAGCCGCGGCTGATGTGCATCGAGTCCATCGCCTGGTGGGTGGTGTCGCTGTAAAAAGCGGACGAGCCGAGGAACTCGAACGACAGCGCGACAACGAGCAGGGCGCAGACCGCGAGGTAGGCGCCGAACGCGGTGAAGGGCGTGCGCAGCAGGAGGTCGACGCGGAACACCAGACCGTACCCGAGCGTCGAGACGGCGAGGACGATGACCGGCCAGAAGAACCAACCGAGCGCCATCAGCGTCATGAAGATGAGCGACTCGCCGCCGCTCATCTCCCACCCGAAGGCCATCCGCACCGCAAACGCCGGGAGCATGGCGACACCGATGGTCCCGATGAAATTGATCACCGGCGAGAGCGCGCTATCGAAGAAGCCGTCCCATTCCATGAGCGATGGCAGGTCGTCCTCGCCTCCCGCGGTGGTCTTGACGATGTCGATGTAGAACGCGAAGAGCATCCCGTAAAAGATGATGGAGAAGATCAGCCAGAAGATCCCCGGCATGATCGAGAAGCCGGCGTAGATCGTCATCATGAACGCGTAGCCGACGACGACGATCGCGTTGTCCATTTCTGAGAGGAACGTGAAACTCTTTCGCGCGTCGGCCCAGAACGTGCGCTGGATCCGCTCGGGGCGCAATCTGCTCGGCATCGATTGCGGGAGCGTCGCGCTGGTGTTCGAGATCGCCGGCGGGATTGCGCTCGTCGGTGGAGTCGGGATCGCGTCGTCCGGGGCGAGCCCGTACCCCGCGTCCGCAGCATCGGGCACGCTTTGAATTTCCGGCAGCGGCACCGGATCGCCGCACTTCGGGCATTTGACCGCCTTGCCGGCGTGCTTGGGGCCGTAATTAATCTGCGTTCTGCATGAACGGCAATTGGCGGTAGGCATCGGGTCATGATGACAACACGAACTCGCCCTGACAAGTCCCAAACCGGCATGCCGAAGACATATCAACCCCAAGGCGAGCGAATCCATCTTCCCTCGGTATCCTCGCGCTATGCCCCCACTGCTCGCCGCGGACATCACCTGGGTTCACATCGCGACGTGGTCGTACCTGGTCATCGAATGGGCGATCCGGATCGTGATGATCCCGGTGGTGATGCGCAAGCGTTCGCCGCAATCCGCGATGGCGTGGCTGAGCGTGATCTTCTTTCTCCCGACGCTCGGTGTTCTGATCTACCTGCTCGTCGGCGAGACGCACCTCGGTCGGTATCGGCTCAAGCGGAGAGACGCCGCGATCGAGAAAATCCGCGCGTTGCGCCCTTTGGTCTCGCTCGACGCCGCGATCGTTGCGGCGCGCGTCCCGGAGGAACAGCACGATCTCGCTCGGCTCACGCGCGAGGTCGGCGATATGCAGGCGCTCGGCGGGAACGCGATCGAGCTGCTCGATGACACCGATATGTTTCTTGATCGGTTGATCGAGGCGATCGACGGCGCGGAGCATTCGGCGCATCTCGAATACTACATCTACTCGAACGATGAATCGGGGCAGCGCGTCAGCGAGGCGCTGGTCAGGGCGTCTGCGCGCGGGATCAAGTGCAAGCTGCTCGTCGACGCGGCGGGGTCGAAACCGTTCCTGCTCAAGGGCGCCAAGGAACTGCGCAGCGCCGGGGTCGAGGTGACCGGAGCGCTCCCCGTGAGCCTGTTCAGGGCGCTGCTCTCGCGGATCGACCTGCGTAATCACCGGAAGATCACGGTGATCGACAACAAGGTCGCGTTCACCGGTTCGCAGAACATCATCAACGCGGATTACGGGTCACGCTTCGCCGGGGCGTGGCGGGATCTGTCGGTGCGG
>JAJDDA010000194.1 GCA_029260535.1 Phycisphaerales bacterium | reverse complement strand
GAGCGCGGTGATCGCAGCGAGCGAATACCGCAGCGAACCGAACCGCACCCACAGGAAGATCATGATCCCGATGAAACTCAGGATCACGGCGACGATCGCCTTGGCCTTGAACGTCCTGGCCATCGCGGGGTCGAAGGACTGCACGCCGGCGAGCGAGGACGACTCGGTGAGCGCATCACGGATGATCGACCACTCGGGCGCCGCGACCTCGGTGGTCCAGCGGTCCTGGTCGTTGACCACGCTCAGGTTCGGATCGTTCGCGACGACGACCGCGGTGGTCACCTCGGCGCTGGTCCCCTCGATCGCGATCACGCGGAATTGCCTGCGGAGCGATTCGCCATTACCGGGCGCCTCACGCATCTGCTGGAGGCGGTTGGTCAGGTTCTCGATCGACTGGGCCGGTGCGATGTTATCGAGGAGGAACGCGACACCGCCCCGCTCGGTGGCCACGCTCTCGAGCACCTCGGGTCGTCTGATGACATCACCCAGCGAGTCATCAAGGATGCTGTAGAAGGGCGCATCGCGGAGCGCCAGCGTGTTCGAGCCAGTGAACGAGAGCGCGGGCTGGAGATCCAGTGAATCGCCCATCGCCTCGATGATCGCATCAGAGACGAGACGCTGGTCGGTGATGACGGTCTTGATCTGGAAGCGGTTGGACGTAATACCGTCATCCTCGGGGTTCACGACGATGACAGAAGCGTTGATCATTCCCGCGAGCGGGCTCTCGGCTTCGGCGTTCTCTCCGATCCCGTGGATGAATTCTTCGACATCCTGCCTGGTCTTGGTCACTCCCTCGGTGAGATCGAAGGTCACGGCGGTGCCCGCGCGGAACTCGGTGTCGAGCATCTCGTTGCCCTGGCTTGCCACCAGGAAGATCCCGACCGTCAGCAGCACGAGCGACAACGGGAAGAAGAGCACACGCATCTTCAGCCAGTCGATGTTGGGGCTCAGGGCCCGCTGGATGAAGGGGAACGCCATCGGGAGTTGCGGCAGCCTCTTGATCTTCCCGTGGTCAACAAGAACGGAGAAGATGACCCGTGTGATGATCAGCGAGCTGATGAGTGTCGCGATGATGCCGATGCCCAGCGTGATCGCGAACCCCTTGATCTCCTGCGTGGCGGTGTAGCCCAGCACGAAACAGACGATCAGGTTCGTCACGTTCGCGTCAATGATTGACGAGTGCACCTTCTGGTAACCCAACCGGATCGCGGTTTTCAGGTCCTCACCATTTGAGAGCTCTTCACGAATACGCTCGTAGATCAGCACGTTCGCATCGACCGCCATGCCGAAGGTCAGCACGATGCCCGCGATGCCCGGGAGCGTGAACGCCGCTCTCGCGAGGCTCATGAACCCGAGGATGATGATCGCGCTGCTCAGCAGCGCAAAGACCGCGATCAGACCCGATCCCCAGTAATAAAACATCATGAAGGCCGCGACAACGATCAACGCCGCGACGCAGGCGGTGAACCCCTGCGAGAGGTTGTCGGCGCCCAGTGACGGCGCCAGCGTCTGCTGGCTGATGGGGACCTCGGAGAGCTTCGCCTGGAGCGAGCCGGCGTTGAGTGTCTTGAGGACGTACTGGATCTCGGCGTTGGTGAACTGGCCCATGATGATGCCGTTGCTCGAGATCCGAGCCAGCAGGTTGGGCGCGGTGTAGACGCGGTTGTCGAGGAGGATCGCCATCGGCTTGCCCTGGTGGGCCCCGGTCAGCTTGCCGAGCTTCTTCGCGCCGTTGGCGTTCATCTTGAACCCGATCGCGGGGAGCCCGCGGTCGTCCTGCGAGGGGAAGGCGCTCTCCATCGCCCAGTCGCCCTCGGAACCGAGGATCCGCTCCGGGGCGGTGTCGTAGAGCAGGACGTAGTACACGCCGTCGCGCACCGCACCGACGAGTTCCCGCTGCGCGAAGAACGCCTCAGGGTTCGCCTGCACGAAACGCAATCCCGCAGCGTCCTTGTACCAACTCTCGATGTTGTGGATCTCGAACCAGCGTGCCTGCTCGTCACCCGCTGCGAGCGGGCCCTTCTCGGCGAGGTCTTCCCTGTACCGCTGGATATCGAGCGCATCTTCAGGCTCGACCGCGATGCGGAAATCGAGCACACCAGCGCCGCGCAGGAGTCGCATCAGGTCCGCCGGATCGTCGAGCCCTCGGCGGTTCGCTTCGAACTCGCCGTACGCCGCGACGACCGCATCAACCCGATCCGCGGCGCTGGGGGAGCGTGCCTTGATCGCGTCGAGCGCCATCGTCCTGGGGTTGCCCAGGCTGATGAGTTCGTCGGAATCGTCACCCCGGAGGAAGCGCTCTTTGTTGGGTAGTTCGAGCGCCGAGGCGACCTCGTTGGGATTCACACTCAGTGCAAGCGCATCTGTCTTCGCGTTCTGGTACGCCTCAACCGCGGCGCCTGCCGAGTCGATCAGCGTGAGCAGCTCATCCTCAGGGAGATCCTCGGGTGCATTGGCGACGGCCTGCCGAGCGACCTGCGCATCATCGTACATGTCGCTGGCGACACCCAGCAGCTGCAGCCGTTCGGAATCACCGGCGGCCAGCTCGGCGAGTGCGGCGTCGCGCTGCGCAGAGCGCATCGCTCGCTCGAAACCGGCGTCATCGATCTGGAGTTCGCCGAGCGATTCGAGCGCATCCTCGTACGCCTGCTTGAGCGCCTTCACCTCGTCGTTGGGCAGCGGCATCGTGATCTCGATGCGGTCGCCGCCCATCGGGGTGAAGCTGATCTCGTACAGGCCGTTGGGGTCAACGCGCTCTTTCAGCGCGTCGATCGTGCTGGTCACGATCTCCGCGTTGATCGGGGCGTCGGTCATCGACTGGAGCGTGTAGACCAGGCTGACACCGCCGGCGAGATCCCGGCCCTTGCGCAGTTTCTTGTCCGGCGGGATGATCGCCAGGATGCAGGCCGTCAGGATGATGAGGATGAGGAAGATCTTCTGACCGAGGTGTGTCATGGAGACTCGTCTCGTGGCGCCGGGGCAGGACGATCATTCGGGATCGATCCGGGGTTCCGGTCGCGGTTGGGGTGTTGATGGATTGGTGATTGAAGCGTTGCTTACGAAGCGACGGCTTCGAGTGTTTCGTTCTTGCTGGAGGAGTTGTCCGAGGACGAACCGCCGCTGCCGGATGGCCCCTTGCTCAGGACCGTCTGCACGGCGCTGCGCGAGATGCGGACCTTGGTGTTCGTGGACTCGTCCACCTTGAGGGTGATCTCGTTGTCGCGGACCTCATGGACCGCGCCGATCAAGCCGCCGACCGTCTGGATTTTGTCGTACTTGCCGATGCCGCCGAGCATCTCTTTGCGCTTGCGCCGCTCTTTGCGACCCGCGAAGATCTGGAAGAAGATCATGAGGCCGAAGATCAGGAGGATCGGGAGCATGAACCCGAAGGGGTTCGGCTGCGCTTGTGCGCCGCCAGCCGCGGAGCCATCCGCGTTGGTCGAACCGAGGGGTTGCTGCGTTTCACCGACCGGGCCGCTGCCGCTACCAGCGAGCGGGGGCGCCGAAGCCGGGGCCTGCGCGAGTGTCGGGTTCATCATATTGATTGGGTTGATCATCAAGAGGTCCAGGTTGCTCATCGGGGTGAGCGCTCCAAAGTTGCCGCGCATCGGCATTTGCAATAACGATCACGCCCCGATGCGCGGGTGGCATGACACCGCTCGGCAGCCAGCCATGGCGCGCAACGACACGTCGTTCCACAGCCATCCGGCAACCGATTGGCACGGTTCAAACTTCGGCGGCGACACCGGGTGCAGCCACCGGCCAGCGCTCAGCGAACGCCAACCAGCAATCATCCCGGACAGCGACCCGGATGTCCAACATCAGGCGCTGGAAGTGGCGAACATTGTGCAAACTCACCAATAAAGGCCCGAGCATCTCGTCCGACATGAACAGATGCCGAATATACGACCGGCTGAACCAGCCGCCGCCGTCGGGGAGTATCCCGTCGCTGCCCTGGCCACCCCATTCGAGGGGGCCCGGCGAGCACGCAGCGCAGTCGCAACCCTCCTCGATCGGTCCCTCATCCTCGGCGAATTTCGCGTTCTTGAGCCGGATCTGCCCGGTTCTGGTGAATGCGTTCGAGTTCCGCCCGTTCCTCGTGGGAAGGACGCAATCGAACATGTCCACCCCCGCCCGGACGCTCGCGACGAGATCCCGCTCGTATCCGACCCCCATCAGGTACCGGGGTTTGTCCTCCGGCATCCTCGGGGCGCAATGCCCGACGACCTGGACGATCTCATCGAATCCCTCGCCCACCGCGACGCCCCCGATGGCGAACCCGGGCAGGTCCATCGCGCAGACCCGCTCGATTGACCAGTCGCGCCGATCCAGATCCGTCCCGCCCTGGACGATCCCGAAGAGCGCTTGGACCGCGTCCTTGCCGGATTCTTTATGGAATTGCAGGCACCGTTCCAGCCAGCGGATCGTCCGATCGTTGGCGAGGTTGAGCCGTTGGTCGTGGTCGTACCCCTTGGCGAAGTTTCCCGATTTGGCGGAGAGCATCCGCCGGCGGGCATCGCTCATCGTCGCGGGGTCCACGCTCGGGGGGCAATCGTCGAACGCCATGATGATGTCGGCGCCGAGCTTGTGCTGGGTATCGATCGAGAGTTCGGGCGACATGTGGATCGT
>JAJDDA010000193.1 GCA_029260535.1 Phycisphaerales bacterium | reverse complement strand
CGGTTCGAGCCGGCGCCGGTGATCATCGCGTCGGTGAACAAACCGGTCTCGAACGATCTCTTCAGCCGCCTGATCGGTGATGCACGGTTCCAGGGCGAGATCCATCAGGTCGGGAGCGACTTCCCGCCATCGATCGCGTCGAGCCTGCAGCCTGACGCGGGGACCGGGATCGACCGGCTGCTCGCCGCCGCCGGCGCGTACGACATCCTCGAGCAGGCGTGCGTCGTCGTCGATGCGGGCACCGCGGTGACGATCGACTTTGTTGACGGCGAGGGCGTCTTCCAGGGCGGAGCGATCCTCCCCGGGTTGAGAATGTCGCTCGATGCTTTACATAACGGCGCATCGGCGCTGCCCGAAGTTCCGCTCGCGATGCCCGACGCCGCCGAACCCTTCGGCAAGGACACCGAGCAGGCGATGCTCAACGGTGCAATTTATGGCCTCCGCGGCGCGGTCCGGTTGTTCACTGAGCGCTACGCCGAGCGGTACGGCGCTTACCCTCTGGTGATCGCGACCGGCGGTGATGCTGAGTTGGCCTTCATGCAGGACGACCTGACCGACCGGGTCGTCCCGGAACTGGCTCTGCGCGGGATCGCGATCGCCTACAGCAAAGCGCTCACCGGTGACGACGCGATCGAGTTCTCCCGGTAACCACGATGCCGTCCGCCGCACTGCTGACGCCTCGGACTCCCGGCGCGATCGCGATCATCCAGATTGACGGCGATATCGATGCGGCTCTCGCAACGCTCGGCATTGACCCGCTCGCGATCGGCGATCGCAAACTCACCGATCTGTGCGGCATCGACCGCGGGATCGCGGTGCGTTGGAGCGAGACATGCGTCCAATTGCTGCCGCACGGCGGACCGTCGGTGGTCAGCGGATTGCTCAAAGCGATCGAGTCGAAGGGCATCAGCGTCAGCGCCGACCGGTCATCATTCCCGGAAGCGGAAGACGAAACCGAAGCCCTGACGATGCGCGCGATCTCGCTGGCAGCGAGCCCCGCCGCGGTGTCGCGGTTGCTCAAGCAGCCAGACGCTTGGCGATCGTGGGACGGTCAATCGCCAACAGTGGATGACGTTGACCGCCACACGGTCATCCTCAACCGCCTCATCGATCCGCCGACGGTTGTCGCCATCGGCCGTCCGAATATCGGCAAGAGCGCCCTGCTCAATGCGATGACCGGAGAACGCGTTGCTCTCGTGGCGGATCAGATTGGGGTGACGCGCGATCATGTCGGTGTCTCGCTCCGGCTTGGTTCAGGCGCCGAGGCGGTCGAGATTCGGTGGATCGACACACCGGGGCTTGATGAAACCGTTCCGAGCGATGCTCTCGATGATGCGATCACCGAATCCGCGATCAGCGCCATCCGTGCGGCGGATTGCGTCGTTCTTTGTGCTGATGCATGCTCCGGGATTGTCGATCGCGAGTCGCTCCCGATCGAGGCTGGCACGCCGATCCATCGGATCGGGTTGCGGTGCGATCTGGGGCCTTGCGGCGGATGCGACGTCGAAACGAGCGCCGTCACAGGGCAGGGGCTCGCGGATCTGGCTCGGTTCCTGAAGGATTCGCTCTTCCCGGCGGAATCCATCGATTGGCCGGGGCCATGGCGGTTCGATCGGGATCTGAAGCCGGGACGGTGAAGATGTCTTGCAGGGGCGCTGGGGCGGTCCTACGCTTGCCCACCACGCTCTGATCGCAGGAGCGTTTCCCCATCGACACCCACGCGGACGGATTGCAACCCAATGGACGATCGTCAAACAAAGATCACCGAAGGCGCCGGCCTGGAAGAATCCAGGCTCAATCAGGAGTTCATTGATTTCCTGAACAAGTGGGGGTTCCGATTCCTCATGGTGGTGCTCGTCATCGCCGCCGGCTGGGTCGGCAAGACACGCTGGGACCAGTACGTCGAGCAGCGACTCGACACAGCGCTCGTTGAACTCGAATCGGAGATCGCCACGGGCAGCCCCGATGGGCTCATCGCGCTCGCGAAGAAGTACAAGAGCGTGGACTCCGTCTGGGAGCAGGCGACGCTCAGCGCCGCGACGATCAATCTGGAATCAGGACGCAAATCGCTGATCCCGGGCGGCGACCCCTCGGACAAGGACGATTTCCTTGATCCCGGATCCGCACAGAAACAACTCCAGCAGGCCTCCGATCTGTTCGCGCAGGTCGTCGATCACGCCGGGTCAGAGTCGATCTCGATCAACGCGCTCGATGCACGCTCCGGGCTCATCGCTGCGAAGATCTCGCTCCGGGACGCCGACGGCGCTCGGTCCGGTCTGACCGAACTGATCGCGCTGCTGGAGAAGTCCGGCTTCACCGATCTCAAGGACAAGGCGGAAGAACGCCTCGCATCGCTCGACGAATTGATGGAGATGCCGGAACTCACGCCCTACGGGATCCTCGCGGCCGTCGCCCACCAGCGGATGCCGATCCAGATGTACGGCGAGTCGATCGAAGAGGTTGAAGCGATCCGGAGCCGGATGAAGAGCGAGGAACTGATCGAATCCAAGCGGATCGCCGCTGAAGCCGCCGCCGCTGCGGCTGCGCAAGCCGCGCTTGAAGCGGAACTGCTCGCGCCCGACGATTCGATACCGGAGGAGCAGGGCCCGGTCGGCCCCTCGCCGGTCGAGACGCCGCCCGCCGACGAAGGCTCGTGAGCAAGGGCGATCCCGCTCCTGAGCAACCCGCCGACGAGACGCCAAGCCTGATCAAGCCCGGCGGGAAGGTCGATCCTGAAGCGTTGCGCCAGGCAGCGAAGATCGAAGAAACAACAGGCGAAGACGACGGTTTGCGCAGGGCGACCTTCACCCTGGGGCGCGATCTGCGCAAACGCCTCGACCGGTACCTCAAGGACCGCATCGATTTCATGAGCAGGAATCAGCTCCAGCGGCTGATCATCGAGGGC
>JAJDDA010000192.1 GCA_029260535.1 Phycisphaerales bacterium | reverse complement strand
CAATGCCGGGCTCGGCGCCGCCACCCACTTCAGCGCCTTCAAAGATCCCAAAGCCATCGCCGCAGGGCAGTGGGACGACGACCCGGAACCCGAGGTCTTCGTCCTCAGCGAGAAGGAAAAGACCGTCGGCGTCGCCAACCGCAACGCCGCAGGGCGCCTCGGCTTCCCGCAGCCCATCCCGCTCGCCACCGCCGGCGCGACCCCCGTCGCGATGAGCTACGTCACCCTCACCGGTGAACCCGCCTTCATCGTCATCGCCAAGAACAAACGCAAGCACACCCTCGAGATCCACCGCCCGAACGGCTCAACACCCTTCACCGTCGATCTCAAGGACGTCAACCGACCGCCCCAGTCCATCCTCGCCGCCGACATCAACCGTGACGGCTCCTCCGACCTGCTCCTCTTCACGCCCTCCGAGCCCATGGTCATGGTCCTCGCCGACAAGGACGGCGAACTCACCGACATCCGCACCGAAAAGAACACCTCCCAGTTCGGCCTCGTCGAAGAAGCCGGTCCCGACAACACCGCGCTGCTCGACATCACCGGTGATGGCGCGAACGAATTGCTCATCGCCGACGAGAACTTCGTCCGCGCCTGCCGTTACGACAACGACCTGGGCTGGGCCGTCATCGACCAGATCACGATGCCCGACGCGAGCACCCGGTTCGTCGGGATCACGCTCCTCGACGAATCCGAAGCGGATTCTTCGCAGCCCCCGACCGTCGTCGCCGCAGACAGCGCCAACCGCCGCCTCGTGATGATCCGCTCCTCGGGAGCCGCAGGTGTTGGGCAGTGGGCCGTCGACACCTCGCTGCACCTGGCCGGGTTTGACCTTGGCCGCATCAACGCCGGGCACTTCACCGGCGACGGTGAGCCCTCGATCCTCGCGCTCTCCGACGACGCCTTCGCGATCATCCGCCTGACCGACGGCGCGCAGACGCTCGAACCCATCATCGTTTTCCGAAACGACAACGAGAACCGCCTCGAGCACGAGATCACGACAGGCGACGTCAACAGCGACGGGTACACCGACCTCGTCGTCCTCGACGCCGGCGAGCAGATGTGCGAGATCTTCACGCTCAGCGCCGCGCGTCACCTCATGCCGGCAACCGAGTTCCAGGTCTTCCAGTCCCGCCTCTTCTCAGGAGGCGACAGCAGGGAGTTCGAGCCCTCCGACGCGATCATCGCCGACCTCACCGGTGACGGCGCCGACGACATCGCGCTGCTCATCCACGACCGCGTCATCATCTACCCCCAGAAAACCGGCCCCTGACCAATCGGTTCAACCCAACACCCACCCATGCGTTCAATCAACAAAGCCGTCCTCATCCCGCTCCTGTTCGCCTGCGCCCTCACGACCGGCTGCGCCTCAACCCGGCACGGCGCCAGCCCGCACACACCGCAAACCGAACTCGCCCAAGTCGACCTGAACGCCCTGCCCATCTTCGATGGGCCGACAGGCCTGCGCACCAGCTGGGACTCGCTCGTCGCCGCCTGCTCGCGCGCCGATGTGGTCCTCGTCGGCGAGATCCACAACCACCCGGTCGGCCTCGCCGCAGCGGCAGCGCTCTACGACCAGACCGCAAGCCGCAAACCGACTACCGCCGCCCTCTCGCTCGAGTTCATCAACCGCGACAAGCAGGCCGCGATCGACGATTACCTCGCCGACCTCACCGACGAAAAGGCTTTCCGCAAGGCGGCAGGCAGGACCAACGCCAACTACCCCGCCGGTCACCGCGCGATGGTCGAGACCGCTCGCGGACTCGATCAACCCGTTATCGCGGCCAACGCCCCGCGCCAGTACGTCAAGCTCGCAAGGACCGATGGCTTCGACCGGCTTGAACAACTCACCGACGAGCAGCGCCGACTCTTCGTGATCCCGAGTGACCTCGCCGAGGGCGCGTACCGCGATTCCTTCTTCGAGATGATGTCGGGCATGACCGGGCACGGCGCACCACAGGATGAAGACGCGACCGAACCCACCGAAGAAGAGAAAGCCGAAGCCGAGAAGAAAGCCCACGAGATGGTCCTCGGCTTCTTCCGCGCCCAGAACCTGTGGGACGCCACGATGGCCTATGCCGTCGCGAACGCCGTCTGGGACAACCGCTCCCCGGTCTTCCACGTCGTCGGCCATTTCCACGTCGACAACAACGGGGGCCTGACCGATCGCCTCCGCCAGCTGCTCCCCAACGCCGAGATCATCGTTGTCACGATGTCCGACGAAACCGGTGACGAACGAACCGAAGACGAAGCCAACAAGGCCGACTGGATCATCCACGTCGGCCCTGCCGAGTAAACTGATACACGCCCGCTTCAGCCCCCCTCTCCCCCCGGGAGAGGGCCGGGGAGATGGGCAAAAACATGCTCGCCGCGTTGCGGCGCCTCCCCGTTTCAACAGAAAGCCCTCACCATGACCACCGCAACACGTACCGCCTACGACGAACTCAAAGCACTCCTCCGCGAATCCGCCACGCTCGGCTCCGTCGGCTCCCTCCTCAACTGGGACCAGGAAACGCAGATGCCCCCCAAGGGCGGCGACTTCCGCGGTGAGCAGGCCTCCCTCATCGCACGACTCGCCCACGAACGCCTCACAGACCAGCGCGTCGGCGAGCTGCTCGGCGCCTGCGAATCCGATTCCGAGCTCCTCGCCGATCAGCAGACCGCCGCCAGCCTCCGCGAGATCCGCCGCGACTACGACATCGCCACCAAGCTCCCCTCGAGCCTCGTCACCGAGATGTCGCAGACCTTCTGCGGCGGCGTCGAGGCCTGGCGCGTCGCGCGCGGCAACAACGATTTCAACGCGATGAAACCGTGGTACAAAAAAGTCGTCGAGCTCAACCGCCGCAAAGCCGAATGCCTCGGCGCGCCTGCAGGTGGTGAACTCTACGATGCGCTGCTCGATGAATACGAGCCAGGCATGACCAGCGCCCAGATCGAGGTGATCTTCAAGCCGCTCCGCGAGCGCCTCACCCCGCTCATCACCGCGATCGGCGCCTCCGGTGTCAAGCCGGACGAATCCATCAACAAGGTCAACGCGCCGCTCCCCGATCAGATCAGGTTCGTCGAGCTCGTCGCCAAGGCGGTCGGTTACGACTTCGGCGCCGGAAGGCTCGATGTTTCGACACATCCATTCTCCGAAACAATCGGCATCGGCGATTCGCGCATCACCAGCCGCTTCAGTGATGCCAACGTCGCCGACCCCGTCGCCACCACGCTCCACGAAGCCGGCCACGGCATGTACGAACAGGGGTTGCCCCGCGACAAGCACTTCGGCACACCCCTCGCCGAGGCCTGCTCACTCGGCATCCACGAGAGCCAATCCCGCATGTGGGAAAACCAGGTCGGACGCTCCAAACCCTTCTGGACCTGGCTGCTCCCGCAACTCAAGAAAACCCTCGGTTCAGATTTCGATGGCTTCACCGCGGATCAGGCCTACGCCTGCGTCAACGCGGCACGCCCCCACTTCATCCGCGTCGAGAGCGACGAGTCCACCTACAACCTGCACATCATGCTCCGCTTCGACATCGAACGCGCCCTGATCAGGGGTGACCTCAGCGTCGACGACCTCCCCGGCGCCTGGAACGAACGCATGAAGTCGGACCTCGGTCTCACCGTCAAGGAAGACCGCGACGGCGTCCTCCAGGACATCCACTGGCCGATGGGCGCGATCGGGTACTTCCCGACGTACACGCTCGGCAACCTCTACGCCGCCCAGTTCTGGGACACCATCAACGGGGTCTTCCCCGACCTCGACGCCCAGATGGAGCGCGGCGAGTTCGCGCCCCTGCTTACCTGGCTCCGCGAGAACATCCACGCGCACGGCCGCCGGTACTCCGCCCCAGACCTGTGCCAGCGCATCACCGGCAAACCCCTCAGCCACGAACCGCTGTGCAACTACCTCGAGGCCAAGTTCAAGCCCCTCTACAACCTCTGATCCCAGTCACCTACAACGGGCGCCGTGGTAATGATCACGCCTCGTGATCTATGCCACGATCAGCCAATCATAAAAACAGGGCCACGAAACCGTGACCCTCAACAACCATTCGAGTTTTCCGATCGAGCAGCGCCCGCTCAGCCCTACTTCTCGTAGTAGTCGATGTTCAACTGAATAAACTTCGACCACTCCTCGGGGAGATCCTCCTCAGGGAAGATTGCCTTGACCGGGCATTCATCGACGCACAGACCGCAATCGATACAGGTGTCCGGCTCGATGTAGAGCATGTCCTCCGTCTCGAAGTCGTCGTCCTCCTTCGTCGGATGAATGCAATCGACCGGGCAGACATCCACACAAGCGGTGTCCTTCGTTCCAACACAGGGCTCGGCGATGATGTGTGTCATTGGGTCGTCCTTTCAGATCCTGTCGGTGAACAAATAATCGGCATCATCGGCAATCCACCGCCGAGAGCCTGTCGCCCCGCCTGAGGGGCCAGGACACCATACATCGACCTCGATCGGCATGCGATTCCTGAAATCGCCAAAAAAAGATCGGGGCTGGCCCGTCGACCAGCCCCGAAGGCTTTGTGTCTGATTTCTGCATTGACCCAATCGGCTAAGAGCCGCGCCGATTGGATCGGTGATCAGTGGAGCGTCCCGATCCCCGTTTGAAGGGGCGGGACGAGCCGGATCGCCGAAGGCGCTGCTCCGAGCCGCGACTCAACGTCGGCGGGTCGCCTTCTTGCGAGCCTTCTTACGGGTCGCTTTCTTGCGAGTCGCCTTCTTGCGGGTCGCCTTCTTGCGAGTGGCTTTCTTCCGCGTGGCTTTCTTCCGCGTGGCCTTCTTGCGAGTGGCCTTCTTGCGGGTCGCCTTCTTGCGGGTTGCCTTCTTGCGAGTGGCCTTCTTCCGCGTGGCCTTCTTACGAGTGGCCTTCTTGCGGGTCGCCTTCTTGCGGGTCGCCTTCTTACGCGTGGCCTTCTTACGAGTGGCCTTCTTGCGTGTTGCCTTCTTCCTGGTGGCCTTCTTACGGGTCACCTTGCGGCGCGTTGCCTTTTTCCTGGTTGCCTTCTTGCGAGTCACCTTGCGGCGGGTCGCCTTTTTGCGGGTCGCTTTTTTGCGAGCCGCCTTCTTACGAGTAGCACGTTTCTTTGCCATGGCTTTTTTTCTCCAACTGTCGGTTCGACCTCGGAGCTTCGGAGCTTGAGGTGGTTGTGTGCGCGACGCACGCGCGCCGCTTCAGCCACAAAGCCAAAGTGGTTATACCGCTATCGGTGGAAAAAATGCAAGCGCTTCAACATTCCTGCGATTCATTGTTCGTTTTTTGGTTTGTTGACAAAATCAACAGCGACAACACGCCGTTCACAACCAACCAATCAGTTGTTGCTCGGCGCGTGCTCGTCTTCGTCAAACAACGGCTCGCCAAACTCATCAACAAGCGCCGTTTGCTCCTGCGGCTCCTCACCCTTGCCGAACGCAAGGATGGGCTGCCCGGGAATACCCATATCGCCGAAAATTGACGATAACGAGGAGGAATTCACGCTGTTGTACACCTCGGTCGTCCGCTTGTCAGAGACGCCGGCAGGGGTCCTGGCGCGCACAATCCCGTTCGCCGGGTTGTACCAGAACGAAGCCGTCGCACGGTCGATCGCGATACGCTTCCGAGGGTGCTCGAGCAGCGCATCAGCAGGCGGCGCAATCTCGATCCAGGGGTGATCACCGCTCAACAATAAATTTCTTGGTTCGGAGCCCCGAAACCACTCCGGATCGATCCGAACAGGCCAACCCCGAGGATTCAGTTCGGCGCTGCCGGTGCCCGAACGGAGCCGAATCTCGCTTTCAAGACGCGCGATCGCGTTCCTTGTGCCATCAATCGCCGCCACTTCGTCACGCCCGGCGCGCGACCACATCACGCCGCCGAGAACGACGGAAACCACCACCACCAGCAACGTGATGTCTAATAGACGCTTCATAATCAATATAGAAATCGGATACATCCGCCTCCGGGGCCCCCGATATCACGGATTTCCCCTGATTGAGCCGAAATCACAACGGTTGCGCCGATCCTGCGGCCCACCGATCCCACGGATACACTCGCTCTCGGACCTTACAGCAGACGCCCGAAAAAACTCCTCCAACGCCCAACGGAGGGCGAAGAACATGCCAGACTCCACAATCGTCGCGGGACCACAACTCACCACCCTCAACAGCGGCGCGAAGTTCGCCTCGCAGCGCATCGCAGGCGCCCAATCCGCAGCGATCACCATTCTGATCCCTGGTGGCGCCGCCTTCGACCCCGAAAACTGCCTCGGCATGGCAGCGATGTGGTCCGAAATCCTCTTTAGAGGCGCCGGAAACCTCGATTCCAGACAGCACGCAGACGCGCTCGATCGGCTCGGCGTCCAATCAGGGGGTGGCCCCGAGACCTTCTACCAGCGCCTCTCCTTCACCATGCTCGGCTCCCGCATCGCCGACGCGCTACCGCTGGTCATCGACATGCTCCGCGCCCCGCGTTGCGACGCCGACGCGATCGAGCCCGTCCGCGACCTCTCCCTGCAGGCCATCGCCGCGCTCAACGACGACCCGCAGGAGCGCGTCATGCGCTCGCTCAAACAGTTCCACGCCCCGTCACCCATCAACCGATCCAATCTCGGCTCGGTCGAGGGCCTCACCGCGATCACCCGCGATGACCTCGTGAATCACTGGGCAAGCACCGCGCTGCCTGTCGGCTCCATCTTCGCCGCCGCTGGCGCCATCGACCCCGACGCGATCACCGCGCAACTGAATTCACTCCTCACCGGCTGGACCGGCGAGCCGGACGCGATCTCCTGGTCACCCCCAACCACAAGGGGCCTCCACCACGAGACCGACGACACAAACCAGTCGCAGATCGCCATCGCCCACGACAGCCCCAACGCGAGCAGCAAGGACCTCCCGCTCGAACGCATCGCGATCGCCGTTCTTTCAGGAGGCATGTCAGGTCGCCTCTTCACCGAGGTCCGCGAGAAACGCAGCCTCTGCTACTCCGTCTTCGCCTCCTACGCCGCCGACCGCGATTTCGGCCGCACCGTCGCCTACGTCGGGACAACCCCCGACAAGGCGGACGAAGCAGTCAGCGTCATGCTCGATCAGCTCCGCCGCATCAACACGCCCGAAGGCGCCGTCACGCAGAGCGAGCTCGACCGCGCCAAGATCGGGCTCAAGTCCCGCGTGGTGATGTCAGGCGAATCCACCGGCAACCGCGCGATGGCACTTGCAAGGGACGTCCACACCCTCGACGCCCCACGATCGCTCGAGCAGATCATCGAAGAGATCGACACCGTCACCCTCAGCGCCCTCAACACCTACCTCGCACGCCGCGACCTCGGCGAAATCACCTGCTGCACGCTCGGTCCAGAACCCGTCAACGCCACGCTCTGAACAAGAATGTTCGACGCCCATACACCCGCACCGAAGAGCACCACCAGAACGCTGATCGCCCTCGTCGGGCTCATCTGCCTCTGTGCCGCAGGAGCGGACGTGATCCTCCTGCTCGTCGGCGCCTGGAAGCCAACCCCGGTCAACATCGCAGAGCCGATCGCGTTCCTCTCCGTCACCGGGGTCGCGATCGCCCTGATCCGCCGCCACGACGCTTCCCCGAATACAATCGAATCACCATGCCCAACGACACCCAATCTTTCTACGTCACGACGCCGATCTACTACGTCAACGACCGCCCCCACATCGGGCATGCCTACACCACCCTCCTCGCGGACACCCTCGCCCGCTTCCACCGTCTCCGTGGCGACGATGTCTTCTTCCTGACAGGGACCGACGAGCACGCCGACAAAGTCGCCACCGCTGCCAAAGAGCGCGGCAAATCGTTCATCGAGTGGGCCGACATCAACGCCAACGCCTTCAAGGGCGCCTTCGAAGAGCTCGGCTACACCAACGACGACTTCGTCCGCACCACCGAGGACCGCCACAAGACGAAGGTTTCCGCGTTCATCAAGAAACTCATGGACTCTGGAGACGTCTACCTCGGCGATTACGTCGGCTGGTACGACACCTCGCAGGAGGAGTACGTCACCGAAAACGTCGCTCGTGAGAACGACTACAACAGCCCGGTCACCGGCAAGCCCCTCGAAAAACGCACCGAGCAGAACTACTTCTTCAAGCTCAGCAAGTACGAAGACCAACTCCTCGCGCACATCGACAGCAACCCCGGATTCATCCGCCCCGACGCGCGCAAGAACGAGGTCCTCGGGCGGATCAAGACCGGCCTCAACGACATCCCGATCTCCCGCGCCGTCGGTCCGGACGACGACGACTGGGGCATCTACATCCCGGGAGACGACACCCACCGCGTGTACGTCTGGATCGACGCGCTCTTCAACTACCTCACCACGATCGACACGCCCAACCGCCGCAAGCACTGGCCCGCGAGCGTCCACCTCATCGCCAAGGACATCCTCTGGTTCCACGCCGTCATCTGGCCGTGCCTGCTCATGGCGCTCGGTGAGGACCTCCCAGGGTGCGTCTACTCGCACTCCTACTGGATCCGCGAGGGCCGGAAGATGTCCAAGTCGCTGGGCAACTTCATCGACCTCCCCACCATCCGTGCGTACAACGACGCGTATGGCAACGACGCGATGCGGTATTACCTGCTGACCCAAGGCCCCATGGGCGCGACCGACGCCGACTTTGCGCACGCGAAGTTCATCGAGACCTACAACGCCGACCTCGCCAACGGCATCGGCAACGCCGCGTCCCGGGTGGCGAACATGATCGCCAAATACTTCGACGACGCCTGCCCCGACCCCGGCGAGCACTGCCCGAAATGGCAGGAATCCGCCGCAAAGCACGCCGCCGAATACACCCGGCACATCAACGATTGCGAGATCCACCGCGCCCTCGCCAGTGCCACCGAACTCATCCGCGAGGTCGACCGCTACATCAACGAGACCGCACCGTTCAAACTCGCCAAGGACGAAACCAAGCGAACCGAGCTTGCGCAGATCCTCTACAACTGCGCCGAAGCCATCCGCATCGCCGCCGTCCTCTACCTCCCGGCGCTACCCGCAACGATGACCGACCTCCTCTCCCGCTTCTCGTGCGAGATCAACAAAGGCGACACCTTCGATTCCCTCGCCACGTGGGGCGGGCTGAAGCCCGGAGACTCCATCGTCAAGGGCGACGCCCTCTTCATGCGCGCCGATGCCGACGCCCCGGCCCCCGAACCCGCACAAACCGCCGCGGCGGATTCCTGACGCATGTCCGCCAACGACCCCCCGAAAATCGTCGTCACCCGCGAGACCCCCGGCTCGTACGACCCCATCGCCGCGCAAGGCGCCAACGTCGTCATCGGGCCACCATCAGGCTACCCCGACCAGGCCGACCTCCACCGCTTCCTCCGCGACAACGCACCGATCGACGCCGTCGTTTCGATGTTCCACGACCAGGTCAACGACGCCTTCCTCGACGCCGCCGGTGGCCGCCTTCGCGCCGTCGTCAACTTCGCAGTCGGCTACGACAACATCGACACCGCCGCCTGTGCGCGCCGCCGGGTCACCGTCTGCAACACCCCCGAGGCCACCACCGAGGGCACCGCGGACATCACCTGGACGCTCCTGCTCGCCGCCGCCAGACGCCTCCCAGAACTCGATCCCTTTGTCCGCCGGGGCGGCTGGGCCGAGCACGGCCTCATGGGCATGAGCGATTTCCTCGGTCTCGATATCGCAGGCCGAACGCTCCACATCATCGGCGCAGGCCGGATCGGCATGGCCGTCGCCCTCCGCTCGATCGGCTGGGGGATGCCGATCCTCTACACCTCGCGTTCGCGCAAACGCGATTGGGAGAACGCCCCGCTCAACGCGACCCGCGTCACGATCGACGAGGGACTGCGCATCGCCGACTTTGTCTCGATCCACTGCCCACTCAACGACGAAACCCGCCACCTCATCAACGCCGACCGCCTCGCGAAGATGAAATCCAGAGCAGTCCTGATCAACACCGCAAGGGGCGCGATTATCGACGAAGCCGCCCTCGTCGAGGCGCTCAAGTCAGGCACGATCCGCGCCGCCGGGCTCGACGTCCTCGAATACGAACCCCACCCGGCGCCCGGGCTGATCGACCTCCCCAACGTCGCCCTGACCCCCCACATCGGGTCAGGAGCAAGCAAGTACCGCGCCATGATGACCGAGATCGTCTGCGAGAACGTCACCGCGATCCTACAGAACCAGACGCCGCCCAACCCCGTCACGTGATTGGTCCTCCGGGGTGCCGTGGTAGTAATCGACCCTGTCGATTTCTGCCACGTTGATCCACCGAGTACTCACCAAATCAAACAAAAAACGCCGATCCAATGGCCGATGTTCCATCGGCGCCAGACCCCATCCCGACCCCTGCTCTCGATGCGAACTGTCGAGGCCTTCGACCCAGGCTGGCTCTTCCTGATCGCTGGCGCTGCGCTTCTCGTCGCCACTGTCCTCATCCCGGCCCACGACGACCGCCTCCGCGCCGAGAACCACCGCGACGCCGCCATCGCACGCCGTGACACGCAGACCGACCGCCTCACCGCGTACGGCGACTACCTCGACGCGATCAGCCGCGGTGACGATCGGCTCTACCTCTCGCTCGCCGCGACACAGCTCAACCTCGCGCCGGCGGACAAGCACCCGGTCATCCTCGCCGGTGAAACGACATCACCGGAGACCAACATCTTCGCCGAGATCGAGCCAACACCAAGGCAAGCCGCCCCGCTCAACCTCGCGCACACGCGCCTGCGCCGGTGGACAACGGATTCATCCACCCGCCTGTGGCTCATCGCCGCCGGCGCGATCTTCATCCTGATCGGATTGATCCCCCCGGCTTCCGCGACCAGCGGCGGCGACATTGAAAACGCCTGATTCGATCCCCGGGATCTTCTCGCGCTCGGTGTAGACCTCTGCGTGCCGATCAGGGATGAGCACGCCGCACACGGGACAGCGACCGCGGGTCTGACCGCGCAGGTTGTAGCCGCACACGACACAGCGGTTCTTCTTAGTTCTGAGCCGTGCCCGCAAAGCCCGCCACCACCGCCGAGTACCAATCAAGCCTCGGCCTGTAGTACCGAGAAGAAACAGAGCAAGAGCATTGTGCGCATAACCTGAATAGATCGGCTCGCCCCATTCCGCACGGCCCGCCATGAGCTGATCAAAGACCAGCGGATCATATCTCCAGCCATGAACAAAGTACCACTCCTTGTACTCCTCAGCGAGGTATTGCATCACTGATTCAAAGTCCTCGGACGACATTTCTAGAGGAGGCTGGTGGTTGTAGTTCCTTGGCAAGAGGAAAGACGAGTATCGACTGGTGATCGCCCAAATTCCCCGATATTCCAGCGTCGGCCTATGCGCGCCCCAAGAATAACATTGGCCTTGAATAACACTTGTATCGCAAGTGTGAGAAATCCGAGGTGGATAGATGTCACAACACTCGGCTTCGGTGTGGATCGTGAAGAACGGCGGTATTGACGGGAGCCCCAGCCCAAAGGGCATCGAAAACTGATCGGTGAGTCGATACCACAGATTCCTGACGCCCGATTGATTCTGATAATCAGTAAAAGGCCCTGCCAGATCCCGAGTCTGAACGATCAGCATCGGCACCGCCACCAGCACCACCAGCGGGCACCCGCTCCACTTCCAGCACTTGCCCAGCATTTGTCGAAAAAGAGCCATAATTAAAGTTACGTACTACGGCGCAATCTGATCAGCCGACGCGACCCCAATACCCCTCTCCCAATCATAACAACCAAGAAAAATGCGATCGCATTGTGCACATATCCGAACGAGATTTGCCCAGAATAATGCTCTTCTCCGAGCAAGATCGCTTGAGATACCGCGTCGCCCGCCGAGGTTTCACCATTTCGTATTACCTCAGCCATCATCTCATTGGCCATCGTTTTCTCGGAGACACCGAGACCGAAGTAATGACAACGGACAGTACCGGAGAACCGAGTCGGTGCCCAAAGACCGGACTCAACACGCGGTTGAATGGGATCAATCGCAACTCTGCCCAAGCGTATGAATCGATCCAGATCATCGACATCCCGCAGAGCCACGTTCTCACCACGCTGCCTATCCCAGCAGTACCACACTCGTTGGAGTTCTCGTCGAGGGGCACTGCCGAGGGGCGGATATGACCGAATCAAATATTTTCCAATTCGATTCGTAACTGCTGTTGTAACTACTACAACTCCGCTTGAAACGGTTACCACAACTGTATTCGCGCCGCAGACTCTTACGACCTGAACATTCTGATCAGCAAGGCGCCACGTCTGGAACACCAGCGCAGGCACAGCCACCAGCACAACCAGCGGGCACCCGCTCCACTTCCAGCACTTGCCCAGGATCATCCGAAACATCGCCATAAAAACAGGTACGCACCCCACCACGATCTGATCCCCCGCCCCCTGCTATCCTTGTGCCAACAGCAGGAGCCCCGCCATGACCATCACCGCCGCCAACCCTTTCCGCACCCGTGCCGAGTCCATCCTTACCAAACTCCGCGACTCCGGGCAGTTCAAGCAGCTCCAGATGATCGAGAGCGCGATGGGACCCGTCACCACGCTCCGCGATCACGGCGACTGCCTCAACTTCTGCTCCAACAACTACCTCGGCCTCGCCAACCACCCCGAGGTTGTCGAAGCGGGCCTCTCCGGCCTCTCCGCGTTCGGCGCCGGGACCGCCTCCGTCCGCTTCATCTGCGGAACGTTCTGTCCCCATGAGACCCTCGAACACACCATCGCGAACTTCCTCGGTGTCGAAGCCGCGTACACGTTCGTCTCCTGCTGGAACGCGACGGAAGCCGTCTTCCCGACGCTCGCCGAATCCGGCGACGCGATCATCTCCGATGCGCTCAACCACGCGTGCATCATCGATTCCGTCCGCCTCGCGACGACCATCCACAAGGGTATTCACAAGTTCGTCTACCCCAACAACGACATGGACGCCCTCCGCGAGGCGCTCACCAAAGCACGAAACGCGATCGACGACGACCACGCGGTCTGGGTCGTCACCGACGGCGTCTTCTCCATGGAAGGATCCCTCGCCAACCTCCCCGC
>JAJDDA010000191.1 GCA_029260535.1 Phycisphaerales bacterium | reverse complement strand
CACAGCAGGCAGGTGGGGACGGAAGGACCAGGACGTGAACACGAAACGCAAACAACCCAAGCCGAATCAGAAACGCCGAGGCGTCGCCGCGGTGCTCGCGATGATGTTCCTCGTGCTCTTCGGCTCGCTCAGCGCCGCGATGGCGATCGTCAGCCAGGGCAACCTGCGCACCGCGTCGAGCCACCTGCTCGTCATGCGATCGCTTGGCGCTGTGGACACCGGGCTCGATATCGCCAAGGCCAGGCTGGCGACCGCGTCGGCGCAGTTCCGAATCGAGAAGGGCGTGATCGATAGCGCCTACGCAGACGACCTGTGGGACGGGACGTGGAGCAACGCCGATGGCGAGGTGCTCGACCCCGATGGCGCCGACGCAACCAGCGGTGTCGCAGGCATCCTGACAGACATGCACCTGCTCGACGCGACGGTCGCGCTCCCGGTTGATTACGCGACCAGCGGGAATTGGCTCGTGACGAACCCCATCGTGCTCGCACGCGACGGCAACGGCAACGCGATCGAGGCGGCGCAGATCACCTACGTCCCGCTCGGTTCGGGCGACTTCCGCGCCGTGGTCACCGGGTTCGCATACGACGGCATCTCCGATTCCTGGATCACCAGGACGGCGCAGCAGGACTTCCTCGTTCTCAAGAGGATCAAGCACGCGATCCTCGGTCCCAGCAAAATCATGGTCGGCAAAAACGTGCAGATCAACGGTCCGATCGGCGCTCGGTACGATCAGGTCAACGAGGTTGACGGGCACCCGATCGTTGTCCGGAGCGATTTCTACGGGCTCGACAGCACCCTCGACGACATCATCGTCGACTTCTACACCGAGGTCGTCACCCACGACACAAACGGCGACAACCGCCTTTCGATCCAGCACACCATCGAGGGGTCCGGGCTCGCGACGCTCAACACCAACGACTACGACGGCGACGCCTCCGCGGACAACGCCTTCACCGAGATCGCATCGGGCGCCGACAACGTGCTCGACGAGTTCGATCTCTTCCTCAAGTTCTACGACAGCGACCACGACGGGAAGGTCGTCCTTGGCGCACTGCTGATCGCAGGCACCCCCAACGAACTGCTCACTCCCGAGTTCAGCGCGATCGACGATGACCTCGCGTTCCTGATCGATTCGGCGCTGCCCGACCGCAACGGCGACGGCTACATTGACACACGCGACACCGCGCTCGGCTACCGCGACGGCGCGATCGACACGAAGGACCGGTACGCGAAAATCCGAGGCTCGGTCGTGCTCCGCGCCAACCGCAACGACTGGGAGAACCAGATCGACGCCGACGGCGCGGCGCTGGATGACTATCAGGAGATCCTCCAAGGCGCGATCCGCGCCGGGGATGGCGATTCGCCGGTCGCGTTTGACCAGGGCGACGACGTGCTCCCCGATGTCGGGTTCGACACCTTCGACATTGCGCAGACCGCGCTCGCAGCCGCTTCCAACGGCGGTCCCTTCCTGGCGCAGGCCGGCCTTGCCTACATCTCGACGCAAGACACCGCACCGGACGGTTCGGTCACCGGCGTGACGCTCAACCCGGTCTTCGATGACGGCGCTGGACCGAATGATGACTACGCGAGGGTCATCGAGCGCGCGCCCTTCGGCGCTCCTGCGGCGGCGGACTGGTACGAGCGCCCGGTGATCCGCAACCAGGTCTTCAAGGACGTCCACATCCCGGTCGGGACCAACGCGCTCTTCGAGGACTGCACCTTCGTCGGCGTTACCTACGTCGAGACCTACACCGGGAACACCCACGACGCGTGGCGGTACTACGGCGTCCAGAACGTTGATCTGAGCATGAAATACCCGCCGCTCCCTGACTCGAGCGAGGCGCAGCTCGACAATGATTATTACGACGCGACGATCATCAAGCCCCCGGCCTTCAACGTGCCGAGGCTCGAAGTCAGCGGGACGCGGTACGTCAGCACCAAGCCGCTGTCGAACAACATCCGCTTCCACGACTGCATCTTCGTTGGCTCGATCGTCGCGGATAAGCCGGTGGTCTTCAGCCCGATCCGCAACAAGATCGCGTTCACCGGCGCGACGAAGTTCTACACAGAGCACCCCGAGCATCCCGAGGACACCGACCTCAACCCGGATGAGGCGGACAAGCCGCTCATCGAGCAGAGCTCGATGATGCTCCCCCACTACTCCGTCGATATCGGGACCAACAACGCCGACCCCAGCCAGGACGTGAACCTTCAGGGGCTGATCATTGCCGGCATCCTTGATGTCCGCGGCAACGCCACACTCAACGGCGCCCTGCTGCTGACCTTCGATCCGCGCACGACAGATCCCGCGCTCCAGCACTTCGGACAGGCGGTCGGCAATCCGGCGAACTTCAACATCACACTCGGCTACTTCAGCCCTGACCAGGGCGACCTCGAGGGGTACTCGATCTTCGAATACAACGGCGTCCAGATCGTCGGGTTCGACCTCGACGGTGACGGGCTCCCCGACACCAACAACCCCGGTGACGGCGGCGTCCCGGTGCCCTTCAACGGCTACGGCAAGGTCGTGCTCAACTACGACCCCGACATCGTGATGCCCGACGGGCTCATCGCCCCGATCGACATCGAGCCGATCTCGTACACCTACCGCGAGGGCAGACTGAACGCGACCGTCGCGACGCCCTGACCACAATCACTGATCGCACCCACCGATTCCTGATTCTCGACCAATGGACACACGCATGCGGATCAACACGATCACAACCAGACGCCGGGGATTCAGCCTTGTGGAGATGCTCATCGCGCTGGCGATCACGTCATCGCTGCTGACGGCGATGCTCGTCGCGCTGGACTTCTCCTTCAAGCGGTACCAGGCGACCTCCGAATCGGCATCGATGCACGTGGTGGGGCGGCTCGTCACGCACCGCATCCTGTCGCAGGTCCGGACCGGGACCACCTTCGGGCCGGCCCCGGCCGATGTCCTCGACCCGGCGCTGAACCCGGTGATCGCCGACAACATCGAGTTCATCACCGAAGCCGACCGCGCCGCGGGGCTCAACCGCGTCACGAGATTCGAGTTTCGTCCTGATGTCGATCCGACCCGCCCTGGCGTGCTCTGGTATGTCCTGATCAACGCCGATGTGGACCCGGCGGTGCTCCTCCAGGAGCGTCCCCTGCTCTCCGGCGTGCGCGCGGCACAGTTCACGATGGACTTCGACGAAGAGACCTGGCTGCTCGACCGCGCAACGATCGACATCACGCTCGACCCCGATCCCGATCTCGCGGCGAACATGTCCGTCGCGGAGTTGCCTGATTCCGTCCGACTGATCGCCAGCGCCACGCCGAGGCAGTTGCGGTAACACCGTAGCCCTCTTGCGCAACGATCTATCAAGTGTCAACAATAAACGGTTGCACACCACGCCGAACGAGCGGATCTGCTATTCAGATCCGCCGTTTTCTCGATCACGCGTTGCGTGATCTGCGTGGAGGAGTGTGAAAAGCCACCTTGCGGACTCGAACCGCAGACCTGAGCTTTACGAAAGCTCCGCTCTACCAACTGAGCTAAGGTGGCGTGGCGTCAAGCGTAGCCGCCGGGAGGGTCGCTTTCCAGCGCCGCCTCGGAGGCCACCGGCTCGATCGTCAGCTTCGCCCCGGCTGACCGCAACTGGGCAAGGACCCTCGTACCCACCTTGCAGCGGAGCCTGACCTCGGTCCCGGTGTATTCCCGATCGAGGACCTCGGCCCTGTTTTCGAGCGTGTGGATCGATTTCGAGTCCGAGAGCGGCGCCGTGATGTCCACCAGCCGAACGGCGCCCTGCGCTGCTTCGCGGACTCGCTCGGTGAGCGCCGCATTCCCGATCGTCATCAGCCCTTCACCAGTCGGGAGTGCGCTGACCACGATTGATTCTTCCTCTTTGGATTGCCAGAGGAGGAGTTCCGCGTTGTCTTCGAGCAGGTCCGCCTTGTTGAGCAGCAGGAGCCGCGTCGGCTCGACCCATTCGTTCTCATCGTTCTCCTCTTCCACCTTGCGCACCTCTTCAAAGAGATCATCGAGCGTGCGCATCACCGTCTCGTACTGGAGCGTTGCGGATGGATCGGAGACATCGAGCACGATCAGCAGCAGGTCCGCGTGGGTCGCCTCTTCCAATGTCGCGCGGAACGAGGCCACCAGATTGTGCGGTAGATCCCGGACGAACCCGACCGTGTCCGAGAGCATGACGTTCAAGCCGCCACCGAGGTCCCACTGCCTTGTGCGCGTCATCAGCGTCGAGAAGAGTTGATCTTTTACGAACGCCCCGCCCTCGGTGACCGTGTTGAAGAGCGTGGATTTGCCGGCGTTGGTGTACCCGACGAGCCCCACGGTGAAATGATCAACCTTCCGCTTGGCGACGAGTCGTTTCTTCCTGCCGAGGAGTTCGGACAACTCGCGTTTGAGGACCGTGCGCTTGCGCTGCACGATCCGGCGGTCGATCTCGAGCTGCTGCTCGCCGGGGCCCCTCGTGCCGATGCCCGCCATCGAGGCGGCGCCCGACCCGGCGATGCGTTCGAGGTGAGACCACATCGCGCGGAGCCTGGGGTAGGTGTACTCGTGCTGCGACAATTCAACCTGCGCCTTGGCTTCCTGCGTCGTCGCCCTGCTCGCGAAGATGTCGAGGATCAATTCAGATCGGTCGATCACCTTGATCTGCAACACCTTCTCGATGTTGCCGATCTGCGAAGGCGAAAGCCCGTTGTCAAAGATCACGATCGAGGCTTCCACCTCATCGCACAGCGCCTTGAGTTCGTGCAGCTTGCCCGATCCGATGTACGACCCGGATTCGGGGCGTTGCCGGTTCTGGATCATTTCCGCAACGATCTCCGCGCCGGCGGTCCGCGCCAGCGAGGCGAGTTCCCCGAGTGGATCACGAGGGTCGTGGCCACCGGCGGGCAGGTGGACGGCGACGAGGACCGCCCGCTCAGCGGCGACCTTGATAGATGTGCGTTCGGTGTTCGTGGGCATAAATGGATCCGAGAATCAGCGGAATCAGGCCGATGGTAGGGCCAGCCCTGCATCGGCGCCCCACAAAACGACGCAACCACGCACCATTCCGCAACAATCACTGGCCGAAGACGTAGGATTGTTCGACGCCAACAGGACCGAGCCCACCATTGAAGGAGCCTCACGTGCCGATCCCGACCCGCCGCGAAAATCTGTTCTTCGCTCTATTGACGCTGATCGTGATGATGCCCACCGCCACGCTCCGCGCCGCGGACAGCGTTCAGGTCGACGACGCCTCAAACCCCTTCGCGTGGTTCGACCCGATCATCGAGACACACCGCCTAATCCAGGACCGGTTCGTCACCACCCCGGATATGCCCGCGCTCCAGCAGGCGGTCATCGACGCAATGATCGAGGAGTTGGGCGATCCTTACACCGTCTTCGTCCCCAACGAGATGCTCGGCGAATTCAATAAATCCCTCCGCGGCGAGTACGCCGGCATCGGCGCCACCGTCCGCACCGAGGACGGCTGGATGACCATCGCGTCACCGCTGGAAGACTCCCCTGCGATCCACGCCGGGATCATGCCCGGTGATCGCGTCATCGCGATCGACAACGAGACAACATTCGATGAGCCCTTGCAGGCCTCGATCGACCGCCTCACCGGTGTCCCAGGAACCGTGGTCACCGTCACCATCGAGCGCGATGACAAGCAGTTCGACCTCGATATCACCCGCCGCCAGATCACGCCTCGGACCGTTGAAGGGTTCGCGCGAATCGGTGACGGCTGGGATTACCTGATCGATCCGATCAACCGTATCGGGTACATCCGCGTGACCCAGTTCAACGCGCCGACCACCGAAGAGTTCCGCGCCGCGATCAATAATCTCCAATCCACCGGCGACATCGGCGCCCTGATCATCGACCTCCGCTTCAACCCCGGTGGTCTGCTCCCCGCAGCGATCGAGATCGCCGACCTCTTCCTCGAGAACGGCGTCATCGTCTCGACCCGAGGCCGCGCCGGTGAAGACGAAACCGTCTACGCCGTCGCCGAGGGAACGCTCAGCGATTTCCCGATCGCCGTGCTCGCCAACCGCCAGAGCGCCTCAGCGAGCGAGATCGTCTCCGCCGCGCTCCAGGGCAACGGCAGGGCGATCGTCGTCGGCGAGCGCACATTCGGCAAGGGCAGCGTCCAGGGCGTTGTCGCGCTCCCATCAGGCGCCGGACAGATCAAGCTCACCGAGCGCCACTACTTCGGACCCGCCAACAAAGTCATTCACCGCACCGACGACTCGACCGTCTGGGGCGTCGACCCCGACCCCGGGTTCTTCTCCCCGATGACCAACACCGAGTACAACGCGATGCTCCGCGTGCGCAACACCCGCTCGATCATCCACCGAACCAACGAGAACACCGAAGAGCAAGCGCCCACCGAGCCCGGCGCCCTCGTCGAATACATCCGCGAGACGCTGAGCGATCCGCAGCTCGCCGTCGCGGTGGATGCGATCGAGCAGCGCCTCACGAGCGGCGAGTGGATCGCCACCGGTGAGGACGTCGATGGTGATTCCTCGCTTGAGGTCGTCGAGCTCCAGCGCATCCGCAGCGCCCGCGACCGGATCCTCCGCGAGCTGGATCGGATCGACCGCCGGGTCGCCGCGATCGAGGGCGAGATCGATGAGGAGGACGCCGAAGCGATCGACCTGATCCCGGAGGACGCCGAGATCGTCAACGGCTCGGTCGAGATCTTCGACGCCGAGGGGAATCGTGTTGTGACCCTCCATATCACCGACGAGGGCCTCCGCCGCTGGCTCAACGGCGCCCCGGTCGAGCGGATCGATCAGGAATAACTGCGAACCCGGCGCATACACTCCCTCTCCATGCGCATCCTCGGCATCGAATCCAGTTGCGACGAAACCGCCTGCGCTGTCGTTGACGACGGCGTCCGCGTCCTGTCCAACGCGATCGCCTCACAGCACGACCTGCACGAGATGTACCGAGGGGTCGTCCCCGAGATCGCGAGCCGGGCTCATGTTGAGCGGTTCATCCCAACCCTCCGCGCTTCGATCGAAGAGGCAGGATGTTCGCTCAACGACATCGATGCGATCGCCGTCGGCAACAGGCCGGGGCTGATCGGCTCGCTCCTGGTCGGTGTCGCCGCGGCCAAGGCGCTCGCGCTGACGCTCGACATCCCGATCGTCGGCATCGATCACATCCACGCGCACCTCTGGGCCGGCGCGCTCGACGCTGAAGCACCCGAGTACCCGGCGCTGGGCCTCGTCGTCAGCGGCGGGCATACCGCGATCTTCCGCTGTGGATCGCCTACCGACATCACCCGCATCGGCACAACCATCGACGACGCCATCGGAGAGGCGTACGACAAGGGCGCGGTGGTGCTCGGGCTCCCCTACCCCGGCGGACCGCAGATCGACGCGATGGCAAAGCTGGGCAACGACCGGGCCCACAAGTTCCCGGTCAGCACGCTTGACCCCGAGACGCTCAACTTCTCGTTCTCAGGATTAAAAACCGCGATGCTCTACGCCGTCCGCGGCAAACCGATGCGACAAGGCAAGAAAACAACCTTCGAGCGCGACCACACCGACTGGAGCGAGGCACAACGCCGCGACTTCGCCGCCTCGTTCCAGCGCGCCGCGGTGAGCGCGATCATCCTGAAGCTGGGCCGTGCGCACGACCGCGAATCCAACTCGGACTGCAAGACCCTGCTCGTCGGAGGCGGCGTCAGCGCCAACTCGTTGCTGCGCGAATCACTCATCCGGTTCGCCGACGAACGCGATCTCGACCTGCGGCTCCCCGCGATGCCGTACTGCATGGACAACGCCGCGATGATCGCGGGGCTCGCGCACCAGCAACTCCTGTCCGGCGACCACGACGACCTGACACTCAACGCCTCGCCCAGCGCCGCGTTCCAGGGCTCCGCGTGAGCGATCGGCCGATCCATCCCGCAGCGCTCGATGACGACACGCTGATGTCGCAGTGCAAAGCGGGCACGAGCCGGTCGAGCGGTCCGGGGGGCCAGCACCGCAACAAGGTCGAAACCGCCGTCACCTTGTCGCACCAACCGACCGGGATCAGCGCGCAGGCCTCCGAGCGGCGATCGCAGGTCGAGAATAAAAAGGTCGCGCTGCGCCGGCTGCGCATCCAGCTCGCCATCGCGCACCGCTGCCCGCCCCCTCGATCGACCGGGCTCGATGAGATCGCCTCCGACCTCTGGCGCTCACGCCGCAATGGGGATCGCCTCCGCTGCAATCGTGAAAACAAGGACTACCCGGCGCTGCTCGCTGAGGCGATGGACACGCTGAGCGACTCGAAATGGGATCCAAAGAAGGCCGGATTACGCCTCGGGATCACCGCAACCCAGCTCATCAAACTCTGCCAAGGATCCCGCGCCGCGATGACAACGATCAACGCATCCCGCAAGGAGTTGGGCCTCCACGCGCTGCGCTAACCGGCGGGACGCTACGATCATGCGTATGAAAGACACCGCCGTGACCAAAACCTCCACCAGCCTGAAAGCCCGCATCGAGGCCGACCTCGACCACCTCGTCGCGCTCCGCCGTGACCTGCACCGCATCCCCGAACTCGGCTATCAGGAAACGCTCACCAGCGCCCGCATCCGCGAAGAGCTCGACTTAGTCGGCGTGCAATACATCGCCGACCTCGCCGGTGGAACCGGTGTCCTCGCGCACATCCCCGCGACGACCGACGGCGGCTCCCCGGTCGCCCTCCGCGCCGACATGGATGCGCTCCCGCTCGATGAGCACACCGGGGTCCCCTACGCCTCCACGCACGAAGGCCGGATGCACGCCTGCGGCCACGACGGGCACACCGCGATCCTCATCGGTGTTGCGCGCACGCTCAACAACCTCGAAAACCGACCCAACCCGGTCACGCTCGTCTTCCAACCCGCTGAAGAAGGCGGCGGAGGTGGCCAGCGCATGTGCGCCGATGGCGCTCTCGACGGCTCCAGGATCGGCCCTCGGGTCGAACGCATCTTCGGCCTTCACGGCTGGCCGGCGCTCGAACTCGGTCGTGTCGCCTCGAAGACCGGCGAGCTGCTCGCCTCCACCGACGGGTTCATCGTGACCATCAAGGGCAAGCAGACCCACGCCGCGATGCCGCACCTCGGGATTGATCCGGTCGTCGCCTGTGCGCAGTGCATCTCGTCGCTGCAATCGATCGCCTCGCGCTGCGCCGACCCGCTCGACAGCGTCGTCTGTTCCGTCACCGCGGTCCACGCGGGCGGGACCGCGCACAACGTCATCCCCGAGAGCGCCCGGTTCATCGGGACGGTCCGCACGCTCCGCAACGAGGTCCGCGAACTCGCCAAGGAACGCTTCCACGAGATCATCCACCACGTCGCACGAGCCCACCAGTGCCACGCCGAGATCGAATACAAAGAGGGCTACCCCGTCACGCACAACGAGCCGGCGCTGACCGATTCGTGGTTCGCCGCGGTGCGCGGCCACTTCGGTGATGATCGTGTCGGCGTTGTCGAACGCCCGATCATGGGCGGCGAGGATTTCTCCTACTACGGCCACCACGTCCCGGCGTGTTTCTTCTTCCTTGGGCTCAAACCGGAGTCGCAGGATTCCTACCCCTCACTCCACGCGCCGGACTTTGATTTCAACGACGACGCGATCGCGATGGGTGTCGAAGCGATGTGCCAACTCGCGATCGGCTGACTGGAAGCCGCCACAATCGGGCGGCTACCCTATCCCCTGATGCCTGACGACGCCGACACCCCGATCGCGGATGAAGACGGCTATCTCCCCGCCGACACGCCGCCGAGTTGGGGATCGGAAACGGATCACCAGCGCCGCGTCCGTCTGCTCAAAAAAGCACGCGACCTGCCCAAATCGCCGGGGGTGTACCTGCACAAGGACCACAAGGGCGTCGTCCTGTACGTCGGCAAGGCGTCGAAACTCGCCGACCGGGTCGCCTCGTACTACCAGAAGTCCGCGGACCTTGGTCCCCGCAAGCAGCCGATGCTCGATCTTGTCCACGACTTCGACGTGCTCGTGTGCGAGACGGAGTGGGAAGCCCTCCTGACCGAAGCGCGGCTCATCAAGGACATCAAGCCGAAGTTCAACGCCTTCCTCACCGACGGCAAGACCTTCCCGTACCTCGCCGTCACGACACAGGAAGACTTCCCGGGGGTCTTCGTCACGCGCGCGATCAACGAGCCGCGGTTCCGCAACGCGACGATCCTCGGTCCGTTCACCTCCCCCGGCGCGCTGCACCAGGCGATGCAGGCGCTCCAGCGCGTCTTCAAGTTCCGCACCTGCGAATTGGACATCATTGAGGGCGATCCCAAGCTCCCGATGTTCCGTCCCTGCCTGTTGCACCCGATCGGTCGCTGCTCGGCGCCTTGCGCCGCTCGGATCAACAAGGCCGACTACCGCGCCGACATCGACCGGTTTCTCAAGTTCGTCCGCTCCAAGCGGAGCGCGATGCTCCGTGAATTGCGCACAGAAATGGAAGCCGCTTCGGAAAGCCGCGACTACGAAAAAGCGGCAATGCTCCGCGACGAGATCCGCGCGATCGAGAAACTCGATCACCGAGCCTCGCGCAAGGACCAGTGGCAACCGGAAGCCGAGTCGTTCGTGCTCGATCCCAAGAAATGCGTCGCGAGCCTCCAGCGCGCGCTCGAGATGGAGACACCCATCCGGTGCGTCGAGGGGATCGATATCGCGCACCTCCAGGGCGGCGAGACCGTTGGCTCCAAGGTCAGCTTCGTTGATGGCAGGCCTTTCAAAGAGGGCTACCGCCGGTACCGCATCCGGACCGCGAGCAACGACGACTACGCCTCGATCCGCGAGGTCGTTTCGAGGCGTTATCGGGACGCCGGCGCCGGGCAGGAGTTGTACCCGGACGTGATCCTGATTGACGGCGGGTTGGGTCAGCTCCACGCGGCTCAAGACGCCTTCGAGCAACTGGATATCCAACCCCCGATGGTGATCTCGCTCGCCAAGCGGGAGGAACTGATCTACGTCAGGGCCAAAACCGAGCCGATCAGGCTGGGACGCGAGAACCCCGGGCTGCGATTGTGCCAGGCGGTCCGCGATGAGGCCCACCGCTTCGCGCAGCACTACCACCACACGCTGCGCCGCAAGCGCACGCTGGGCGAATAACACCGGCGCGAAAACCGAATTCCTGCCTCGTTCAGGAAAGACCCCAAAGCGCACCCCCGATCGGATCGATGACAGAGGGAACGTCCGTCCCCTGGCAACGTCCGATTACCGAATCCCTCATGCTGCGCGTACCGATCCACCAAGTCCGACCCGGGATGATCCTTGCGATCCCCGTGGCGCACCCCAAGAGCCGGGGGCAGGTGTTGCTGAAGCAGACATTCGAGATCGACAAGAACGCGCTGCGCCGCCTCAAGCAGCTCGGCGTCCGGGACATCTGGATCCAGTACCCCAATCTCGATTTCATCAACACCTACATCAACCCGCACATCTTCGACTGCCAGGCGCGCGTCCACGGGCAGATCGCCATCGCCTTCGATATCGCGGCGACGGGCAACTGCGCCAAGCTCGATTACGCCGAGTACAAGGACACCATCCGATCCCTGCTCGACAAGCTCATCGACGATCCCAAGGCGGCGATCTTCGTGCAGGAGATGGCGAGCATCGACGATGCGCTGCTGCGGCACTCGTCCACCGTGTGCATCCTCAGCCTGCTGATGGGCCTCAAGATGGGCGGGTACCTCGTCAAACAGCGGAAACGACTGAGCCCCGACAAGGCGACCGACGTCGTCAACCTCGGTGTCGGCGCGATGCTCCACGACATCGGCACGCTCGCGCTCGACCCGGAAGTCGTTGAGCGCTGGCACGAGACCGGTGACGAGGAAGACCCCGAATACCGCAAGCACGTCGTCAAGGGGTACGAGCTCGTCCGAGGCAAGGTCGATCCGACCGCCGCGGTCACCGTGCTGCACCACCACCAGCGCTACGACGGGACCGGCTACCCCCAACGGCGACGCTACGACGGCACGCTCGGCGGGCTTATCGGCGACAAGATCCACGTCTTCCCCAGGATCGTCTCGGCGGCGAACATCTTCGATCGCCTGCACCACCCGCTCGACGGCTCGGGGTGCGTCCCGACGGTGCGCGCGCTGAAGATGCTCCAGCACGAGCCGTATCGCGACTGGCTCGATCCAATGACGTTCAAGGCGCTGCTCGCGGTGGTGCCCCCCTACCCGCCGGGCTCGCTGGTAAAACTCTCCAGCGGTGAACTCGCGGTGGTGACGGACTTCACCTCCGCGAACCCCTGCAGGCCCAGCGTGCGCACGATCAAGGATCTCGCCGCTTTCGACGGCGAGGGCGACGACTACGACCTCAAGCTCCGGACCGACATCGAGGTCGTCGAGAGCGAGGGCGAGGATGTCTCAGAGGATAATTTCTACCCGGATCATCCCTTCGAGTGGGACATCCATGCCGACGAAAATCGGGTCTGGGAAGATGAAAACGAACAGGATCGCGCCGCGTAAGCGGGGCGTCAGCCGAGCGGATTATTCATTCCCGGCGCTGCTGTGACCACCCTTGCGGCTCGGCTTTGAGCCGGCGGTGTCACTGACCATCCGTGCTCCAGGCTTGGGCTGCCCCGTCTCGGCAACCGCGCTATCAGATGCATTGTCCGAGTCGTCGGCATCCTTGTCGCGGAAGACCTCGCCCGGTGTTGGTTCGCGGAGGAGCACCGTGTCGCCGGCGTCGAGACCCTTGACAATCTGCGCGAATGTCGACGATCGCCTGCCGACCTTCACTTCGGTGCGCGCAAACTTGGACCCCTTGGGGCAGTACACGTAACTCGAACGCCCTTCCTGGAAGACCGCCTGGATCGGCACCGCGATCGCGTCGTTGACATTCCCGAGCACGATCCGTGCTTCGGCTCTCATTGACGGCTTGAGTTTGCTCTCGTCCTCGATCTCGTCGAGGTCGATCTTCACGGTGTACTCACGGAGGTTCGGATCACGCCAGCCGCCGGATTCGGCGAGCACACCGATGCTCGCGATGGTGCCGGTGAATGTCAGGCCCTGCGCCGCATCGCAGCTGATCACCGCGGACATCCCCGGTTTCACCCGGCCGGCGTAGCTCTCGTGCACGCGGACCGCGGCGACCATCTCGCTGGTGTCAGGGAGCACCATCAGCAGCTGGTTCGGGTGGACTTCCTGCCCGACCTGGAGCGGGCCGTTGCCGCCGAACATCATCCGGCCTCGACCGTTGCCGATGCTGGTGCCGTACACGACGAGCCCGTCGGTCGGGGCGAGGATCGTGCATGCCTTGAGCTGGGTTTCGAGTTCCGCGAGCTTCTCTTCGTGGATTGCGAGTTGCCTGCGTCGGTTGGTGCGCCTGGCCTCCGCGTTCGCGAGGTGGCTCGCGTTTTTTCGCTGCACGCGATCGAGTTCGGCGAGGGTTTGTTCAACCTCAGAGTTGAGCGTTTTTTCCTGCTTGACCCGCTCGTATTTCTCATAAACTTCCTGGTTCAGCTGCGCGGTCTCGTACGCGGCCTTTGCCTCGATCATCTTGATCTCGTCCTCGCGGAGTTCGTCGGTGCTGACGAAGCCCTTCGGCTCGAGGAGTTCTGAATCCGCGAATTTTTCCTGCGCCTGCTCCATCCGGCGCTTGCCGTTTTCGATGGCAAGCCTGAGTTCCTCGCGTTTCTTGTATAAATCACCCTCGGTCCACTTCTTCAGCTCGATCTCGGCGAGCTCCAGGTTGAGCCTTGCCTTGCTCAGCGCGGACTCATTATCCGAGAGCTGGATCTCGTACGCGTTCTCCGCGGAGATCAGCTCGCTCTTCGATGATTCGACCTGCAAGGTGCGCTCGTCGATCTGGTTCTCGATCTGCTCGCTGTTGAGCTGAACCAGCAGGTCGCCCTCCTTCACCCGGATGCCCTCGTCGACGAGTTCGGCAATCTCGGAGCGGGATTCGAGTTCCGACCGGATCTCGGTCTGGTTCTTCGCTTCCAGCTCGCCGTTGGCGACGACCGAGATATCGAAGGTCGTCTGCTCGACCTTGTGCATATCGACGGCGCTCTGGACGTTCACCGAAGAGTCGCCGTTCCCGACCGACCAGACTCCGATGATCACAACCGCTGCGAGCACAAGACAGGCGATCACGATCGTGCGAGCACCGCCTCTGTTGGAAACGGAGTGCATGGCGTGGTCATAGCGGGAAGCTGGCATCGGTCCGGTCTCCGGAGGCAGTCGATCTGCGATCTGAGGATTCGTCACAAGATTCTGAATGAGTCAGGGCGTCTCTTCTTCAACCGGCCACGACCCCTCGGGTTTCCCTGTAGTCCTGATCGGCTTGAACCCGCGACTCACCGATCATTGTTCACGTAAAACGCCCGATCGGCTCCTCAATTTCAAGAAAACCATCGGAAATCTCGGGATCAGGGGGCGCCGGCGGGGTTTGACCCTGGATCGACCGGCGGGATGTGTGCCCTGTGGAGCGTCCCGTCGTGATTCACCCGGATCTGTCCGGTCGTCTGGAGGTACTCGAGCACCGAGACCTGGAGCGACTGCTCGGCGATATCCCGATCGTTCTCCGCCTGGAGCAGGTTGTCCTGGGCCTGGATCTGATCGAAAATATCGACCTGACCCTCGCGGAGCTCGAACTCCTCGACGGTCAGTTTGTTGTTCTCGACCTGCCGGAGCGCGAGCTGGAAGTTCAGCCGCTGCTGGTCGATCGCCCGCCTTGACTGCCTCGCATCGAGGATGACCGTGTCGCGGAACTGCTCGAAATCGCGCAGCGCCCGAGCCATCGCGATCAGGGACGACCGGAGGTTGAGCCGTTCGATTTTGCGGTCCAGCGGGAACCCGAAAGTCACCCCTGCGCTGTACATCGTGTCGTTGGTGTCGAACCGGAAGCCGCCGATATTCCGGTTGTCGTCGGTGTCGAGCGTCACCGAGGCGTTCAGGTCGAGATCGGGGAGCAGGTCGTTGCGCCGGTTCCGGACCGCCCTACGGAAATCGTTGAGCTGATCGCGCCGGTTCTGGAGGTCGAGCCTGTAATCGAGCGCGAGCATCGAGGCCTGCGCCGGGGTCACCTCGGGGATCGGCAGGTCGAGCGCCGCCGAGGTGATCGTGATGTTCGTGGACATCGGGATGCCGAGCCTGATCTTGAACCGGTCGAGCGCGACGACGTAGGACTCGCGCTGGTTGATGAGGTCCGCCTCGCGTGAGAGCACCGAGGCCTCCACCTGCTGGACCTCGAATTGCCTGCTCCGACCGGCCTCGACGAGCGCCGTCGTGCGCTCGTATGAGGTTTTCAGGTTCTCGATCGAACGCTCGGTGTTGCCGATCCGGTTGAGCGAGTTGACCAGCGAGAAGTAGTCCCGTGCGATATCCACTAAAAATGAACGCCGGAACCGCTCGTAGGACCGCGCCGAGTAGACCAGGTTCCGCTCCGCCTGGATGATGTCCTCGCGCGCCGTAGGACCGGCGCCTCGCAGCAGCGGGACATCCCCAGAAAGGACCAGCGCCGTGGATTGAACGTAATCCTCGGTCGCCGAGGTGCGGAGTTGCTCGGTCGCGTCCCAGACGAGCCGGGCTTCGACGTTCCCGCCCGAATGGAGGCGCTGGGTAACGAGCAGTTCGTTGATGATGCTCAGCGGGACATCGCTCGAACCCTCGCCGTCTCCCGAAACGCCCAATGAACTCGTCGCAAAGAACCGGGGGCCCCACTGGTGCCTTTGGATCAGGAGACTGATGCTCGAGAGGGTGTATTCCTCTTCCGCGGTCAGGTACTCGCGCGAATTTTTCTGCGCGATGCGGAGCGCCGTTTCGAGATCAATCGAGACGGTGACCCCTGCATCGAGCGATTTGTACCGGTCGAGCGTCTGGGCGACATCCGCGTCGCTGCGGGAGACTGGGAAGAGCAGTTCCTCCGCGTCCGGGTTCACGCTCGGCGGTTTGAGATCGTCCATATCAGGTCGATCGGTCGAGCGGGGATCATCGAACCGCTCTATCGGGGCGAGGGCCTGGCGACCTAGAACCGTGGATCGCTTCGCTGAAAGCCGGTTGATCTCGGCATCAAGAGCGGAATCGGACTGGCACCCGAGGGAGCCGAGCAGGCACGCGATCACCGCCGCTGAAGCGGCGACAATACGGGGTTGGCCCAAGGCTGGTTTTTGTGGTTGGAATGACAACATCGAGCGTGCGAGTGTACTGCCGGGCGATGATTGTGTTGCAGAGCCGATCGAGGGTTCGTGCCGGTGTGATTCTCGGACCTCATCATTAGATACCCCGGCCGTTTGCCGAGGGTCCTGCTGGGGCGTATTGTGGCGGCTCTCCGGGCGATTCTCTCTTGGTGATCTTGGATTTCACCACATCGGGTCATTGCATCGCCCGCTCTTTCTTGTTCCCACCTAATATTCGAGGCGCCGGCGCACGCGATGGCATCCATCTCTACGGACACACAAAGCTTCGTCATCGACGGCAAACGCCGTTGGTTCGTCATCGGCTCGGTCGACTACGCGCGCACGCCACAAGCGCTGTGGGCAGACCGCCTCCGTGTCGCCAAGCAGGCCGGGCTCAACTGCATCAGCGTTCCCATGAACTGGGGACTGCACGAGGCGATCCCGGGCAAGTTCAACTTCAAGGACGAGCTCGACATCGCGGCCTTCGTCACCCTCATCGGTGAGATGGGGATGAACGTCTTCCTCAAGCCTGGACCATTCATCGGCTCGGGCTGGGATGCCGGCGGGCTCCCCGCGTGGCTGGCGCGCCGAGACGGGATGATCGAGCGCAGCGCCGAAGCGGGCTTCATCGAGTGCTGCTCCAAGTGGATCCGCGCCGTGATGAAGCAGGTCAAGGATCTGCAGGTCACCGGGACCGGCGAGGGCGGACCCATCGCGATGATCCAGACTGAGCACGAATGGTTCTGCGGCGATGACGCCGTCGGCGAGACTTACCTCGGCGCCCTGATCCGGTTCTTCCGCGAGAACGGCGCAAAGGTCCCGCTCGTCAACAGCAACAATCTCTACCAGAGCATCGAGGGCGAGATCGACGGCTGGAACGGCCGCGACAACCTGCTCGCGATCCTCCGCCAGCTCGCGCAGGTCCGCACCGATTCGCCGCGGATGATCACCGAACTTCCTTTGGGTAAGGCGCTCTCGTGGGGCGACGACTCGACCCCCGAGATCACCCCGATGCAGGCGCTCCACCGCGTGGCGCAGGCGTTTTCCGCCGGCGCCCACTGCAACATCGGCCCTTTCCATGGCGGAACCACCTTCGGGTTCGGCGCCGGGCGGGAGCTTTGGCGCGAGGCCGCCTTCAACACGACCAGCTGCGACTGCAACGCCCCGATGACCGAGGCCGGCGGGCGGAGCGATCTCTACGACGCGATGAAGCGGCTGTGCTTCTTCTCGTCGTCGTTCGAACGCGTCTTCGCGGGGCTCGACCCTTCCAACCGGCCGATCTCGATCGACCCGGCGGGGCTCTCCTCGTTGGGCGCTTCCAAGCGCGCCACCAGCGCGATCAGCGTCATGCACGCGCAGGGCACGCAGGGATCGATCGCGTGGGTCTTCGGCGACGACAACCCCAAGGTCAACAACGGGCGCCCAACGCTGACCCTCACCGATGGCTCATCGCTCGGTGTTGACCTGACCGGGCAGCCGGTCGTGTGGTGCCTGCTCGACGCGATCCTGACGCCGCGAGCAACACTGGACTACTGCAACCTGTGCGCGTTCACCGTCGTCGGCGATACGTTCGTCTGCTTCGGGCCTTCCGGTGCGGAGGGTTCGATCTCGATCAACGGCTCGGCGCTGGCGCTGGTCGTCCCGGGCGGCAAGACCCCGCTGATCGAAGAGCACGAGGGCATCACGGTTGTTGTTGTCAGCGAATCCGCGATCGACACGACCTACGCCTCTGACGAGGCGGTCTTTGTCGGGTGCGCGGGGCTGGATGCTGACGGCGAGCCGATCCCGCACGCCAAACACAAGAAGTGCGTCCGCATCGGGACCGACGGCAAGAAATCGAACATCACGATGGCGGCGCCCTCAAGGGTGCCCAAGGCGATCACGTTCGGCGAGTGGGATCGCGCCAGTGTGGATGAATTCATCGACGGCGAGAGCGAACGCTACGCGACCATCGACGGGCCGGACCGCCTCGAACGGCTCGGCGTTCCCACTGGTTACGGCTGGTACCGGCTCAACGCGAAATCATCCTCCGCGAAGAAGACGAACGCCGCGATGGTCGAATCCGCGGACCGCCTGCACATCGCGGTCGGCGGTGAGCCGTTGGGTGTGGTTGGTGTGGGCCCCGGCGCGGAGCTCGACGCCCCGGCGCTGCCTCTCAAGAAGGGCGCCAACACGATCACGATCCTCGCGGACAATCTGGGTCGAGCCTCGGAAGGCTTCATGCTGCTCGAACCGAAGGGCGTGTACGGGAGCCTCTACGAGGTCAAACCCTTCGCTGCGGGTCGTGCTTCGATGGTCACCGACAAGCCGTTGCGTCCGCTCGATTTCCGCTCACCGCTGTGGCGCATCCACGACGACGAGCGCACCGATCCCCGGCGTGTCGCGTGGTCGTTCATGCACCGCAAGAAGACGCCGATCCTGCTCACGATGGACCCGGCTCCGGTGCGCGGGCTCGTGGTGCTCAACGGCGAGCCGATCCACTGGATCAAGGGCGCCGCGCCGCTGAAGCTGGCGCTGACCTCCGACATCCTCCGCCAGGGCAAAAACGAACTGCAGATCGCGATCCTCGGCGACATGGAATCGATGTACAAGGACCTCGTCGCGGCGACCAAGCTCCGCGAGGGTGTCGCGGATCTCTCGACCAAGTCCGAGTGGGCGTTCGCGCGGTGGGAACCCCCGACCGCTGGTCAGTACGAGCCGATCTCGAAGACCGCGATGAGCGCCAGCGCCGGCAAGGCGGTTTGGTGGCGTGCGTCCTTCGACACGCCGAAGACGGATTATCCGATGTTCCTCGACGCGACAGGTTTGACCAAGGGGCAGCTCTTCGTCAACGGGCGCAACCTGGGTCGGTACTTCGTCTCCACCGCGGACGGCAAGGCGATCGGACCGCAACGGCTCTTCTACGTCCCGGCGCCTTGGTTGAACGAGGACGGGAACAACCTGCTCGAGATCTTCGACGAGCATGGCGCAGCACCCAAGAAGTGCTCGCTCGTATTCACGAAGGACCGCACGCTGGGCTGATCAAGCCTCGCTCGCGCCCATCATCGATCGCACGATCCGATCGGTCAGCCTTGGTGTCGCGTTCGAGAGCGACATGACGAGCCGAGCGGTGTGGCTCGTCCACACTTCCGGCTTCGGCTTGCGCAGGCATTTGACCACCGCTTTCGCGACGCGCTCTGGTGATTGCATCATGAACTTTGGCGGGTTGTGCGCGGAGTAGTCGCCGTGCTTTTCCCTTGCCGCATCGAAGAGTTCGGTGCGCGTACCGATGGGATGGACGGAAGAGACATGGACGCCGGTGCCGTGCAGCTCGGTGCGCATCGCCCTGGCCATGTGGTGCTGGGCGGCTTTCGTCGCGGTGTAGGCGCCGTGGTTGGGGACGCTGACGAGTGAGAGGCAGCTTGAGCACAGCAGCACGTGCCCCGATTTTCGTTCGAGCATTTGCGCGATCGCGGGACGGATGGCGTTCATCGTTCCGAACAGGTTGATCTCGAAGATCTCGCGGAGCTGGGATTCTGATGTGGCGTAAGTCGGCTCGCCGAGCGTCACCCCCGCGTTGGCAAAGATCGCATCGCAGGCGTCGAATTTGTCGATCGCGAATTCG
>JAJDDA010000190.1 GCA_029260535.1 Phycisphaerales bacterium | reverse complement strand
GGCGCACGAGATCAAGAACCCGCTCTCGACGATCGGGCTCAATGCGCAGTTGCTTCAGGAGAGCGTCGAGGCGCTCCCGCTCGAGCAGGATGAACGCGAGCCGTTAACGCGTCGGCTCGGTGCGATGGGCCGAGAAGTTGGTCGGCTCGGCGACATCCTCGAAGACTTCCTGAACTACGCCGGCGAGATCCGGATCGAGCCGAGGCCGATCGACCTCAACGATCTCGTCGCGGAGTTGGCGGATTTTTATGTCCCTCAAGCGCAGGCGAAATGCGTCAAGCTCGAGGTTGTTCTGGAGCAGGGGCTCCCCAGGTGCAACGCGGACCCGTCCTCGCTCAAGCAGGCGATCCTGAACCTGATGATCAACGCGACGGACGCGATGGGATCGAACGCGGATGGAGACGAGCGGTCGCTGACAATCCGCACGCTGCAGACGCGCGATGAGGAGGGCGAGGCGGTGTGCTGTGTGCGCATCGAGGACACGGGTCCTGGGGTGAAACCCGAGAGCGCGGAACGCATCTTCAAGCCGTACTACACGACGAGAAAGAGCGGCGCCGGTCTGGGGCTTGCGATCACCAAGCGGTTGATCGAGGAGCAGTCGGGAACGATCGGATTGACCCAGAACGAAGGGCAGGGGGCGGTTTTTACGATCGCTCTGCCCATCGCCTGAGCCACATCGCGGCATACACTCAGTCCTCGTGATAACCGAAGCAGACATCATCGTGATCGGTGGCGGGCACGCCGGCGCTGAAGCGGCGTGGGCGGGCGCGAACCTTGGAGCACGCGTGGCGTTGCTGACGATCAACCCTGACAAGGTCGGGGTGATGTCGTGCAACCCGGCGATCGGCGGTTTGGCCAAGGGGCAGATCGTCCGCGAGGTCGACGCGATGGGGGGCCTGATGGGCACTGCCGCGGACGCGACGGGGATCATGTTCAAGACGCTCAACACGTCGCGTGGCCCCGCGGTGTGGGGGCCGCGATGCCAGAGCGACAAGCACGCGTACGCCGAATTCGTGCGCAGCGCGATCGCGTCGCGTGAGGAGATCGAGGTCGTCGCCGGGGCGTGCGTGCGGTTCCTGATCGATGATGGCAGGGTGATCGGAGTCGAGGCGGAGCATGAGGGCGAGCGGTTCGAGATCCGCGCCGGCGCCGCGGTCCTGACGACCGGGACATTCATGCGAGGCTTGCTGCACACCGGCGAAACAACAACACCAGGCGGCCGGGTTGATGAGGCGCCTGCCGATGCGATCTCCGATGAGTTGCGGCGCCTCGGGTTCGCGCTCCATCGACTCAAAACCGGGACGCCGCCTCGACTCGATAAGCGCACGATTGACTGGGAACGGCTTGAGATCCAGCTCGGCGATCCTGTGCCGACGCCGTTTTCGGATCTGTCTGATCTTTCGTGTTTCCCTGTTCTGGAGCAGGTGGATTGCCGGATCACGCACACGAACGCGAATATCCACGAGATCATCCGCGACAACCTGCACCGGGCGCCGATCTTCAATGGGGCGATCGGCTCCAGAGGTCCTCGGTACTGCCCTTCGATCGAAGACAAAGTCGTACGGTTCGCCGATCGAGAAAGCCACCACGTGTTCCTCGAACCAGAGTCGCTCCGCGAAAACTCGGTGTACTGCAACGGGATCTCGACGAGCCTGCCAGCGGGCGTGCAGGAGCAACTGGTGCGGGGCATGACGGGGTGCGAGAACGCCTCGATCATGAAGTATGGCTACGCGGTCGAGTACGACGCGGTGATGTCGCACCAGATCGACGCGACGTGCATGACCAAGTCGGTCGATGGGCTGTTCCTCGCCGGGCAGATCAACGGGACGACCGGGTACGAAGAGGCCGCGGGGCAGGGGCTGATTGCCGGGATCAACGCGGCGCTGATTGCACAAGGGCTTGAGCGCCGGGCATTGGCGCGCGATGAGGCGTACCTCGGCGTGATGATGGACGATCTGGTGACGAAAACGCTGACCGAGCCCTACCGGATGTTCACGAGCCGCGCCGAGCATCGGTTGATCCTCCGCTCCGACAACAGTGCCGACCGGTTGACCCCGATCGCTCAGGAATTGGGCTTGATCTGTGATCGGAGGCGCGATGCGCTCGCGACGCGTCGCGAGCAACTCGAACAGATCAACGCCACGATCGATACGGATCGGGCGAGACAGATCGTCCAGTCGACATTTACATCGACTGACATGGAGGCGATGTTCGAGGACGCCGATCTGCCATCCGGTGTGCTGCTAACCGCGATGGCGGAGCGGCAGTACGCCGGTTACATCGACCGGCAGCGCGCCGAGATCAAAAGGCGATCCGAGTGCGAGCGGCGGGTCATCCCGGACAGCTTCGACTTTGCGCAGGTCCGGGGGCTCCGCGCCGAGGCACTCGAACGGCTCACACAGTTTCGGCCGGCTTCGATCGGTCAGGCGGGCCGGTTGGAGGGTGTGAATCCGACGGACATCACGCTGCTGACGATCGCGATGAAGAGACGGAAGCGCGGAGGCGAGCCGGTTGAAGTTGCGGCACGCCGAGCTGAGCGCTCTCCCGGTTAGATCATCCGTTGCAGCTTGAACGTGATCTCCCGGATCGCGCCGTCGCGGTCGATCGTGAGTGTGATTTTCCGGCCGTGCTGGCGCATCTTTGAGAGTATGAACGACCCATCGCTCGCGTCGAGCTTCTTTCCGTCGATGGCAACGATCAGATCGTCGGTCAGGATGCCGTGCTTTGCTGCGGGGCTGCCATCGATGACATGCATGACGACGGCGCCACCATCGGTGTGCGGACGCAGGTTGATCCCGGACATGCCGAACTCGAAGGGTCTTTTGAATGCTCTGGCGGGGCGCAGGAACATGCGGTTGTTGGTGTAATCGAACGTGACGATGAACCGGCGGAGGATGCCCATCCCGATGACGCCGTTCTCGGTTCCGATCGGGTTGTCTGAGAAACCGGCGACCGCGTTGGTGAACCGGTGCGTGCCGAGCTGAAGCGTGGAGACCCGGCCAACGACGCCCCGGACGCTGCCGCCAACTCCCGATGCGACGATTGTCGGGACGGATTTCGAGGGCTCGTGCAGGCTCGCCAAGGACGGTGGATAGAGGCTGAGGATCAAGTTGGCGCCGGTATCGACCATCAGCGAGACGGGGATCGGCGGGCCATCATCGATCGAAACCTTGCCCTGGATGTGCGGCTTGGTCGCGATGACCTCCATCGGGAGTTCATCGCCGAAGCGCGCCGTGTCGATCGTGTTCGGATCGAAGAGATTGAGCTGTAGATTCCTGAAATCCATCTCCACCATGAACTGGCTGAAGACGGTCGCGCCTATGACGGCATCGATCCCCATGTCCGCGAGCTCGCCGGCTTCGGTGAGGACGATGATGTTCTGGTTGGTGAATTCAAGGTCGTCAAGGTGCAAAGTCTCGCCCGGAGCGATGTTCGCGGTTGCGACGCCCTTCCCGGCGCCCTTGACCGGCACGGTCGCGGCGTAGTTGAGATCCAGCTCGGCGCCCAGCGCGGGGTCGAAGATGAACAACCCGTTGGGCATCCCGGTGTCGAGGATGCACCGGAGCGGGCGTGAATCACCGACCCGCACCGTGACCACGGACCAGCTCGCGGTGGATTCGAAATCGATCGTGTGCTGCGGATCGGCCTCTGCACTCGCGGGTTGCGCTGCGTAGAGCGCTGTTGTGAAGATTGCGAGCGCGACGAGCACTGGGCTGAATGTGGTGAGTCGTAGCGTAGACGTTGTCATGTGCTGGGTCCTTCTTCTGTGAGCCAAATTAGGAGGCGGCGTCGGGTAGCGGGGTCATGACCATCGTCAGCGCGTACAGCTTGCCCTTGGGACGGTTGCTGCCGTCTTCGAAGATCTGCTCGATCGCATTGATGTGCTCGTTCACCTGCGATAGCTGCTTCTGAGACAGCCTCGCCTTGTCCCGTGTTGCGAGGATGTTCCGGTGGCGGCCTGTCAGGGTCAGCTCCGCGTGGTTCTGCGCGGCGCTGGTGTAGGTTCTCGACGCGAGCCTCAGGATCGAAGCCACCGCGTCGGTTGTCGCCTGGCGGAATCGCTTGTCCTTCATGGTCTGGGCGCCGATGAACCTGCTGGCGACCACGTCGTACACCGCCTCGGTCCTGGCGCCCGATCGTTTCGAATCAACTTGCGCCGCCATGCCGGCGCGGACGAGCTTGCGCATGTGGTAGTGCAGCGAGTTCGGTTTGCGTCCCAGCATCGGCCCGAGCTCGGTGACCGATGCAGGCCCCCCGGTTTGAAGAGCTTCGAGAACCTCGAGCGTTGCCGGTGCTGAGAGGATCCGCAGCTGGTCGGTGGTTGAGATCCGGGTTGAACGTGTTCTGGTCACTCGACCAGTGTAGCGGTATAGTGAAAATAAACAAATTAATTCACTAAGAATGTAAATTCACCCCGCGGAAGACCACCGGAGGCCTTGCAGATCGGGATGGGGGGCGAGTCCGCTGGACCTGTGGGAGCCTTGAGGAGGCGTCTGAAGAAGGGCGAGTTGCCCTATCAGCAGGGGGTAACCCCACCGATGCTGTATATGGGCGCCATCAATCATCGTCGTCGCCTGCGCTGTACGTAGTCAGGTTCAGCGTTCCGTTTTCACTGACCAGGCCAATCCCGTAGGCGTAGTGCTTCCGCTCCTGCCATTGATCGGGCTTGTCGCTTTCGGCGATCACCAGCACATGCCAGAACTCGCCGGCGGGCGTCTTGATCCAACCGTCGGTGTCTTCGACAAGGTCCCATTCCTGGGCGGCGGGCGGGGTGTTCTCGCGCTGGAAAG
>JAJDDA010000189.1 GCA_029260535.1 Phycisphaerales bacterium | reverse complement strand
GATGGGGCAGGGCGATGAGGCCGAACAGTGGATGGCCGAATCGATCAGGCGGGCGGAGGCGTTGGAGCCCCCCGCGACGCCCTGAATCGCCTCGTCGAGCGGGTTTTCATCCGATCACGGAGTTTTCGACGATACCCCTTGGAGTGTGCGCTCTCGCTGCGCGGCCTCAGTGGTCGACGCTGTGGCGCACCGGCATGAAAGGTTGATGGGATGAGTTGCAAAGCACAACGTCGAATCGGGTTGGTCCACATCGGTGTTGCGGTGCTCGGCGTGGGCGCCGCGGTGCTGCTGCCTGGTTGCAACGCGGTCCCGGGGCCGGCGCACGTCAACGCGCCGAACATGAGCATGACCCACGCGCCGCTGCGCGTGCTTGTCGGCTCGCAGGGGCTCGAGGGTGTGGGTTCGCTTTCGATCGGTGAGATCGAGGTCATCCACAGCGGCGAATCGGCACTGATCGGTTTGCTCGGCGAGGTGCCGCACTTCCGGTACATCGCGGCGCCCGACGAGACGTACCCGGTGTACGACACACTGATCGTCAAAATGGAATACCTCGAAACACAGACCGAGGGCCAGGCGATCCGCCGGCTGAACTTCATCCCCGGCGCGACCCAACGCGAGCACAACCCGACGCTGGATGAACAGATCGAGGGTCTCGCCGCGAACATGGCGTTCGTCGGTTGCCGTGTGACGCTGTTGCTCGATCGGCAGGAGCCGAACATGCCGCGGAAGTCGATCGCGATCGGCCGAGGCGAGGCGCGCTGGAGCGCGAAGAAGAAGTACCTGCTCTTCGGCAAGCGCAACGCGGGGAGCCCTACGCACGCGATCTACTGGACGATCGAAAAAGCGGTCGCCGAAGCGCTCGAAGACATGCTCAGCGGCAGACGCTTAGCGCAGGTCGAGGGGCACATGCGGGCGGTCGAAATGTCACGAGCCGCAAAGATTCGCAAGCGGATCGCCGAGGCCGGGCAGGACGGCTGACACGTCAGTTTTCCGTGATTCGTAATCAGTTCTGATGATTCCGGAAAACAACAATCACGCCGAAGATCGCTATTAAAAGCGGATTCAACATTTTTTATAAGAAATCCACCCGTTACTGGTAGGCTGTACGTTCCCGCGCTCGCGCATCCTTTGAACTGCCCATTTTTCACGATGAAAACCAACCGTACAGGAGTATCAATCTGATGTTCAATTCAACCAAGTCCATGTTCTCAGTCGTTGCATTCGGCGGTGTGCTGGCGGCCGGACCAGCCATTGGGGGCGTGTTGGAAACCTGCATCGCGGATATCAATCAGGATACATTCCAAGGAGATCCTGCCGGAGACGGCGTTGTTGACGCCGCTGATTTCGGACTTCTGTTGGGACAATACGGCGATACCGGTGTGGGGCTTATTGCAGATATCGACGGGGATAATGTCGTTGGTCAATCTGACCTGGCGTTTCTGCTCACCTACTTTGGCGCGGCTGGGCCTGCGTGCGAAAATATCGCCGGCCCTGGTGAGGTCGTGCACACCGCGACGCGTGTAGATAACTCGTTAGTGAGAGTAGGGGAAGGGCCATTTGATCCGCTCTTTGACGGCGGTGTTACGCACTATACCTTTGAAATATCCGTTGATCTCGGGGGGGTCAACATCTGGACAACAGGATCGATGGACACCACGATCCTTCCCGGTTCACCATTCGAGATTTATCAGCACCCGTTCGGCGGCGATGCAACCACGGAATTCCCAGGAGTCTCCGCGGTTCAATACGATACCGCAGTGCAATCCGCCTATGGTTTGGGTACTACTGGAGTCTTATTCGATGGTGTAATCGCTACACCGAAGGAGTTCGATGTTGATGTATGGTTTACCAAGGGTTCCCCTTCGCCAAACGGCGGGCTGATCGCTCGGGTCAGCTTGGTGCGGACTGGCGCCGCTCCCGATCCGGTCATGGTTCCGTTCGGCGCCTGCCCCGGCGCGGTGCGAATCGGCACGGTCGAGATTTCCTCAACAGCCGGGTTTACCGAAGGGCAATTGCACACCGATGTCTTTGAAATCATCGAGAATCCGCTGGTCTCCGATATCAACGGCGATCTCACCGTCGATACCGCCGACCTCGGCATCCTGATCGCCAACTTCGGCACGGATCATCCCTACAGCGATGTCAACAACGACGAGATCGTGAACACCGCCGATCTGGGCACGCTGATCGGGGAATTCGGGCAGTCTTGTCCTTAAGCCCTTGAATTGGGTCAATGGCTCGAAATCTTCGGCGATTCGTCAATCTGTCAGACTGCAGGTGCTGTTTCACCAAGCATTTTGCCCTTTAAATGGCATAAATACAGGTGTTTCAATAATTTTTACCTGATAGTTAGATTTCTTCCATTTATCAATTCAATCAAATATAATAACGCGGGCAACGATCTGCCTTGCTCTGCCGGGGATGTGAACTTCCCCGGATGGAAGGTTCTCGAATCAGGAGGTTGTAGTGATGACTTGTAAGACGAGTTCGATCATTGTGATTCTTGCCGCAGGCTTTGTGGTATCCACTTCAACAGCAATAGCAGGCGGTCCTCCGGCATGTTTCGCCGATGTCACCGGTGACAATCGGGTGAACTACAACGATCTCGGCTTTGTCCTTGATGAATGGGGCGTCGGTGGTGATCCAGCCGCCGATGTTAATCAGGACGGTGTTGTAGGACCGATCGACTACGCCAGCGTCCTGACCAGATTCGGTCGTATTGATTCCTGCAACACGATCTTCCCCAACGTCGGCAAGTACGGCATCATCGTGAGATCGGTTGACAACTCTGATGTCCGGCTCGGCGACGATCAACAGTCGCCCGGGTTCGATGGCGGCACATCACACTTTACCTACGAGGTCTCGGTCAAGACGACCGGAAACTCGGTCTGGCTCTCCGGGTCAATGAACCTGCAGATCGAGCCCGACGCGCCGCTGGAGGTCTTCCAGTACGACGGGTTGTTCTCGACAGGTGATGTGTTCTACGAGGATTCAGGCGGTCTCGGCGCGTTCCCATCGATGCTGTACGACACTGTGGTCGGGATGCCATACCCGGACACCTCCGGGCTCCCGTTCCCGGCGGATTATCCGGAGATCTTTCCAGCGGACTCGGTGGTCTCCGATTCAAAGAATTTCGTTGTCCCGTTCTGGCGCAAGCTCATCCCGCTGGAAGGCCCGACGGCATTGAAGGAAGACACCACGATTGCGCGGATCACGATCGAACATACCGGCGCGGGGCTCCACGACCCGATCCTGATCGTGCCGGGAGGCAACTTCGATCAGGACATCTGCCTGGATCTTGAGACCGAGAATGTGCTGGGAACATTCGAGATCGAGACGCTCTTCGTAGGCCAGGCGGACACCCCTGGCTGGTATCCCAGCGCTCAGTTCCTGATCGTTCTGAACCCGTTCATCGCGGACGTCAACGGTGACCTCCGGGTCGATACCGCCGATCTCGGGTTCATCATCGCCGAGTACGGCACGGACAACCCGTACGCGGATGTTAACCGCGATCAGATCGTGGACACCGCTGATCTCGGTTTGGTCATTTCCGAGTTCGGACTGCTCTGCTTCGACGACAATCCGGATTGATACTCCGAGTATGTGCTCGGGAATTATCGTTCAAAATTACTCGCTCTGAATAGCGTTCGTACGGCCCGCAGGGCGCGGTTTGCTCGCATGAGGTGTTGAGCGCTCTCGATGGATTCTGTCGGTGTGCCCATAGTTCCCGGACTTGCATGCACTTCTCCATCGCCAGGAGCCCCTTCCCGATGCCGCATCCCTTTCACAGCCGGACTGTCTCGCTATCGCTCCTGTTCGCAACTTCCATCGGTGCGGGGCTCGCGATCTGGTCATCGCCGGCGTCGGCGCCCGATGAGTTGAGCCGAGTGACGGTCGAATTGACCGCCAACACGTGGACACCGAACCGGCAGGTCGAGCCTGCAATCGCAGCCGATCTCGACGGAAATCTGCTCGTCGCGTGGTCCAGCCGAAGACAGGAGGACGGCGCCTTCGGTGTCTACGCGCAGTTGCTCGACCCGCTGGGTCGGGCAATCGGGACCGAGGTCCACATCAACCAGCAGATTGACGGCGCTCAGGTCAGCCCCGCCGTCGCGTTCGATCCGGGAACCGGTCACGCGATCGTCGTCTGGGAGAGCACGCACCAGGACGGCTCCGGCGCCGGCATTGTGGGGCGCTGGTTCGAGTCATCCGCAACCGGATTGCACGCGACAACCGATGAGTTCGCCGTCAACGCGGAAAGACAAGGCGAGCAGACGCTCCCCTCGGTGTCGATCAACGCGGATGGTCAGGCGATGATCGCCTGGACCTCCGAGCGAGGCGATGGCTCGATCGCAGTGGCTCGGATGATTGATCGAGCAGGATCAGCGGCATCAGACGAGCTGCACCTCGGTCCTGTTGGCGCCCACTCGCCGATCGTTGCGGCAGGCAACAACGGGTTCTGTGTTGTCGGTTCAGCACGCGAGCCCAACGGGATGCCGGCGGCGTTGTGGATGCAGCGAATTGATAACAATTCAACTCTCCACGCACCGATTGCCATCGCGCAGACGCGAGGCGCCCAGGACATCGAGCCCTCGCTGGGCGTTGACGCTCATGGGCACGCGGTAGTTGTTTGGATGCGCCGAGGCGAGCGGGGCTACAACATCATGCGCCGCGCGTTTGATGCGGAAGGAATCGCGATCAGCCCTGAGCGCGTTGTTGCAACGCACACGGACAAGTGGCTCAGTGGCGCTGCGATCGCAGTGGCGCCCGATGGCCGGTTCGTTGTCAGTTGGAACGAGGAAGACCAGATCGCGCCGGCGCCTGTCGATGGCCACCGGGTGAGCAGGGCCTCCGACGTCATTGCGCAGCGCTTCGATCCCGATGGGGATCCGCTCGGAGCACCATCGGGTCTTCATCAGGATGCCGAGGGCCGGCAGGAGATGCCGATCGGCGCGGTGGCCTCGCGCAGCGTCTGGTCCGCAACGGACCAGATCGCGCACGTCTGGCACGGCAGGACCAGCACGGATCACCGGGGTGTCGGTGTTTCGCTCTCGTATCCCGAGGATCTAACCGCGCCGGCGCCGATCGCGTTCACGCCACGACCCGCGGTGACGCCGGCGATGCTCGAAACTCTCAACAGTGAACCACAGGCGGCGCCCGTCTTCGACGCCGACTTTGTCCCCGAGCCGCTCGATGTCAACGTGCGGGGCGCCGGGCCCGACTTCGGGTTCCTGGGGCACCAGAGCACCGGCTGGCGCCCTCCGGATTCGGAGATCGCGGTCGGTCCTGACCACGTCGTCGCGGTCGTCAACGCCCGGATCGTGTACCGGCGCAAGACCGACGGCGTCCAGACATTCGCGCAGGATCTGACCGGTGGGAGCGGGTTCTGGGGTGGGCAGGGCGCCGGCGGCTTCGTGTTCGATCCTGTTGCGCAGTACGACATCTTCTCGGATCGGTTTGTCGTCGCGGCCACCGAACGGCAGGGGGCGCAGCAGTACGTCAACGTCGCGATCTCCGACGACAGCGATCCGAACGGTGTCTGGCTTAAGGTCCGGATCAACGTCACGTCGTACGGCGGCGGGATCGACTTCCCCAACATGGGTGTTGACGAAAACTCGATCTTCATCACCGTCGATTTCTTTGACGGGGTTCCTGGCAACTGGGCCTTCATCATCGACAAGGCGGACATGATCGCCGGGACGCTGACGATGAACGCGGTGCGGACCAGCGATGGGCCGAGATCCCTCGGCGCCATGACCAACTACGACACAGCGCCCACCGCTGAATACTTCGCGACGACCTACTTCGGCGGTTCAACGCAGATCGGGATCCGCGCGATCACGGACCCGCTCGGGGCGCCGGCCTTGCACGAATTCACGCTCGGCGTGCCGACGTACAAGCAACCCCCGGGTGTTGACCAGCTCGGCTCGACCAACCTTGTTTCAACTGTGGATTACAGGATCAAGCACGGCGTTGTCCGCAACGGCTCGATGTGGGTCGCGCACAATACAAACGAACCGGATGGAGATGGCGGGCCCTTCTCCGAGGATCCCATCGCGCGCGTGAGGTGGCACGAGATCAACCTCAACGGCTGGCCAACGAGCGGATCTGATCCGACCTTGGCGCAGTCGGGGACGCTCAATTATGGCGTCGGCATCCACACCTGGTTCCCGGGGATCAGCGTCGACGACGCCGGCAACGCGGGGATCATCTTCAGCAGGGCGTCGGCGGATGAGTTCATCTCCGTGGCGCGCGCCGTGCGCCGCGCGACAGACCCGCCCGGCACGTTCCGCCAGTCGGTCATGATGCAGACGAGCACAACGCCCGAGCCGCTCGATCGTTGGGGCGATTACGCCGGCATCCAGGAAGACCCGTCCGAGCCCGGCGTCTTCTGGGGACACACCGAATACCGCACATCGGCATGGCGCACCTGGGTCGGCCGGTTCAGTCCCTTGACACCCAACCCGCTCGACTTCGATCTCCTCTCGCCCTCCGATAGCGCGGTCGGTGAGAGCGTCGACGCCGTGCTCGACTGGGAAGACGCCGAAGACGCGGATAATTACGACGTCGCGATCGCAACGGACCCGGACCTGATCAACACCGTCGCGGTGAACAACGTTGTCGGTTCCTCGTGGACCATCCCCGGTGGGACGCTCGCGTGCGACACGCAGTACTACTGGGGCGTCATCGCCAACGGCATCGGCGGGTCATCCGTATCGACGCCCGGTGTTTTCACGTTCACGACCGGACTGCTCGCGGATCTCAATGATGACGGCATCATCGACACGGCGGACCTCGGCATCCTGATCGCCGAGTTCGGTTCGGCCGACCCGGCAGGGGATCTCAACAACGACGGGATCGTGGATACTGCAGATCTCGGCCTGCTGATCGCGGCGTTCGGGCAGACCTGCTCATAAGAATCACCGTGTTCTGATCCGATTCCTTCTGGTTTGTGCTGCCCCGGTGCTGTCTAATGTGCATATGCGCCAATCGGATTCATTAGCGGCGCGTGGAAAGAAGACTGATCCATGTCGCAAGTGAGTCGATGGCAGAGCGCTGCGTTGTTGGTCGTGTCCGGAGCGATGATCGGCGGCTGCGCTCTGAATGTGCCGGAACCGGTCAGTGACCGGCGCGTCACCGTCGAGGTGACCGCGAACACCTGGCTCCCGAGCAAACAGGGGGAGCCGACGATCGCAGCAGATCAGAACGGAAACATGCTCGTCGTGTGGGCGAGCCGTCGCCAGGAGGACGGCGCATTCGGAATCTTCGCTCAGCTCATCGATCCGCTCGGCCGACCGCTCGGAACCGAGATCCACGTCAACGAACAGATCCTCGGGGCGCAGACGTGCCCCAGCGTCGCGTTCGATCCGGGTTCGGGCCGGGCGATGATTGTCTGGCAGAGCACGCTCCAGGACGGTGACGGCGCCGGCCTGGTCGGGCGATGGTTCGAGACCTCCAGTCTGGGCGCCAGGGCACTGACGAACGAGTTCCCGATCAACGCGAACCGCGCGGGTGATCAAACAAAGCCATCGGTCGCGATCAACTGCTCCAGTCGGACGCTGGTCGCATGGACAACAGAAGCCGGCGCGCAAACCGCAGCCTCGGCGCGCCTCTTCGATCTTGATGGGCACGCGATCACCGATGAAATGGTGATTGGCGGCAAGCTCGCCCACTCGCCGATCGTCGCACCGGCGTGCGATGGGTTTGTCATCATCGGGTCTTCCCGTGACAGCGCGGGTCGTCCCGGCTCGCTGTGGATGCAACATGTCGATGAGGAATTCACCCTCGGTGATCCGATCGCGGTCGCAGAAACATCCGGACACCAGGACATCGAACCCTCGCTCGGCGTGGATGCGCATGGCAACGCGGTCGTCGCGTGGATGCGCCGCGGTGAGAACCGGTACGCCCCGATGCATCGCGGCTTTGATGCGCACGGGAATCCAAGCACACCCGAGATCATCATCGAGCCCGCATCGGACCACTGGCTCAGCGGGGTCGCGGTGGCGGTCGCACCCGACGGGCGTTCGATCGTCAGCTGGAACGAGGAATCAACGACCACACCGAATCCGATTGACGGTCACCGGATGGTGCGGGATTCAAACATTGTTGCCCAACGGTTCGACTCCCGAGGCGCCCCGGAAGGTGAGCCGGAGCGGATCCATCTCCAAACGGAGGGGCGCCAGTGCCTCCCGATCGGCGCTGTCGCGGCGCGGTCGGTCTGGACGAGCGATGATCAGATCGCTCATGTCTGGAACGGTCGGACGGCGCACGACTCCAACGGTGTCGGTCTGAGTCTCTCTCACCCGGTCCTGCTCACAGCCTCTGTCCCGCCGGAAGTCGATCCACGCCCCGCGATCACTCCGCAGAGCGCG
>JAJDDA010000188.1 GCA_029260535.1 Phycisphaerales bacterium | reverse complement strand
GCCGAACGTGTCGGTCAGCGTGATGTCGACGGTGAAATCGATGCCGATATCAGAGGCGGTCGGGATCCACTCGAAGATACCGCCGACGTCTTCTTCTGCTCCTGATTCGAGTGTGGGATCAGGTGTGATGGTCGCGCCAGGCGGGAGGCTGTTGAATGTCATGGACAAGCCGGTCTTGGGGCACTGCGTCGTGCCATCAGCTCTGAAGGTGACCAGATCACCAGGCGCGACAAGGAACATCTCGTCGGGGTCCACGGTCAGTTCCGGGAACAGGTCGCAATCGACAACGGAGATCTCGAACGAGCACATCGACGATTGGCCGGTCTGATCGGTCACCGAGAAATCGACGTTGAAGACGCCATCGATACCGGGCGCCCACCGGAACGTGCCGACCACAGGTTGCCCAGGGTCACCGACAAGAGGCAACCCTTCGAGGACCACCGCGCCGTCGGGCAGCGAACCGCTATCGAGCGTGAGCACGGCGTCCGGGCAATCGCTCGTGCCGCGGATGGTGAAGGTGAGCATCTCGTTCATGAAAACAATGAAATGATCGCCGTCGGGGCTCTCGCAGACCGGGTCGTTGGCGCAGGGGCCGACATCAATCGTGACGGCGCAGGTGCTCGTGCGGTTGAGCCCATCGGTCACGATGAAACTGACCTCGTGCATCCCGGCGTCGTCCGCGGTTGGTGTCCATGTGAATGAACTCTGTACATCGGCTCCGACCGCGCCGGTCGCGGGGAGCATCGGTGTGAGCACAGCGCCGGATGGGAGGCTGGTCACATCGAGCGTGAGCACCTCATCGAGGCAGAGCGTCGTGCCGGTGATGCTGAAGCTGATCGCATCGCCAGGGACGGCCTGGATCAGCTCAGGGCCGGTGATCTCGCAGGTTGGATCGAAGCCGCACATCGGATCTTCAACAGTGATCGTGACGGCGCACATGGAGGTCTGCCCGAACGCGTCGGTGGTTTCGAATCTGAAGATGTGCAGGCCGATGTCGCCGAGCATCGGGAGCCAATCGACCTGGGTCTGGATCGGCCCGTCGTCGGCGCCAACCAGCGGTAGCGGCGGATTCGCCGACGCGTTCATCGGCGCCTCGAGCACGTTGAGCGTCACCGGCTGGCCTTCGCAGAATCCCTGTGCGTTGACCAGCATCGTGACCGGCTGCCCCGCGTTGACGACCTGATTGCTGATGAGCTGGATATCGCACGAAGGCGTGTCGTCGCAACGGCCGACCGTGACGGTTGCTGTGCAACGACTGATGCGACCAACGTTATCCGTTACCTGGTATTCGAAGGTGTGCACCCCAATGTCGGCCTCGTTCGGAGTCCATGTCAGCGTTGTCGTCGGCTCTTCGCCGATTTCACCTGCGAACGGGACTTCTGGGTCCTGGATGGCGCCTAGCGGCAATCCGGTCAATCGGTCGATTCGCAGGATGCGCCCCCGGCAGAGCGTTGTCGCATCAACCGTGAACGAAACCTGTTGACCAGGATCCACGAAGAATTCGGAAGCCGGGACAAGCGAGCACCGTGGCGGGAGGGTGCAAGCGCCAGGCACGATCATCCCATCACCGGGCCCGGTTTCACCGGTGTCTCCGGGCAATTCGTTGACGATGACAGGCACATCAGCGACGCCTCTCGGGTCGCCTGCATTGCTGACGTGCCCACCGATGGCAACCATGCCGAAGCCTGTCGCCGATTCCATTTCGTCAGAGGCCGGTGCGCTGATGCGTCCGACCTGCCCGGTTGAGCGGTTGAGCAGGAAGGCGTCGGTGATCCCGTTGGTGTCGAACGGTGTCAGGTTCGTCGCGAGGCTCTCGTACCCAACGAAATCGCCGCTCGGGGACAGCGCGGGGCGGTTGCAATCACCGTTCGCCTGAGCACCGAGGTAGTTGACACTGACCAACTCGCAGGATCTGGCGAACGTGTCAACGAGATAGATATCCCGAGCATCGTTGGTGTCCGCGCCTGCAAGATCGGTTCCATCGGACGCGAAGGCGATAACCCGCCCATCGCTGGAGATCGCTGGCGACATGCTCGCCGCGTTTGCCGAGGCTGATAGGGAGATCGCGTCAACATCGCTCACGCCCATCCTGTTCACGCTGGCGCTGATCAGCGCGATGCGCGGTGATGCGTTGTTGAGGACGAAAACGTCGGATGCCTGGTTCTTGTCCTGCAGCACCAGATCGGATGCCTTGCTCTCAAAGGCAACGGCGGAGCCGTCGTCAGAGATCGTGGCGTTGATGCTGGGGCCATTCCCGGCTGAGCCGGCGATCGCTTTGCTGATCAGGCGTGTCGTACCTGCAAGGCGGTCGTACAAGTAGATGTCGAAGTCGTTGTTGCGATCGGCATCGGTGTCGATCGCGGCCTTGGTCTGGAAGACGATGCGCTGCCCGTTGCCTGAGATGGAGGGGTTCGTGCTCGCGTGTGTGAGTTCCTTGCCGGTGGTCCCGGTGCTGATTCGCGTTACGGCGCCTGTGAATCGATCGAGCAGGAAGATGTCTGACAGCCCGTTGTTGTCGTTCATTACCAGGTTGCTTGCGAGCGAATCGAAAACGATGAATCGCGCTTCGTGATCGATGTCGGGGTTGTGACAAGGGCCATCGGCAAAGGTCGCGGCGCCCTGGACTCCGGTGAGGCTTACGATCGCGTTGAAGTCGAGCAATTGATCGTAGAGGAAGATGTTCGAGAGACCGTCGGTCCTGATCGGCGTGAGGTTCGTAGCGAGGCTCTCGTAGACAACGTATCTGCCATCGGGCGTGATACTCGCGTTCCGGCTCGGCCCGTCCGCCATGTTCCCGTCTCGATCAACGGTAATGGGAGCCGAGAGCGCAGCCTGCGCAAACAACGAGGCGATCAGCACTGTGATCGTCCTCAGACTCGAACGTATTCCGGGATGTCTCATCATCGCTACGGGGACCCCTTGCGAACCTCGTGCTTTTCTGTACAGCGCACCAACCCTGCGCGTGGCCCTGAAGCGGCTCATTGCAAGCCATTTCTCCCCACGCACTTAGGTCCAGAATATGAGGACCGGGAACAAGGATCAACCGAAAATAACTCTAAGTATTTTATTTACATAGTCTTATGGTTGTTATCGGTCCCTGCGATCAAGTCTGTTCTTTGAGATATCGGAACCGCTCTCAACAGTGCATCGAATAGTTGGCCATGACCGGGGCGGCGGTTGTTGTGTCAACACCCCATGACGCCGTATCCCATCTCAGCTTGCAAATGCCGGCGGGAGTCATTCGGACAGGTGTCGGCGATGTATCCAAGCCAAAGGATGCATTTCAAGCACTCAACAAAATGACGCTAACCACCCGAGGAGAACCGTGGTTACCATGCGAGAGATGCAAAGATACCCGGACCGAGCGGCGCGCCTGATATCACAGAGATTCATTGGTCAATTTGTTGTGCTCGGCACGCTGGGCCTGTTGGGATTCTGGCAACCGGGCCCCCTCGTTGCCGCAGGCCCTGTTCAGGCGGTCGTCAAGCACACCGCGGCGGACACCCTGGATCTTGCAAGATTCGGGAGCACCATCGCGGTCGAGGGCGATGTAGCGGTTATCGGAGCTATCGGCGACAGCACGATCGCCGACTGCGCGGGGGCCGCTTATGTCTTCAGGAGAGACGAGTGCGGTGTCTGGACTGAGGAGCAGAAACTCCTGGCCTTCGACGGGTTCCAGGATCAGCTCTTTGGCTCTTCGGTCGCGGTCCTGGACAACCTCATCCTGGTCGGCGCGTGGCGAGACATCCAGAACGGGACCGAATCAGGATCTGTTTACGTCTACGAGTTTGACGGAGCGAATTGGTCTCTTGATTCCAAGATCTTCCCGCTCGACGGGAGCGCTGGGGACAAATTCGGCTTCTCGGTCGCACTGAAACTGGGATTCGGCACGATCAGAGCCTGCATCGGGGCGTACCTCGAAGACGATGCCAGCCTCGAGTCCGGCTCGGTCTACGTATTCGATCGCATCGGTGACGGGCTCTGGGAGCAGGATGGCAAGTTCCAGGGCGACGACACAGCTATGAGCGACAGTTTCGGCTGGTCACTCGATTACAACGGCACCGACATCATCATCGGGGCCTACCTCGATGACGACAACGGGAACGGCTCGGGGTCGGCGTACTTTTTCCGCAAGAATCTCGTCGAGGAATGGGCGCAGTTCGACAAGGTCACCGCGTCGGACGGCGGCCCGGTCGACAGTTTCGGGATCGACGTCGCGATCGATAATGACCTTGCGGTCGTCGGTGCGCATCTCGATGACGAGATGGGCCCTTCCGCTGGTGCGGCCTATGTGTTCCGTCGCATCGGGGGCGCCTGGATCGAGCAAGCCAAACTAGTCGCGCCTGACGGCATGCCCGATGATCAGTTCGGTCGCCGGGTTGATGTATAGGGCAACACCGTGATCGTCGGCGCTGAGCGAAACAGCGGGGCCCACCAGGAGATGGGGGCCGTGTATGTGTTCCAGTCTGTTGGCTCACAATGGCAATTCAAATCGAAACTGATCTCACCTGACCCGGATGACTTCGAGGAGTTTGGTCACGAGGTGGCACTGATCGATGGAACGGCTCTGATCGGCGCCTGGCGCGATGTTGAGGTGACCGAGTTCGGAGCGGTTTACGCCTTCGATCTAAGCCAGATCGATTGCCTCGGTGACATCAACCTTGACGGCGTCATTGATACGGCGGACCTTGGATTCCTCATCGCGGCATTCGGTGGCGCCTCCCCGGCGTCTGATCTCAACGAGGACGGCATCGTCGACACCGCGGATCTAGGGCTGCTCATCGCGCTCTTTGGTTCCAGTTGTTCCTAGCACTTTCGGACAATGACAGGATGAACACATCCCAGCCATCTTCTGGATCATTGTTCTGGCGCCCGGTTTGGGCCTGCCTCTTCTGTATCGCGATATCCCCCGTTGCTACGCACGGCGATGAGTCCGAGTTGGCCGACGATCCCTACTGCTTCGATCAACGCGTGAACCTCCAACATGATCGGGATCGAACCGATCAGGCCCGGTTGGTCGCCAGAGATCAGGGTCTGGATTGGCTCCGCGTTCACATCCCGGGGGTGCGCACGGAATGGTCGCCACTCTTCGAGACCCCCTCGTTCCTTCGCTCGATCGAGTCTCCCCTGACTTCCGATCTGAAGCAGATCGGCCCGACCCCGCTGGATACGGTCGCACGCTTCATGGACAACAACCCGGCCCTGTTCCAAGCCGATGCGCAGGCGATCGCATCGGCTGTTGTCCGCCGGGATGCGGTCTCGGATCACAACGGGATCCGATCGATCTGGCTCCAGCAACAGATCAACGGGATTGACATTGAAGGCGCTGACCTGCGTGCGACGTTCGACGCCTCGGGCAACCTGCTGACGCTCGGCTCGCGGTTGCTGCCTCTGTCCGGCTTGGAGACCCCGATCGACCGGGCTCTGCTATCGGCTGACGAAGCGATCCTGCTCGCAGCGGGCGCAGCGGTTGGCATAGACCGACTCGGTGAACTCACGTTTCACCGAGGCGCCCCTGGGGCGGCGATAACCGCGATTTCGGCAGAACTCGGCGTGATCGGATCCATCAGCAGCGCTCCGATCTATCTCCCGATATCAAGAGACCAACTCCGGCTTTGCCATCGGGTCACGCTCCGACCGGCGCACAACCAGGGCGCTTATGAAGTCTTCATCGACGCGGCTGATCAAACCGCACTCCTGAGCAGGAGCCTGGTTTCGGACGCGAAGGGAACCCCTTCCTATCTGGTGTTCACCAACGACAGTCCAGCGCCCGCGACTCCCGGACCCCAGGCGCCTGATGCGTTATCGCCTGCATTCGTTTCCCAGTCTGATGTTTCTCTGCACGCGCTCGATGCTGTCGCGAGCCCCGATGGCTGGCTCAATCCGGATCTTTCAACAACCCGCGGGAACAACATCGAATCACAGGCCGACATTGATAACGATGATCACCCCGACCTGCCTCTGATCCAGAGCTCCCCCGCCGGTGTTTTTCACTTCGGGTATGACGCTTCGCAATCGCACGAATCGAACCTGAACGCCGCAATTACGCAGGCGTTTTACACCGGCAATTGGTTTCACGATCGCATGCACCAACTCGGATTCACCGAACCGTTCGGCGCGTTCCAGAAGGATAACTTTGGTCGTGGTGGAGTAGACGGGGATCCGATCCTGATCGATGTGCAGGATTCCCGCGAGACGAACAACGCGAGGTTCATTGCCAGCGGAGCCGATGGCGGCGTTGGGCGCGTCGAGATGTCGATCTGGAATGGCGGCGGGGAAACCCGAGACAGCACGGTCGATATTCAGATCCTGATTCACGAATTCGCGCACGGCGTCAGCCTCCGCCTGCATCGAGGGCTTGAGGGTATACAGGCAGCGGGGATGGGTGAAGGCTGGTCGGACTTCTTTGCGCTCGCGCTCCTGGCTGAACCGTCGGATGATCTGGATGGTGTATACGCGATCGGCTCCTATGCCGCATTCGCGGCGGGCGATCCGCAGCCATTCGAAGACAGCGCCTATTTCGGGTTGCGTCGGTTCCCCTTTTCAACCAATTTCGCGATCAACCCGTTGACCTTCGAAGACATCGATCCGCAGCTGTTCGCGGTCAGCGGCCTGATCCCACACAGCCCGATCGTTGCGCCGGGCAACCCGGTCCGGATCCACCAGATCGGGGAGGTCTGGTGTTCGGCGCTGTGGGAAGTCAGAGCAGAACTCATCAGGGCGCATGGGTTCGAGGCGGGATCCGAACTCGCCGTGCGGTTGGTTGTTGATGGGATGATCCTGACGACAACCAGCCAGCCAAACATGCTTGCCGGTCGCGATGCGATCCTCATCGCGGACGTGGTCAACAACGGAGGTGAGAATCTTTGCCTGCTGTGGGAGGCGTTCGCCCGTCGGGGCCTGGGTATCGATGCTGAGAGCCCCGATGTCGGGGTCAATCGCATCATCGAATCGTTCGCGGTCCCGGAGACCCCACGGATCATCCCGTTCCGATCCGCACCCGAACTTGTTGCGCCCGGCGCACCGACCCCGGTCTCTCTGATTCTCGATCAACGATGCGGCATCGAAAGGGCTGGTGCGCAGGCGACGCTCTGGCATTCGATCAACGGCGGCGGATTCGAACCGATCCCGATGCTCGAAAGCAGCGTCGGTGTTCTCGAGGCGGATCTCCCCCCACTGCTCTGTGACGATCAGATTGATTATTATTTCACCATTGTGTCCGGCGAGTACGCGCTCACCTATCCGGAAACTGGGGAGAACGATCCGCTGCACGTCGCCGGCACACCGGTTATCAGTTACGACGTGCTCCAGCCTGAGACCAGGGGCGACTTTGACCACTTCGGTTTTTCGTGCGACCGATCGGAGGGCCTCGCGATCGTGGGCGCTTTCCAACAGTCCAATGAGCAGTTCAAAGCCGGCAGTGCTTACATCTACTCTGGTGGCATTGCGTCACCCGGTGTCGAGGTCGCGATGCTGACAGCACCGAACCCGGAATCAAGCGCCCAGTTCGGGTTCTCTGTCGCGATGGATCAGGGGATCGCATGCGTCGGCGCTACCGGCGACAGTCTCCGCGCCCCGAGCGCCGGAGCGGCCTATGTCTACCGTGCGAATGGTTTGCAGTGGCTACTGGATGGTTCTCTGATTGCGCTCGATGGCGATACCTCTGACGAATTTGGTGTTGATGTCAGCGTGAGCGGGACGACTATCGCTGTCGGCGCCAAGGGCAACGACACGCAAGGCTCGAACGCTGGCGCGGTGTACATCTTTGATCGCAGCGGACCCGGTCAATGGACACAGACCCGCCGGTTGCTTGTCCTGGACGGCTCACCAGGGGATTCGTTCGGCTCCGCGGTGGATATCCAGGGTGATTGGCTCATCGCGGGTTCACCGAATGACGATTCCGGTCAGGGTTCTGTCTACGTCTTCCGCAGGACGCAGGGCTTCTGGTCGCTGCACTCCAAGCTGCTCGCGCCAGTACGCAGGGTCAACGCAAAGTTCGGTGTCTCGCTCGCTCTGGATCAGGATCGCATCCTGATCGGAGCAGAAAGCGACAACAACCAGGTCTCCGGTGTTGGCATCGCTTACACCTATGTCTTCGACGATGCGGCTGATTCCTGGTTATTCGAAGCGAGTCTGGGCGTCCTCTCGCTCTCCGGCGGGGACAAGTTTGGATCGCGTGTTGATCTGCGAGGCGATCTTGCGGTGATTTCCGCTCCGCGCCGTAGCGCTGCAGGGAGCAGATCCGGCGCGGTGTACATCTTCGAAAACGACGATACAGACGGATGGGTTCTTCGAGAGGGACCGCTGACACCGGTCGGACTGAACACGCCCGGGATCGGGTTCGGCTCTGCTGTCGCGATTGATGCGTACGCCGTCACCGCGGGGGCGTGGCTCGCCGGGGACATCTTCGACTCTGCCGGTGCTGCTTTTACTTTCGAGCCGATCCCCGCTGATTGCAACGCCGATGGACAGGCGGATGTCTGCGCCATCGCCGCAGGCCTTCAAGCGGACACCGACCTCAACGGGATCCCCGACAGTTGCCAATGCGCAGGGGATCTGAATCTGGACGGGTTCGTCAACACCGCGGATCTCGGGGTCCTGATCGCGGAGTTTGGGCAACCGGGTGATTCTCTCGCGGACCTCAATGCGGATGGGATCGTGGACGTCGCTGACCTTGGGCTGATCCTGGATCATTTCGGTGCGAACTGCCCGTAACCACCGCGCCCCGAGGAACGCTGTGCTTACTGACCGTCACCGGCAGGGATCACATAGCCAAAGTTGTTGATCAGCAAACCGAGATCCGCCGTATCAACGAGTCCGTCCTGGTTGATATCGCCGTGCTCGATCGCCAGTTCCAGCGCCGCCTGGATCTCGGGATCAACGCCTCCGGTGTCGGGTGGATCACCGCCGCCGTCACCGCCCGCGGTGTGATCGAAGAGTTCGATGCAGAGCGTGTAGCAACCACCGATGCCGTGCGCCGGGGGCGCCTCGGGGCAGACCGGCGCATCGACCGGCAGTTCGCCGCCATCCCCTGGCCCCGCCGCTTCGAGCAGGTCATCGAGCCCGTTGAAATCGGCATCTCCGGTTCCGGTGACCGCGATCACGGCGCGGCCGAGGATGTCCGCGATCACGGTGATCTTCGCGTACTCGGTGATCGGCCCGCCGGTGTCCGCAGCCGCGATGACGCTACCGCCTTTATCGAACCAGCCGATGTAGAGATCGGTCGGGACGCAGTTCTTGTCGAGCCCGCCGACCTGGATGATGTTGTAATCCATCAAGGGCGTCAGCCCCTCGAGACAGAACCAGTCCACGTCGTCGCAGATCTCGCGCGTCTGGATCTGGTTGTCGATGCAGATGTCGACGCGCTCCACCTCGTCTGACACCCGGTAGTTGATGTTGAACGCCTCAGCGCCGGTCACGAACTCTTCCTCGTAGAATTGAGGATTGTCTACGAAGGTCCCTTCCGGGAGTTGCATCGGGCTCGGGATCTGGTTCCCATCCGCGTCCTTGAAGACCGTGGTCATCCGGAAGTGCCCGGTCTGCCCGTGCGGAGCGTTCTGGAAGTATCCGTTGAAGACACCGTCGAGACCATCGGGTCTGCCGGTGACACCGATTCGCACACTCCGCGAGCCGTCGTCGTTGTCAACGATCCCGGTCCCGCCATCACCGAAGACCGGGGGCGCCAGGGTGTCAAAGAGGATCACGTCCTGCAAACCCGACGCGGTGCCGCTGCCGGCGCAGTTGCTGTCATCGTTCTCGTTGATGTGGTTGAGCTGTTTGTCGAAGAGGATCAGGTAGGTGTCCGGCTCGCATTCGATCAGCTTCTCGATCCCGAGCTTGGCGGTGATGTAGTTGCTGACTGAACCGTCAATGAAGTCACACTGGGCCATCAGGTCGTTGGGCTCGGACTCGAGGCCGATGCCGTTGACCTCGGGGATCAGGAACGCCCACGCGGCGCCTGCCTCCGCGGCTTCCGAGTCATCGCCAATCGCGCCGCCGAGAACGATCCGATCGTGCATCGCAACCGTCAGACCCAACGTGTCATCAAGAGCGAGTGACCCAGGATTGTACCGATCCGACTGGGACCAGAGCTTGGTCACCGGGTCCTGCGCGTAGAGGTACACAGCGCCGCCATCCGCTGTCGAGGGTGCACCGACCGAAGCGAACGCCCCGTCTCGTGACACCCCGGCGCCAAATTCGGCGCCGATCGCGCCGTCATCCGAGGTCAGTTTCGAGGTCTGCGACCAAACGCCGGTCTCGTCCGCGGTAAAGATATAGGCCGAGCCTGCGCCAGCGACGGAGAACCCGATCGCGTTTGGTGCGCCGACGAGGATCTCGCCCTCGTTGATCCAGACCGACTCGCCGAGCCAATCCCCTGCCGCGTGATCATCGGATGAGAGTTCCGCGATCTCGACCCATTTCTCGGTCAGGTCCGGCTCGTAGACGTACACAGAACCCGAGTCGGCGCCCGCTTCATCCGAGAGCGGTGATCCGACCACGACCGTTGAACCCTCGACCGAGACCGAGGCGCCAAACTCGTCGTCGAGCAGGCCGTCAGTAGGCTCCAGCTTGACGAGGAACGACCAAGCGCCGAACTGGTCCCGGCGGTAGACATAGGCGGCGCCTGACTGGGCGGCCGCGATGGAATCTGCGAAGGGGGCGCCGACGACGAGCAAGTCATCATCGATCGCGACGGCCATCCCAAAGGCATCGCCGGCCATGCCGTCCGGCGCGGTGAGCTTGATCGTCTCGGCCCAGGACGAGTCGGGATCGCGGAGGAAGACGTAGACCGCGCCTGCACCGTCGGCGACCTCGTCCGCCCCTGGGGCGCCGACGACCGCGGTTTCGCCATCGATGGCGACGGCGCTACCGAAGGCGTCATCGAGCGCCGGATCGCTGGCGACCAGTTTCATCTCTCGGCGCCAGACCCGGTAGAGGTTGGACCTGACCACGGTTGCCGATCCCGAGTTGTCGAAGCCGTCGTCGTCGCCGGGGGCGCCGA
>JAJDDA010000187.1 GCA_029260535.1 Phycisphaerales bacterium | reverse complement strand
CCTTGCGAGTCCGAACCGAGGCCCACGATTGGCCGGGCATGCCGTCCGATCCTCGCTGCTGCTGCCGGCGACGACGCTCATGCGTTGCCGCTTCATCAGGGGAGGACGCCTCGACGGCGCCATAGCCTGCATCAGCGGATGTCCGAACAAGCCTGCCGGCCTGCGATCGGAACTCAGAACGAAAATCACCGCCAGGTCCCAGCCGTAAAACGGGGGAGGAATCGATGAGAGGCATAACGCCACTCCTTCGCACCGTCGGACCCCAACCCTTCAACAGGCGCTCCACGCCCGATGAACGACTCGAATCCGGTCCCAGTCCTCGATCATTGGCCCCCTCGCTGCGAGTCGGGCTTCATGGAAGCCAGACGCACCGCAAACCGGGTTGGAATCGCAATCTCCGCTGCGACCACGACCCGTTGGGGCTGATTCATGTCGCTCCACGACATGCTGGGCCACCGATGACCCATACCAACGATCGACCGAGACTCCGCTCGCTCTTGACTATCGGCCGTCGTGGCCTGTTCGGGTTACGATACCCGATCAAATACCGGATTGCAAGTGGATCGGACAAAAATTATCCGAACAAACCAAACCGCCAACACGGAATCGTGCGAATTAGTACAGCGATGCCTCAAATTGTCCGCCCCGCCGAACCACGATCTGCTGGAGTTCAAGGATCGTCGTTTCCGACCGGACCACCCCCGCGTCCAACCCGGTTCGGCGGACGATCTCGTCGAACGAGCCGGGGGAATCGAGGCACACGACGATCTGCCGTTGCTGCTCGCTCAGCGCGTCGAGATCGATCCGCGGCGCCGCTGGTTCTTCTGGCGCTGATTCGATTTTCGTTTGATCAACATGATGCCGGCGCGCGGGGCCTTCGAGCATGTCGAGGATGTCATTCGGGTCGGCGACCAGGTGGGCGCCGCCCTTGATGATCAGATCCAGGCAGCCGCGCGAGGTCGGCGAATCGACACGGCCCGGCAGCGCGAAGACCTCGCGCCCGTGATCCTCGGCGGCGAGCCTCGCGGTGATAAGGGCGCCGCTGCGTTTGGGCGCTTCGATCACCAGCGTCCCGAGGCTGAGCCCCGAGATGATTCGGTTGCGCGCGGGGAAGTTCTCCGCGTGCGGGCCGGCGTTCATTGGCAACTCGGAGATCACCGCGCCGCCGCTGCTGGCGATCGCGTCGAAGAGGTTCTGGTTTTCCGGCGGGTAGCACTGCGCGAGCCCGCACCCCAGCACGGCGACCGTCCTGCCTTGTGCGCGCAGCGTCGCCCGGTGCGCGGCGGTGTCGACGCCCCGCGCTCCGCCGGAAACGATGCACAACCCGGCGTGCGCGAGGGCCGCGGCGAACCGCTCGGTTTGCTCGATGCCGTAGTGCGTTGCCGAACGCGAGCCGACGACGCCGATGGTGTAGGCGTTGCTGATCGCGTTGATGTCGCCGCGGACAAAGAGCACCGGCGGCGGGTCCTGGATCTGGCGGAGCAGTTCCGGGTAATCGTCGTCGATAAGCGTGACGAGCCGCGCGCCCATCGCGTCGGCTTCGTCGAGTTCCTGATTCAGCCGATCCTCGATGGTCGGCCTCGCGTCGATGATCGCCGAGGCGGTCTGGCCGCCGACCCCACGGATCGCGGTCAGTTCACGCCGACTCGCTTCGAGGACGGCTCGCGGTGAGCCGAGCGTGTCGAGGGCGCGGCGGGTCAGGATCGGGCCCAACCCTGGCAAAAGCGTGACCCGGAGCAGGTCGGCCTGGTCTTCGGTGATGGATGGTGCGTCTAAGGGCATCGGTGTACGACCATACCGAACGAATGCCGATCAGGCGAGCGGAATCCCGATAATTTTGTGCAGTCGGGCTCGCGGCTCAAAGGCCGCCGTGAGAACGCCGATAACGGGAGTGGTGATCCCGGAGTGACCAACCCTCAACAGGACAACGAATCAATGAGTCATAGCCGCATCAAGACGTGCGCTGCCTGCGCTTCGGTCGGAATGGTATTCGCTGCGAATTCGGATGCCGGCCCGATGTTTATGGGGTTGGGCGATCTGCCGGGTGGCAACCACTGGAGTTTTCCGACTGGCATCAGCGCCGACGGGTCGGTTGTCGTTGGAATAAGCCAGCCGGGTGGCGAACTCTTCATCGATGAAGCGTTCCGTTGGACCGAATCAACCGGAATGGTCGGGTTAGGTGGGCTGCCCGAAATCGGTGTTCCGAGCAGAGCCTTCGGTATCAGCGGTGATGGATCCACAATTGTCGGAGACAGCACAATCGGCAATGAGTTCGGATACCAAGGCGACGAGGCCGTCTTTTGGGTAGACGGAAGTTCCGCTGCTGTGTTAGGTGAATTCCCCGATGGTGTTTTTACAAGATCCGCAGGAGACGCAAGTTTCGATGGATCAGTCATCATCGGACGGACGGAAACACTCAACAAGAGCGAGCCGTTTTACTGGACTGAAGCAGGAGGCATCCAGACACTTGGCACTCTGCGAGATAATTTCGATAGCTCTTACGCTTCGGCTATCAGCGACGATGGATCCGTGATTGTTGGCGGTGGTTATTCGATCAACGGGTTTGAGGCATTCCGCTGGACTAAGTCCACCGGCTATCAACTCCTTGGTGATCTTCCTGGCGGGCAATTCAATAGCGGCGCCGGCACTACCAACGAGGATGGATCAATCATCGTCGGCAGTTCGATCGGTGAGAACGGCAGGGAAGTTTTTCGCTGGACGGAAACTGATGGCATGGTGGGGCTTGGCGATCTGCCCGGCGGCGATTTCGAAAGTACAGGCGGCGCGATCAGTGCGGATGGTTCAGTCATCGTCGGAACAGGCACGAGCGCGATTGGCGACGATATGTTTCTATGGACAGAACAGGATGGCATGCGCCGCCTCGCGGATGTCCTCACACAGGATTACAACCTCGACACCAGTGGCTGGACCTTGCAATACGCCGGCGGCATCTCCGCCGACGGATCCACGATCATCGGCGCAGGCATCAACCCCAACGGGGATTTCGAAGCCTTCATCGCCCGCGTCCCATCGCCGAGCGCTGTGATGCTGTTTGGGCTCAGCGGAATCGCCGCGCTGCGCCGCAGGCGCTAACCCCCCAGCGTCAACCCATCCCACGCCAGCCTCATCGCCTCGCTCGGCATCATCGCGTCCACCTCCGCGTGCCGGACCTCGTGCGCCATGTGCACGAACCACGTCTTGTCCGCGGCGATGTCGCCCGCGGTCGCGATCGCCTGATCGACGGTCAGGTGCGTCGGGTGGTGGCGGTGCCGCAGGCAATCGAGCACGAGCGTGCGCAAATCCGTCAGGCTCGGGTAGGTCTCGGGCGGGATTTTGCTCGTGTCGGTGCAGTACGCCATCGGGAGGAAGTCCGATTTGATCCGTGATCCCGGTGACGGTTCGATTCGGAAGCCGAGGATCGGGAGGCGGCCGTGCAGCAGGCGGATCGGCGTGAAGCGGAGGCCGTGCAGGTCGAGGGGGATTTCGGGCTCGATCGCGCGGGGGATCAGCGTCGCGACGAAGGATTGGTTGACGTTGTTGTGCGATTCGAAGACGTGCTGGAAGACGCGTTTGAGCGAGTCCATCGTGTGGTCTTCCGCGTAGACGTTGATCGGCGCCTGCATCACCATGTTGAACCGGCGGACCTCGTCGAGCCCGAAGACATGATCGACGTGGTTGTGCGTGAAGAGCACCGCGTCGCAGCGGGTGAGGTCGTGCGTGAGCGCCTGCTGGCGCAAGTCGGGGGTCGCGTCGATCAGGACGGTCCGGTCCTGGCCGTTCGCGTCCGTCCACCGCACCGCGGCGCCCGTGCGGAGGCGCTTGTCGCGCGGGTCGTCGGACGTGCAGGTGTCGCAATCGCACGCGATTGCGGGGATGCCCGCGCTGGTGCCGGTGCCGAGGAAGGTGAAACGCATGGGCAGAGCGTAGTTGATCTCACACGCCTAAGTTCACGGCGTGTGCGGTGAAGGCGACTCATACAGCAGGTACGTCGCGATGTCGTCGTCGCTGACTTCGCTCTGCTCCCACGCGGCGATGTAGAGACCGGCGAGGGTCCCCGCGCCGTCGCTCAGGCGCTCGAGGATGAACGCCTTGCCGACATCGGTCGTGAGCTTGTCGTCGCGGTCCATCGCGTAGAGCGGCTCGACCAGCTCAAACGAGCGGCTGATGTGGGCGAGGATCTCGTCCCAGGGGTTCGCGGTGTTCGCGACATCGACCGGCTCGATCTCGAGCGTTCCGAGGAGCGTTGCTGCGCTCATGTCGTGGACCTTGAGAACGCCGCTGTCGATGAACGCATGGATACCGTATTCGGTGGTGTAACCCTCGGGGTTTTTGCCGATCCAGCCGTGGTGGTGGATGGTCGTGTGCAACGGCTGGGCGGCGTCGGCGACCCAGTGGCTGAGGATGCCCATGTGATACGCGACCTCCGCCTTCGCCTGCTCCAGCTCGTTGGCGCGGAGCGGGTCGTCGGGCGCGAACTGTTCGAGCAATCGGCAGCTGCGCATCGCGGCGACGAGCTTCACGTAATCCTCGTGCATCGCATAAGGAAGAAACCCCGGCATCCACGAGATTCCGGCGTCGTCCGGGGCGTCCTGCTCGAAGCGCTCGGGGTCGCGGTGCATCGCCTCGGCCATCGCGAGGACGAACGAGTAGCGCAGCGTGGGCAGCTCGTCGTAGCTGATGTCGAAGTCGCGCTCGAGCTGCTCGATGTCGATGTAGTGCTCGGGGTTGTTCTCGTGGTCGAGGCAGGTCAGCCCCACCCCTCGACGGCGGTCCGGCTCGTTGCACATGAACGCGACGCGCTCGTGGAAGAGCGCGTTGTTGATCCATTCGGGCATCTCGGAAGACGCGGCATCGAGTGCGAGCTCGGTGACGGCGACGTGGCCAATCCCGCCCCAGGCGTGGGCGAGGGTGGCGTACGAGAGCATCGCACATGCCGCCACAACAGATCCGACCTGATTCATGTTCAAAGATTTCACGCTGCGTTCCTCACTATGTTCACCCAACCCGGTTCATCCCACCCGCTCCGCTTTCAGCGGTCTCGACATCAGCAACCCGATGCCGTCCTTCGCGGACAAGCCCTCGTAGAGCACCGCGTGGACTGTCTTCGAGATCGGCATATCCACGTTGTGCTTGTTCGCGACCTCGACGATCGCTTTCGCGGTCGCGACGCCCTCGACAACGCTCTTCGTGCGCGCGAGGTACTCGTCGAGCTGTTCGCCCTGTCCTAACGCCTCGCCGCACGAGCGGTTGCGACCGAAGGGGCTGAAGCAGGTCGTTGCGAGGTCGCCGACACCGGCGACGCCGAAGAATGTTTCCTGATTGGCGCCCATCGCGACGCCCAGCCTCGTGATCTCCGCGAGGCCTCGCGCCAGCAGCGCGCTCTTGGCGTTGGAGCCGAGGTTCATCCCGTCAACCACACCGGCGGCGATCGCGATGACGTTCTTCGCGGCGCCGGCGAGCTCGACACCGACGATGTCCTCGCTCGTGTAGATCCGGAGCCATGGTGTCGAGAACACGCGCTGGATCGTTTCGGCACAGTCGGCATCGGCGCTGGCGGCGATCATCGT
>JAJDDA010000186.1 GCA_029260535.1 Phycisphaerales bacterium | reverse complement strand
GCACTTGAGGTGCACCGACAGGATGATCACCGGCTCGCCCGCGATCGGCTCGACGATGGCGGCGGCGTAGCGCGAGCTGAACTCGGTCAGCGGTGTGATCGTGCCCCGCGCAACGATGACCTCGCCGCTGTTCATATGGACAGACCAATCGGCGCCGTCTTCGAGGGGATCGACGCTCTCGATCAGCGCTTCGATGGAAGCGGCGTTGTTGTCCCACTCTTCCTGGAAGCAGTACACGTTCGCGTCGATGCCGTCGATCATGCGTTTGAGAGCGCCCTGGCTGGCGCCGCCGATCAGCCCGCCGAATTCGGTGTTGATGCTCGCGATGCGGAACGAGGTCGAGGGCAGCCGGTCAGGGCTTCTCCGCGCATCGGTCACAGGAGCGCCGGCCATGACGTAATTGACCGGGCCGGAGTCGAACGAGTCAGAACCTGAAAACTCGATCGAAATCGAGTCGCCTTGGCCGACACCGAACTGGCTGAGATCGACCTGCGCCTCGAAGAGGGGCGCCGCGTAGGTCGGGGCGGTGTAAAAATCGAGATCGACCCAGTTCAGCGTGTTGGATGGCGCACCCAGCCAGGCGGTCCTGCCCCGCAGGTCGAGTGTGAGCACCTGGGTTGAAGGCAGCGTGATCTCGATGATGAGGTTGCCGTCGCTGAAGACGCCGGACTGGAGGTTCCGCTCGACGGAGGTGTCGAACTGGAGGAAGAGTTTCGCACCCTCGTTGTCGAGGTAGAGCGCGGTGAGATCGAAGTTGTCCGATGAGTCACCTGACGGATCGAGCGCGACCGGGGCGATGGAGAGCCAGTCGGTGAGTTCGCCGTCAACGATGTGCGTGCCCCCGGCGTTGGCCTGGATGGTGAATGCCGATGCCGCCGCGAGGACGAGAGCCCTGCGTGCGTTTTTGCTGGGGTGGATCATTGGGGTCCTTTGGGAAAGAGAGGGGTGTCTTGCTGAAACTGGAAAACCCCGGGAAACAAACATTATTCCACAAAAGACCGCACAATGGAATAGGCGATTTGGAAATGAAGCGGTAGGCTGAATAGACCGATAGTTCTGGCGCTGGGCAAGGGAACTCCATTGCCCGGACGCCGCGGATCGGCGTTGGAAGTTGGATTGGCGGTGGCGCGTGCTCCCCGGCCGATGGCGGGAACGGCTTTACAGGCTGTTTCGGCGCCCATCGAGTGAGGAGCGTTCGCGACCGGGTGTCATGCTCGGAGATGGATCCCGTGGTCATTACGGGGTCAGAACAATGCGCAATCGGTTGGCGTGTCCCGGTTTCCGGGCGCTACGCCGCTGGAAATGCGCGGGGTTTGTGCGAACGAATGAATCAGGCAATCATCGAATCACTGGAACAGATCCTCGGTCGGCAGTTCAACGACCACGAGTTGCTCGAACGCGCGATGCGGCACGCTTCGATCGCGGACACCAGGGCCGAGTCGAACGAGCGGCTGGAATTCCTGGGTGACGCGGTCCTCGGGATGCTCGTCTGCGAGCACCTGTACCAGACCTTCCCCGAGATGCTCGAAGGGGACATGACGAAGATCAAATCCGTCGCGGTCTCCAGGAAGATCTGCGCCAAGATCGCACGCAAGATCGGTCTCGACAAGCACCTCATCCTGGGCAAGGGGATGCTCGGCGCCCAGCCTTTGCCCTCGTCGCTCTCTGCGGCGGTGCTCGAATCGGTGATCGGCGCGATCTACATCGACGCCGGAGGTCCGAGCGCAGGGCTCGAGGCGGTGCGGGATTTCCTGATGCCGCACATGGAGTCGATCGTCACCAAAGCGGACGAGAGCGGGCACCAGCAGAACTTCAAGTCCGTGCTTCAGCAGTACGCGCAGGACCGGTACGAAGCGACGCCGACATACGTTCTGCTCGACGAGAAGGGGCCGGACCACGCCAAATGCTTCGAGGTGTGCGTGCAGATCGGCGCGACGAGACACCCATCGAGCTGGGGTCAATCCAAGAAGCAGGCGGAGCAAACCGCGGCGCTCAACGCCCTCGAAGAGCTCGGCTTGATCGTCGAAACCGAAGACGGCGATATCACGATCGTCGATCTGACGGAAGAATCCGACATCGAAGATGCGCGCGCCGAAGCCCGCTCGGACGAGTAGCGCACTCGCGGTCGTCGTGATCAATCAACCGTTGGTGTTAACCCGTTCCAGGCGAGCAGATTCAGCGCCGCTCTGCCCGGGGATTGCTGCCAGGGCAGCACGGGGCGCGGCCACGTTGCTCGGGCGCCGTTGGAGTCGTAACGCTCGACCGCGATCCGGAGAATCCCTCCAGGCTCGATCGCGCTCTGCGGGATGTCGATCGTCGCGATCCACATGTCATCGGTGCTTGTGATCGAGACGGGGTCCCGTTCCATCGCCGCTTTGATTTCTTCGGTTTGTAAACCCGCAGGGTCGATCCGGAGCCTCGCGATCGGCGCGTTGCTGGGACCGAGATACACGCGGAGAAACCCCGGTTCGGCTCCCGATGGCGTCGGGCATTCAACATGGAGTTGCCATTGAGAACCCGTGGATTCGGTTGGCGCCCTCCTGTGCAACAACGCGTAAAACGAGAGCTGCTGCGCCGCCGCGAACGCCGAGCCATTACTCCAACTGGTCAGCGTCCAGGGGGCCCAACCCGGCCCAAGGCTGAACCCTGGAGGCTGGACCGGCAACCCGACAGGCAGCGCCGGGAGTGCTGTTGATTCCCTGCCGATCACGTTCAGGGTCACCTCGGAAGGCGATGGGAGCTCGCCGGGATTGAGCGTTGTCGCCTGGACGGTCGCTCTGGCGACACCAAGCGAGGGGAGCGAGACCGAGGGGCCCTTCCGATCGCCGATGGATCCGCGCACGAGGCCCGCTTGATCCAATCGATCGGCGACCCCGAGCAGGACGACCGTCCGCCCTGTTGTGGGCTCGACCCAGCCGGCGTCGTCGATGATCCACGCGGTTGAAGAGCGCGACGAATCGAGTGTGTCGCGCGTCAGGGCGACCTTGCTTGTATCCGGGAGGTCCGGATCGAGCAGCGCGGTTCGCAGGGAGTTCAGCGCGGCCTCGTCGGTCGGCCAGACCGGCGCCTGGGTCTGCTCATCGAATCGTGCGATGGCGGTGAGGCGATCAAGCAGCGCCGCACCGAGGAACGGATCGATGGAGGAGAGATGATCGAGCGCGAGGCGCCATCGCCACGCCGCCTGCTGCGCCATCAATTCGATTGCCTCGTGATCGAAGAGCGTCGCGTGCGCATCAATGACCGTCTGACGAGGCGCGCGGAGCCGATCGTCGAGTAACTCGGTGCGCCAGCGGTTGAGCGGATCCCTGCTCGCGTTCAACAAGGTCCGCCGCAGGGTTGCCGAACGCTCCTGAAAAAGATCCGCCCTCGATGGATGGGTCGGGTTGTTGGTTTCGGGCATCGACAGCCACCGCACCGGAGCGGCGACCCCATCGATGAAGAGCGACCGACCCTGCGCCTCGCGCGGCGGCTCGATCAGCAGCGCCCAGAACCCCTCGCCGGAGGGCGCGGCGCCGGTGACCATCTGCTCCGGTGACTTGGCAGACCAGGACTTGGGTTGCGCGACCCATCCCGCGAGCGGATCGTATTGCGTTGTCGATTTGCTACGCGATGCGCTGATCCAGAAGAGGTCCGCTTCGATTGGCTCGACGCCGTCAATGCTGACATCAATCTTCGTACCGCCACCAGGCGCCGTCACTGGTGAAAGCCGAATCGGGACCAGCATCGGGCTCCCCGATAGGGCATCGATCCTGCGTTCAGTGGGCTGTGCCCGGATCCGGGACACGTCAACAACAAATTTTTTCTCCGCATCGGGCACTCGGGAGTTTCCCTGGCATCCTGCGAGAATGAGTAGTGCCGCACACATGGCGGTGTGTCTAAGTTGTTTGAGGTAATCTCTTTGCGTCATTCAGAATAGTTCGGAAAATGTTTGGGTCAAATGTCGTGTTCACGCATTTTAAAACGAGATATTGCGATCCGTGAAAAAGTGCCCGAATAACATCTTTTTATAGTGGCAAAGCCTGACACGCTGCTCTAGTCTGGACATATTACCGGCACGCCTGTCCGAGGAAGGGAACTGGCGAGGCCACAAGGAGGAGAAGAGAAATGCGTCGCACATTATCGATCTTTGGAGCCATGACGGCTGTTGGCGCGTTTGTTGCGTCAGCAAGCGCTGGCGTTATTACGAACGACCCCACGCTGACTGTCGTCGCTGGTGGCGAAACTTTCGCGTGGGCTCTGAATGGCAGCCCGAATCAGGAAGCAGAAGACGGCTCCTGGAACTACGGCGGCTCGCGCACCGAAAACGCGGGCGCTGGTAGTTGGACGCTTGATTTCGATATCAACGCGTCCCGTCACGACAGCGGTGAAACAACCGCCCGTGCCGCACAGCTCGCGTTCGTCACGAACAACCTGGTGATGACCAACAACACCGGCGCTACGCAGACGATCATCATGACCACGATGATCCCTGTCGCTCCCGGCATCCTGCCCTCATCGCTGATGGGTGGCTCTGCCTCCGGCACACTGACCGCGACCGGCGCTGGTGGCTCGATGTCGAACGTCAATGGCGCCGACTCGATGTACCGCGCGATGATCGACGGCCTGTTCGTCGGTGGCGTTGCTGATCTGCACAACTTTGATTCTTCGATCAGTGTTGTCGGCTTCGGCAGCGAGTCGACCGGCTTCGAGGACTTCGGCACGCCGATCCCCTCCGCTCCCGGCCCCGGTGTCACCAGCAGCATCGGTATCACGATCCAGTTTGATCTGACCGATGGCGATTCGGCTTCCTGGACCAGCGTCTTCGCGGTCAATCAAGTCCCCGCACCCGGTGCTGGCGCCGTGTTCGCTCTGGCTGGTGTCTTCGGCATCCGTCGTCGCCGGTAAACAAACCAAGCGACACACTCTCTTGTATTCCGAAGGCCACGATCGACTGATCGTGGCCTTTTTTTACGCGCCGAGGGCTGATTCCGTGCTCTGAAAGGGCTTTTGGGCGGATTGAGGGTCCGATTTCGGTTTTTTTTATTGACGATATTCGGACCTTGGGTAATCTCTGGCTGGAGAACAACGCAGGGGAACCCCTTCAGGCGCCGTCCTGCAGGGTTGCGTCAGAGATAGACCACGGAAGAAACACGTCCCGCCCCGGAGGAGGGGGCTGGGATGATGCGTGGAAACAAACAAACAATCGGGACGCTGTTGATCGCGGGTGCGTGCACGCTGTTGTTGTGCACGCCGTCCGCGAGCCTGGCGACGGTGGATGCTGAAACAATCGGCTCGGTCCAGCAGGTCATGGAGGCCTCGGGAGGCCTGACGCTCGGGAGCATCGTGCTGATCGCGATGGCCGGCGCTGTTGTGACGTTCGGCAAATCAAGGGTCGGCGCGGGCGCCGAATCACAGCACAACGAATTCAACCTCGGGAATCGACAGGCGGCAGTGCACGGCCACCTGCAAGGAGAGCAGCAATGAATCGGAAGTACAACGTTCTGTTGAGTGTTATTGCAATGTCCACCATGGCGGGCGCATCGCTCGCCGGCGCCCCGGCGCTGACGATCGACGCCAACCTCGGCGGCGTGATGGAGCAGATCATGCCAGCCGGCGTGATGGGCGAGAACGGCTATACCTATTTCCGAGACTTTGAATCGGATGCCCTGGTAGTCGATGTCGCTGGTGGCACCATCGACATGGGGTGGAGCTGGCTTGCGGACACCACGGCGAGCCGAGGAGTTGGCAGCCCGGTGTCGATCTCTGGCGGTTTGACCGTCGCGAACAACACCCTGGCGACGCAGACGATTTCGTTCCAG
>JAJDDA010000185.1 GCA_029260535.1 Phycisphaerales bacterium | reverse complement strand
ACCAGGTGGCCGGTTCGTCCGGTACCTCGCGGTGAACCCCGAACTCGCACGGGTTCGTCCCAGAGCGCAACTCGCTTCAATCGCATTCATCGCGGTGGTTCTCGTCATTGTCGGAGCACTCCCTGTTCCTGCGCACGTCCGCCTCGACGGGGTGGTTGAGCCGGTTCATCGGCAGGTCGTCCGCGCCGGAGTGGACGGGTTCCTGCAGACCGCGGCGCCATCCGGCGCATCGATCCGATCGGGTTCGCCGGTCGTCACGCTCGTCAGCGCCGAACTGGATACGGAACTCGCCAAGGCCGCCGCCCTGAACGATCAATACAACCGCCGGCTCGACGTGGCGCTCACGACCGATCCCTCCGAGGTCGAGCCCTACCGCCAGCGGATCGGCGCGATCGAGACCCGTGCTGTGAGGCTTGAGCACGATCACGGTTCCCTGCGCATCACCGCGAGCATCGACGGTGTCTGGGTGGCGCCAACGCTCAAGGACCATGTCGGCGCCCTGATCGAACGAGGGCAACCGCTCGGTGAGATCGCATCGCTCGACGATCTTCAGATCCGCGCGATCGCGGATCAATCCGGCGTCGGTGCGCTCACCGCGATGGGCGATAATCTCAACAGCGAAGCTTCCCGTCGGCTGCGCATCCGGGTCGTCAGAAGACCCGGCGAGACGTACGCGGCTTCGGGGTGCACGATTGCGCAGGCCGGGCTCGGCGGCGAATCGAAGGAAACTCCTGAGGTTTCGTTCGAGGTGATCGCGCCGGTCGACGACGGTGCCGGGCTCTTCCCGGGACAACGCGTCGTGGTCCGTGTTGAACTCGACAAAGCCCCGATCGCTCGGCAGGCGTACCTGGCGTTCCGTCGGCTCATCCAAAACAGGTTCTCGGTGTGACCGCAATCCCGACGCACAGCCTGAACGACCCCGGCGCCTGGCGATCGGTCGCGAGGAGAGCCGTCGCCGAGCCGTTGCCCAAGGGGCTCGACGCGCTCTGGCTGGGCGCGAGTGGCGTGATCAAGAGGGCGCGGTCGCGACAGGGCGGTTACCTCCGCGAAGCGGCGATTGTCAAGCTGCGAATCGATGAGTTCGCCGGGATGGACTCCGAAACGCTGCGCACCGCTGCGGATGATCTTCGCGCCAACTTCAGGCTCCACCGCGAGAGCGCGGAAGACATCCGGCGAGGCATCGCGCTCGCGTCGGTCGCGGCGCAGCGCACGCTCGGGCTGACACCGCACGCCGAGCAGATCGCCGCGGCGATCGCGCTCGATGCCGGCGCCTGTGTCGAGATGGCCACCGGTGAGGGCAAGACGCTCGTCGGCGCCCTCGCTTCCACCCTCGCGGGTTGGCGCGGCGAGGGGTGCCACGTCATCACGACCAACGACTACCTGGCGCGGCGCGACGCGGAGTCGCTCGCGCCGATGCATCGCCTCCTCGGCCTGCGCACCGCTTCGATCCAGGGAGAATCCGGATCGGAGGATCGCCGGGCGGCGTACGCGTGCGACATCACGTTCTGCACCAGCAAGGAAGCCGCCGCAGATGCGCTGCGCGATCGTATCATCGCCAGACCATGGCGCACGCTGGCAGACGCCCTGATCGAGCGCGCGCTGGGGCATACGGACCAGCCGATCGGGAGCCAGCTGATCACAAGGGGGCAGGCGTGCGCGATCGTTGACGAGGCCGACGCCGTGCTGATCGATGAGGCGGTCACGCCGTTGATCCTCTCCGCGCCGGCGCACAACGAAGATCAGGAGATCGCGTTGGGGCAGGCGGCGCAGATCGCAAAGTCGCTCAGCGAGCGCGAAGACTACATCGTGGATCGGCGGTTTAACGATCTCCGGTTCACACCCCGGGGCCTCGTGCGCATCGACCGAGCAGCGGAGAAACTGCCGGGCGTCGGCGCCGGATCGAGGCGCCAGCGCGAGCTGATCGATCAGGCGCTGCGCGTGCGTGAGTTCTTCCGTGAGGGTGAGCAGTATGTAATCGATGACGGCAAGGTCGTTATCGTCGATGAATCAACCGGAAGGCTGATGCCCGACCGGACGTGGCGACAGGGCTTGCACCAAGCGATCGAGGCAAGCGAGGGGCTCGAGCCGACGCCGGTGAAAGACACCCTGGCGCGGATCAGCTTCCAGCGCTACTTCCGCGGCTATCGCCGTCTCTCGGGCATGACCGGCACCGCACGCGAAGTGAAGAACGAGCTGTGGTCGGTGTACGGGTTGCCGGTCGTCACGATCCCAAGCCACAAGCCGTGCCTGCGGGTGGACCGACCGCCGAGCATGTCCGCGACGACCGATGAGCGGTTCGAGTCGATCATCGAAGCAACATCGGTTCGGCGCCAAACCGGTCAGCCCGTCCTCATCGGGACTCGCACCGTTGAAGCGAGCGAGCGCGTCGGGAATCTACTCAAGGCGTCGGGCATCGAGCACCAGATTCTCAACGCGGTCCGCGGTGAACTCGAGGCGGAGATCATCGCGCGAGCCGGTCAGCGCGATGCGGTCACCGTTGCAACGAACATGGCGGGGCGCGGCACGGACATCGCCTTGGGTGAAGGCGTCGACGATCTCGGCGGGCTGTGCGTGATCGTCGCCGAACCCCACCAGTCGGCGCGATTGGATCGGCAGCTGATGGGCCGCGCTGGCAGGCAGGGCGACCCAGGTGAATCGCTCCGGTTCCAGAGCCTCGAAGATGATCTGTTCAAGAGGCAGGCGCCCGGCGCATTCCGGCGTATGGGCGGCGCTCTTGCAAGTTTCGCACCGGCGGGCCGGCTGCTCACGCGCTTTGCGCAGCGCCGCGCGATGCATCACGCGCGAGCGCAACGCATGGGTGTCACGAGGCAGGACGAGTGGCTGGAAGATTCGCTCGGTTTCGCCGGGCCTGAATAACCGTGGCGCGGGTTACAGCCCGTCGCGCGATCGCATCCGATCGAAGACGCCGGTGTACGCGCTGGCGCTGATGGTCAGTTCCTCACCAATGATCCGGTACTGCGCGTTGATGAGGTAATCATCTTTGTTGATGATCAGGGTGTCGCCGACGACGCGGTACCGCTCGGTGACGAGCCGGGTCGTGCTGTCGGGGAGGGTCGTTCGCGTGACGACGTGCCCGCTGGGACGGAACATGACGGTCATCATCAGGTAGTCCCCGCCCGCTCTTGAAGGCGCCATCGAGCGCGCCTTCCACCTGGTGTTGGTCAGCGGTCCCAACTCGCCGTGGGAATAGTTGCTCTGAACCGTTCGGCTCGACAGGTCGATCGCGTGCGCCTGATCCTGCTCATCCGCGATCAGGGATCCGATCCCGGCGCCGGCGTCCGGTGCGACCTGAATCAGCATCCTGTCGCGGCCCATATTCCGAGCCGCGATCGCGCCGACACCCAACTGGTCGCCGATCTGGCCGCCGCTCGAGCAGCCGGTCATCAGCATCGCAAAGGACAAGAAAATGATCGATGGAATCTTCATCACGGCGCCTCATGGATCAGTGCTCGACCGGGAACACCGGATTCTATACCAATTCACACAGCGCGATCAGATATTCTCCGCCATCGTGGGGGGCTGGTATTCGTCGAAGAGCGGTGTCGAGAGGTACCGCTCGCCGTACGAGCAGGCGAACGTGACGATCCGCTTGCCGGCAAACTCGGGGCGGTCGGCGATTCGAAGGGCGGCATAGAGGTTCGCACCGGTGCTGATCCCGCCGAGGATGCCCTCCTTGTGCGCCAATTCCCGCGCGGTGGAGAACGCGTCATCGCTCGAAACACACTCGACTCCGGTGAGCAGACCCACATCGAGATTCTCGGGGACGAATCCTCCGCCGATGCCCTGGATTTTGTGCGGTCCCGGCTCACCACCGGACAACACCGGAGATTCTTCGGGCTCAACCGCGATGATCTCGATGTCCGGCTTGACGCTCTTGAGATACCGACCAGCTCCGGTGATCGTGCCACCGGTGCCTACACCCGCGACGAGGACGTCCACGTTCCCGCCGGTGTCCACCCAGATCTCAGGACCTGTCGTGCGTTCGTGGATCTCAGGGTTGGCAGGGTTGCTGAACTGTCGAGGTACGAAGACCGGCGACTCATCGATCATGCTCCTGGCGATCTCGTCGGCGCGTTCGATCGCGCCGGTCATACCGAGTTCCGCTGGGGTGAGCACCAGGTCGGCGCCGAGCTGGCGCAGCATCGCCCGCCGTTCGATGCTCATGGATTCGGGCATGGTGAGCGTGAGCCTGTAATTCTTCGCGGCGCAGATGAAGGCGAGCGCGATCCCGGTGTTCCCGCTGGTGGGTTCGATGATGTGCGTGTCGGGAGTGATCTCGCCGTCGCGCTCGCCGGCTTCGATGAGCGCACGAGCCAGCCGATCCTTGACGCTCTTCATCGGGTTTTCCGATTCGAGCTTGAGCAGGATCTCGGCGCCGTTGTCGGGGACGAGACGATGCAGCCTGACCAGCGGGGTTCCGCCGATCGCGTCAGGCAGGTGATCAAAGATTCGGCCCTTTGGGGGCGCCCATGCTCGATGGGGATCGGTCATCGGAGGCTCCATTCGTTGCGCTAACAGTGTTGATCCAGGGATGGATCGATCCCCGGTAACCCATTATTGCTGAGTGTACTACGTAGGATTGATCGATCCGCTTGATCGATTCAGAATCCTGTCGGGCCATTGATAGTGCTTAAAAACGGGGTGCAGGGCTTGACATATTCCGATATGGGCATATTATTGTTCGTGGCTCGCACCCCAACAACATCTGATGTCTTCAGCGCCATTGCAGAACCGCGCAGGAGGGTGATCCTCGAGTATCTCCGCGAGGAGGAGCGAGCGGTCAATGATGTCGTTGAGAGCCTCGGGATGAGCCAGCCTGTGGTTTCGAAGCACCTGCGGGTGCTGCGCGATGTGGGTCTCGTTCAATACCGGCAGGACGGCCGGCAGAAACTCTACCGGGTGAATGGGAAGGAACTCCAGGCCGTGCATGAATGGACAAAGAGATTCGAGCAGTTCTGGAATCACCAGTTGGATCAGATCAAAGGCCGCGCCGAGCTCGAGGCGAGGCGACTCGAAAACGAGCGCGAGTGAGCGAAGCAACAATAGAACACAGCAACCACGAACAAGGAATCAATGATGGTCGCAATCAACCAACCCGCCGACTCGCTCGCGCTGCTCGTCAACAAAGAAGTCAGCATCAACGCGCCGCTCGAAGTGTCCTTCGCCGCGCTGCTCGAGCAACTCGGTCCGCACGGACAGACGCCGGACGGTTCGCCGCTGCCGCTGACACTCGAACCGTGGCCAGGGGGTCGGCTGTTCCGCGATCTCGGTGACGGCAACGGTCATTTCTGGGGGCACGTGCAGGTCATCAAACGCCCGGTGCTGCTCGAGATCGTCGGCCCGCTGTTTATCTCGCACCCTTCGGTTTCGCACCTGCAGTTCAGGCTGCGTGACGAGGATGGGCAGACGCAACTCACCGTGAGCCACCGCGCAATCGGGATGCTTGAGCCGGAACACTTGGAGCAGACCGGCGCAGGCTGGCAGTCCATGCTCGATCGCACCCGCGACCTGGCGCAGGGCGGCTAACCAACTCAACCCGCATCTTCAGTCTGCACGGCTACGAGACCCCACCCTCTCAGTTGGTATCCGTGCGCACACATTTCAAGTCACGTTTCATTCATTCACATGCTCAACCAAGGACACCAACCAATGAAAGCAACCGATTCCATCAAACTCGCTCTGGAAAACTCGAAGAACTTCAGCGAAGCGCTCTTCAAGGACATGTCGGACCAGCCGTTCGCCAGGACCAGGCCGGGCGCCGGGCAGCACGCTTACTGGCTGCTCGGGCACATCGTCGTGAGCGAGTCGTTCCTCCTCGATCAGAGTTTGCTCGGCAAGCCGAACCGGTTTGAGTCGTGGTTGCCCTACTTTGATTTCCGCACGGAGGCAGCGGAGCAGGGCAACGGAGCGCCGACCTACGAGGAGTTGATCGAGGCAATGGGCAGCATCCGCCAATCAACGATCGAGCATATTGAGTCGCTCACGGATGATGATCTGGACAAGCAGTGCTGCGAGGTGAGCGAGGACCGGCCAAAGTTTCAGTCCGTCGGCGACTGCCTGAACACGATCAGTTGGCACATGGTCTTTCACACCGGGCAGGTCGCCAGCGCCCGCGCCGCAGCAGGGCGGGATCCGCTTTTCGCGTAGGCCCGTGCATTATTCATTCAATACAGTTTCGTGCCTTCTCGCTTCACCGGAATGACTCATGGCATACAACCCTGAACTCACCGAACGAGTCCGCGCGTGTCTCAAGCACCGAAAGGGCGTCACCGAACAAAGAATGTTCGGCGGCGTCTGCTTCCTGATCAACGGCAACATGTGCTGCGGCATCCGCGAAGACGATCTCGTGCTCAGGCTCGGCAAGCCTGGGGTGCTCAACGCACTGGAAGAGCCGCACACCCGCCCGATGGATCTCACCGGGAAAGTCATGACGACCATGGTGTATGTGTCGCCCAAGGGATGCAAAGACCCGGAGCAACTCAAGGATTGGATCGACCGTGCGGTTCGGTTCAGTCGGACACTCCCGAAGAAATAGCGCTGCGCCGGACCGTCCCGCCAATCACCATCGCCGCGGAGATGATCAGCAGGTTCTTGACGATGTACTGCCCCTCCATGGTCAGTCCATACGGGATGCGCCCTTCCTGGAACGTCACCGAGGGCAGGACCACCAACGGCATGAACGTCCCGACCATCTGCAGCGCGAGCAGCCCGATCGCGAAGCGGAGCGTCGGGCGGAACAGGAACAGCACCCCGATCGCGACCTCCCACCACCCGATGATCCCGAGCCAGGTCTCCGGAGCAAACACCGGCATCCAGTCCACCGTCAGCAGCACCAGAGGTGCCGCTGGTGAGACGCCGAGGGGCTTGAGGATCCCGAACCAGATAAAGATGACCGCAAGCGAATACCGCAGCGCCCCATGCCCGTACCGGCGCATGAAGGCGCTGATCCTTGAGTCCAAAGATCGGAAACTCACGGCGATCCCTCCTGCTCGCGTCTGAAAAGCAGCGTGCTACCTGCAGTGCAAACTGAATGCAGTGTAGCGCGTACTCGGAGGAATTCACTGCTTCAAAAACACACAAGCCCCGCATGATGCGAGGCTTGGCGATTCGGTGCGACGTGTCGCGAAAGTGGAGCCGATCGGGATCGAACCGACGACCTCTTGCATGCCATGCAAGCGCTCTCCCAACTGAGCTACGGCCCCAAAATTGGTGCTGGGCACCCCGCCTCATCGGCAGAATCCCGGCACGGCTACAAGCGTAGTGCCGCGATCGGGTCGGTCAAGGGCTGAACCAACCGATTCACCGCGGCGAAAAGCGGTTCTACACTGGGGGCATGTCCAAACGAGTGCTCCACGACCGGTATTTCAAGCAGGCCAAGACCGAGGGGTACGTTGCGCGGTCCGCCTACAAGCTCACCGAGATCAATCAGAAGAAACGTATTATCCGTCGGCGGAATCGGGTGCTCGATCTGGGCTGCGCCCCGGGGGCCTGGCTCCAGGTCGCCCAAGAGGCCGTGGGGCCCCAGGGCTCGGTCGTTGGGCTGGATCTCCAGCGCGTTCGGCGTGATTTCGGCGAAAACATCGTCACAATCGAAGGCGACGCCGAGCAATACGACCCCAAGGAACTTATCGCGGCTGGTGTCAGCGAGCCAAGGCTCTTTGACTGTGTGCTTTCGGATATGGCGCCCTCCACCGGTGGCGGCGCCGGCGGATCGGGGGATCATTTCCTCTCGATCCGGCTCTGCGACGTCGTCCTGAACATGGTCCCCCACGTCCTCCGACCCGGCGGGAACCTCGCGATGAAGGTCTTCGAGGGCGAGGAGTACAAACCCCTGCTCATCGCCACAGGGCGGTATTTCAGCAAGGTCAAAGGCTTCAAACCCCAGGCCAGCCGGGACGCTTCCCGCGAGATCTACATCGTGGGCCACGGATTCCGTAACCCCTGAATACAGATACAGATACCGATTTGCGTTGTTTTTGAGCGGAATCGTTGGTTATTGATTGGACAAACTGTTTTGTCGAATCCATAATCAACCCATGGGACTCCCCGCCCAACAACTCGATCCCGCATCCGATCTGGCGCTCATCGATGATCCGGTCAAGGCCGCGATCGCGCTGCACCCGATCCGCCGGCGCCTGCTCGAATCGCTGGGCGAGCCGGACTCGGCGTCGGGATTGGCGCGGCAACTGAAACTCTCCCGGCAGAAGGTCAACTACCACCTGCGCGAGCTCGAGAGCGCGGGGCTTGTCGAAGCCACCGGCGAAACACGCCAACGCAGAGGCTGCCAGGAGCGGATCGTGCGGGCCGTCTCGACCGGGTACCTGATCGATCCTTCGGCGCTGGGTCTCGCCAATGCGCCCGATGCGGCTTCTTTCCGGGACCGGTTCTCGTCGAACTACCTCATCGCGCTGGCGGCGCAGGCGATCCGCGATCTCGCCGTCCTCCGCAAGCGGGCGGGGGGTGTCGGGAAGCAGCTCCCAACATTCTCCATGCACGCGGACGTGCGCCTCGCTTCGCCGACGGCGCTGAACGAGTTCACCCAGGACCTGAGCAGCGCGATCGCGGAGTGCATCGCGAAACACCACAACGAGGCGGCGTCCGAGGGGCGGGAGTTCCGTTTTTTCCTGGGGTCGTACCCCACAATCACCAAATCACAGGCAGAGGCTGATGCTGAAGCCAAATCGCACCAAAGCAGCAAGGACACACCATGAGCGCATCATCAGAGCAAACGGCAACCGGACGCACCGCGGATTTCACGTTCGAGATCAACGCCCCGGTTGAGGATGTGTGGGCCGCGATCACCGAGGCGGACCACCTGACCAACTGGTTCCCGCTGACCGCCGAGGTCAAGCCGGGGCAGGGCGGGACGATGTTCATGGCGTGGGGCGACGCGTGCAAGGGCACGTGCACGATCGAGGTGTGGGAGCCCAACAAGCTCCTCCGCACGACGTTCATGGAAGGGCCGCAAGAGGGCCCGGATGGGCCGATGCGCACGTTCGTGGACTACCGCCTCGAAAGCAATGGTGGCGCGACAACGCTGCGCCTCGTGCACTCCGGGTTCGGCGAGGGCGCCCACTGGGATCAGCTCTACAACGGCGTCTCGCGCGGGTGGGCTGCCGAGCTGCGCAGCCTGCGGCACTATCTCGAGAATCACTTCGGCAAGCGCCGCCAGGTCATGTGGAAGCAGCACGCGACCACGCTGAGTGATCCTGAGGTCTGGGCGAAACTGACCGGGGCTGGCTGCCTGGGTCTCGATAGTGCGTCGGGCATCAAGCAGGGTGAGCGGTACCGCGCCGATGGGCCGGCCCTCGGCGCTATTTCTGGGACGGTCCTGCTTTACGACGAAACCGGCGCTCTCGCGGGCACGGTCGACGAACTCAACAAGGGGTACCTCCGCATCGAGATCGACCATTGCTCAGGTCCTGAGGCCTCGGTGTGGTTCTGGGTTTCAGCTTACGACATCCCCGAGGAACGCCTCAATGCGGTCGAGTCACAGGTCGAAACAATCCTCGGCGCTCTGGCGATCTGATCCCGGAGCGCTGGTGGTTTGATGCGTATCATCGGGGACACCAGCCCCGATACCGGAGAACCGCCGATGGAACAGAACGCGATGATGGATGCCTGGATCAAGGCCAGCTCACCGTGCGAGGAGCACGCAAAACTCGAACCCATGGTCGGCTCGTGGGACGCGCAGACGAGCGTCTGGTTCGGCCCCGGGGATCCGATGGTGACCACCGGCAAGGTGGTCAAGCAGTGGGCGCTCGACAAGCGGTTCCTCCTGCAGGATTACGACGGCGAAGAGACCCCGATGGGCCGTTTCTTCGGCAAGGGCACGCTGGGGTATTCCAATCTGGCCAAGCGGTACGAATCGCTCTGGATCGATTGCATGTCAACCGCGATGCTCTTCCAGACCGGGAACTGGGATCGCGATGCGCTCGTGCTTGTCGGCGACCAGCACGAATCAATCAGCCTGGGCCTGGTCCGGGTGCGCTCGGTGACGCGGATCGTGAGCGATGACCGCCACACCTTCGAGAACTTCGTCACCGGTCCTGACGGTAACGAGATGCGCACGCTGGAAGTTATCTACACTAGGTCGTAACACGCTGATAACTCGTATGTGCGTATGCGTGCTCGAGCCTTTGGTGCGCTTGCGCGCATATCATCCACCAACCATGTCCCTCGGCGTCCCGCTCCAGATCGGTCCTGTCACGCTCGCGTCCAACTGCATGTTGGCGCCGGTGGCGAACTACTGTGACCTCGCCTTCCGCATCATCGCACGCGAGTGGGGCGGTGTCGGCCTCGCCTGCACCGACCTGCTTAGCCCACACGGGTTGCTCCGAGGCGGGCAGCAATCGCTCGACTTGGCGCGCACGCACGACCTCGATCAACCCATCGGGATGCAGCTCTACGGCTGCGATGCGAGCATCCTCGAACAAGGCGCCGTCTGGGCGGTCGAGCACGGCGCCACGGTCGTTGACATCAACATGGGCTGCCCCGTCGACAAGGTCGCGAAAAAGAACGGCGGCTCGATGCTCCTGCGCGATTCCTGCGCAACGCAGCGCCTCACCGAGCGCGTGGTCCGCGCTGTTGATCAGGCGTCCGGGGGCAACGTCCCGACGACCGCGAAACTCAGGCTCGGCTGGGACGACGATTCGATCGTTGCACCGAAATTGGCGCGCGCGCTCGAGGAGATCGGCATCGCCGCGATCACGATCCACGGGCGTACCACCGAGCAGCGGTTCCGTGGCGAGGTCCGCCGTGGCGGCATCGCGGATGTTGTCGCCGCGTGCGAGTCGATCCCGGTCATCGGCAACGGCGATGTGAAGACGCCTGAGGATTGCGTGTCGATGATCGAGGAGACTGGGTGCGCCGGCGTCATGATCGGCCGCGGGTCGTTCGCGAGGCCCTGGATCTTCCGCGATTGCTGGGCGCTCCAGACAACCGGCGAAATCCCGGCAGAGCCAACCGAGAAACAAAAAATCGAATCGATCCGGCGGTACTTCGAGTTGATGATGGAGTTCCGCACCGAGCGGTACGCGCTGAGCCACATCCGCCAGCGGATCTCGTGGTTCGGCAAGGCCCTCGGCCCTTGCAAGGGGCTGCGGATGCTGATGAACGGCGTGCAGTCGCCTGGTGAGGTCCACGCGGCGCTCGACGAGTTCCTCGCCGGCGGATTGCGATCGAAGCCTTGCGCTGAAACGGCGACGGTATGAGCGTGCCCCCGGACACCAACCCGTACGAGTTGGAAAAGCCGATGGCGCTGCCCGATCTGCCGGGTCAGGTCATCGCGCAGATAACGGAACATGTTTATGACACTGTGACGGGACGGTATTTGCTGATCCCACAAGGGTCACGCTTGATCGGTGCCTATGACAGCGTCATCGCGTTCGGGCAGCAGCGGGTGCTCGTCGTCTGGCAACGGATCATCATGCCGGACGGTTCTTCGATCGTGATCCAAAACCTGTCCGCCACGGACGCCGCCGGGTATGCGGGACTCAAAGATGAGGTTGATTTCCATACCTGGCGCTTGTTCAAAGGGATTGCACTCTCGACCCTATTGGGTGTTGGCACGGAATTGACCTTCGGCGATGACGAAAGTGATCTCGTTAAGGCGCTCCGAGAAGAGCCACAGCTGCGTTCGGCGCCCCGGCAGGTCCCGGTGCGCCGGATCGGTCAGCAACCGCAACAGCACCGGCTCGACCGAGGCGTCACCGGTCAGGCAAAGATGAAAATCACCGAACGCGCGCACGCAGTTGTGCGCATGGACCAGCAGGTCCGCCGCGAGTGCGCCGATCACGTCGTGATCGAGTTCGCGCACGATGACCTGACCCGGCA
>JAJDDA010000184.1 GCA_029260535.1 Phycisphaerales bacterium | reverse complement strand
GCGATTGCTCACCGGTTGGGGTCTTCCATTCGACATTGATCCACTCGAACCCGTTGACGATCAACGGCGCCCCGGACGCAAAGACCTCCGATGCGACCATCAGCGTCGTCACAAAACCAGCGCCGAGCAGCGCCACCGCTGGCCACGCCGGGAGCTTGCTCTTGACACCCAGCGCCGCGTACACGCCGCACAGGATCGTCGCCAGGATCGGGAAGACCAGGATCAGCAGCGCAAAGCCGGGACCCGCCTCGGGAGCGGTGAACACGAACGGCGCTGCGGCATCGTGCGCCGCAGCCGCTCCGTGCCCGGCATCAGCCGCGTGGCCGACCGGCGCGTGCGCCGCAGCGAGCGTCTGCCCGAACCCCGATGCGAGATTGTTCAGCGTTCCTACCAAGGTCAGCCCCTCAGCTGCGCCCACGCCTGCGCGTCGAGCGAGCCCTTCTTCCGGTACAACAGAACAACAAGCGCGAGCGCCAGCGCCGCCTCAGCAGCGGCGATCGTCAGCACAAAGATCACGAACACTTCACCGGAATGATCCATCCAGCGGCGTCCGAACGCGATCAGCGCCAGACCGACGCCCTGGAACATCAATTCCGTGCACAGGAACATGATGATCATGTTCCGCCGCGTCAGGAATCCGATGATCCCCAGCGAGAACATCGCCGCCGACACCACGAGGTAGTGGTACAGCGTCACGTCCGCCAGCGGCGAAACCGCGAGCAACGCGTTCAGATTCATATCAACGAGACCGCTCATGCGTTCGAGCCTCCGAGTGTCCCGGTCGCACCGGAGAGTTTCTCTGACTGCTCAAGATCGATCCGCTTGCGCGCCAGCACCACCGCACCGAGCATCGCCAGCAGCAGGATCACGCCGGCCATCTCGAGCGCCAGCGGATGCCCGCCGACCAGCTCGACACCGACCGATTCGATGTTCCTCGCGTACAGCGAGTCAGGGAAGGCGACCATCACGACGACCGAGCCGTCCGCGTTGGTGATCGGATCAGTCTGAACAAGCGATAGAGCTTCAGGCGACAAGGAGCCGGCATCCTCAGAAAGATCAGCGCCGCGCTCGATCGCCCGCGCGTTGCGGAGCAACTCTCGGAAATCAGCGGGGTCTTTCAGCACCAATTGCGCCTGCCGGGTCTCGGCGTCGTACCACGAGCCCGCCTCGGCGCCGGGCTGAACTGCGGTCAGCGATCCATCGGTGAACTTGAGCAGCCCCACCTCATCGAACGAGGCCTGCACCTTCAGGGGAAGGCTCGCCAGCGCCGCGTCACCGGAACTCTGGGTCGGCTCGGGCAGGTGCGGCACACCCACCGAGAGCCACCCCGTCAGGATCGCGAGCACCAGGAAGCCGGCGAACGTCGAAACGATCGGCTCCCGCGCCACCGCGTCGTACTCTTCGACAACCTCGTACCCCTCATCCGAAGGGGCGGTCGTCGCGAGCATGATCACAAAGAGGTACGTGATCAGGATCGCGCCGGCGTAGATGATCACCAACGCAAACGTCATGAACTCCGCGTCGAGCAGCAGGTACAGCCCGGCGGAACCCAGGATCGACAGGATGAAGTACAGCGCCGAATAGATCGGACGCTTGTGCGTGATCACCCGCAGCGCAGCGCCGAGCGTGATGAACGCGAAGATGTAGAAGAACAGGTTGGGACGGTCCGCCCCCGCGACGAGTGCGAGGATCGCGATCAGCCCGCCGACCCCTGCCGCCGCGATCAGCCCGCCGATCGCCTGCGGGTTGATCTTCGAACGCCTCGGCAGCGCCATGCAGACACCAACGGCTCCGACAGCGAGAGCGAGGTACAGAATAATGGGAGAGAGCACGTGTTCCACGAAGAGCGGGATTCCCGGTGTGACCCCATCGACGACACGGCCCGCTACGCGGGCGCCTCAGCAACGTCAGGAGGTGGACCGTCAGGATAGATGCCCCCTGTGTCCCCTTCAACTCCGCACAATCCCAAGAGGCCCCGACCCCGATACCATCGGGCTATGTCCACCGCGTCCAACGCCCCCGACAACCCGCCGGCGCCTGACCGGATCCGAGCTTCGATCCCCAACGCCCTGACCGTCGGGAGGCTCTTCCTCGCCGCCGGGTTCATCGCGGTCCTCTCGATCTACCGGGTTGATGGTGATCAGCCGTGGCTCCTCCCCCTCTCGGCGGGGCTCTTCATCGTTGCCGCCGTCACCGACGCCCTCGACGGCTTCCTCGCCAGACGCTGGAACGCGATCTCCCCCTTCGGCCGGGTCATGGACCCGCTCGCGGACAAAATCCTTGTCCTCGGGGCCTTCATTCTCATGGCAGGGCCGGGGTTTCATTCGCTCAACGATGGGCAGATCACCGGGGTCGCCCCGTGGATGGTCGTCGTGATTCTCGCGCGGGAGATGCTCGCCACCTCGATCCGGGGTGTTGTCGAATCAACCGGCCAGCCGATGCCTGCGGTCTGGTCGGGCAAGATCAAGATGATCCTCCAGGCGATCTGTGTCCCCGCCGTCCTGATCCTCATCTGGCTCGCCGGAGCCGAGGGCGGATCGTGGTCGAGGCAGGTCATCCGAGGCCTCGTCTGGGCGACCGTGCTCATCACGATCATCAGCGGCTGGCGCTACCTGATCACGACTATCCGCTTCGCGATCCCGCAGAGCGCCGAACCATCTCCAACCGAGGACGCCTGACGTGCGCATGATTCTGATGACCTGTTTCGGCACGGGCCTGCTCCGCCCCGCTTCGGGCACCTGGGGCTCGATGCCCGCCGCCGCCCTCGCGTGGGCGCTGCTGCTGCTCGGTGTTTCGCAGACGGTTTACATTGCTGTGCTCAGCGTCTGGTTCGTTGTTTTTTGCGTGAGTTGTGTCGTATACGGCGAATGGGCCGAGGCGAAGTTTGGCAAGAAAGACGCCGGCCAGATCGTCGCCGACGAGGCCGCCGGGCAGTGCATCCCGCTCTTTCTGCTGGCAACGATCGGCGTCAGCGGGTTCTGGGAAACCTCACTCACCGTCGGGGCAGCGTTCGTGCTCTTCCGCATCTTCGACGTCATCAAACCGCCGCCGGCCAACGCGATGCAGAGGCTGCATGCCGGATGGGGCGTGCTCGTCGATGATCTGTTCGCGGGGCTCTACGCGGCGATCGCGCTGGACCTGGGCCTGTGGGCGATCGCCCGGATGGCCTGAATTACGGATTTACGAAGCACCCAAAAATCAACAGCAGCCTCGACGAAGAGCCGGAGGCTGCTGTGTGTCTCCCCACCTTTGCGGATCGCGTTGCAGGCGAAACGATTCCCTCTGTTAGGCACATCGTAACAGCAGCCGTCGCATAATACAATCTAAATCATTGTTGTATCAGCACTTACATCGTGTCCGAGAATCTCGCTCTTTTCGCTAGACCTGCCGATCCAGCAATCGATATTGGACCGCCTCGGCGATGTGAGCACACGACAATTCATCAACACCCTCCAGATCCGCGATCGATCGGGCGACCCTCCGGACCTTGTCGTACGCCCTGGCGCTGAGCCCCAGCTGCGAGATCGCCTGACCCAGCAGTTCCTTCGCGCCGGCCTGCATCGGGGCCAACTCGTCCAACTCCCGGCCCCGCAGGTGCGCGTTGTGGATCTTGCCCTGCCGGGACCGCGCCCTGGTGTGCGCACTGAGAACCCGGTCGCGCATCTGCATCGTGGAGGTTCCCGAGGAATCCTTCGCCGAGAGTTCTTTCCAGGGCACCGCCGGCGCTTCGACGTGGATATCGATGCGGTCGATCAAGGGGCGCGAGATCCGCGAAAGGTACCGGTCCATCTCGCGCCGGCCCGTCTCATCCTCCGGCATCCCCCCGCTCTGGGTCGGGTTCATCGCCGTGACGAGCATGAACGCGGTCGGGAACCGAACCGCTGCGTGCGCTCTGGCGATCGTGACCGCGCCGTCCTCGAGCGGCTGTCTCAGTGTTTCGAGCACCACACGCGGGAATTCCGGGAGTTCATCGAGAAAGAGCACCCCGCGGTGCGCCAGGCTGATCTCTCCGGGGCGCGGGACTTGCCCCCCGCCAATTAGAGCCGGAGACGAAGCCGTGTGGTGCGGCGTCCGCACCGGGCGGCTGGTGATCAACCCGGTATTCGATTGCCCGTTGGAAGAACCGTTCGCCGAACCGTTCGAGGCGCCGTTGCTGTGGCAGAGCATCCCCGCAGCGGAGTAAATCCGAGTGACTTCCAGGGCTTCATCAGGAGTCAACGGCGGGAGGATCCCGGGGAGTGCCTTGGCCATCATCGATTTGCCGGTCCCCGCCGGACCGAGCATCGCGATGTTGTGAGTGCCCGCCGCCGCGACGGTGATCGCGCGTTTGACGCCCTCCTGTCCCCTGACCTCCGAGAAATCGATCGGGGCCAGCGTGTGCTCGATCAGGGATTCCACGTCGATTGGTGGGACCGGCTCCGGGTCGAGCTGCCCGTTGAGCAGCGCGACGACGTCCTGCAGCGTGCGCATGCCCAGGACCTCGACGCCCTCGACGACCGCCGCCTCCTGCGCGTTGTCCGCTGGGAGCAGGATCCGGGGCAGTCCCAGATCTCTCGCGAGCATCGACATCGCGATCGCACCGCGGATCGGCCGGATTCTTCCATCCAATGCGAGCTCGCCGGCGATCAGGCACTGGCGGTGATCGATCCGACCTTCAGCAGCGGCGCCCTCACTCCGGATCACACCGGCGGCGGCCAACTGCCCCACCGCGATCGGCAGGTCGTAGACCGGACCCTCCTTCCGGAGGTCAGCCGGGGCCAAGTTGATGATCAGGCGACCGATGAGCGTCGGGTACCCCGCGTTGTTGATCGCGGCGGTGACCCGCTCGAGCGATTCCCTGACAGCGGCGTCAGGAAGCCCCACGATGTCGGTCTTTTCGAGCCCGACCGGGTTGAAATCGACCTCGATCTCGCACCGGTGGGCGTCGATGCCTTGCAACAGGAACGATTGGACATACGAAAGCATACCTAACATAGTACCCGAACATTCACCAAATGCAAGCCGAGGGGAACCCCGGTTCTGACTGTACGAATCATTCCGTGCGACTGACTGCGATCCGGCTCTCTACACTCGATTGCCCGGATGCCCCTTTCCACACCTGTTGGAGCCCTGTCCATGCAACGATTGCCTTTCATTGCCCTGATTTCAGCGGTTGCCGCGCTGCTGGCCACCCCCCATGTGTCGGGGCAACAGAAGAAGGATGAGAACCCGTTCCTGACGAAGTCACCTCCCTCCAGGTGGGACGCTCGGCGGGAGATCCATATTTTCGCCGCCGACTTTGTGCACCGAGGCGCCGGCGGGAATCGGCAGGCGTTCACCGACACGATGACATTCAACAGCGTCAAGGTCGTCGCGCCGATGATCCAGGGCTGCGCTACCGCGTCGCTCGATATTGACCGTTACGAGACCAGCCTCTCGTTTGATCACAACGACATCGACACCGAGGTCGAGTTGATCCCGGATCTGCAATGTCAGGAGCAGGTCGGCGTCTGGGAAGGGTCCAAGCTGCAGGGTCGGAAGATGGCGCTCAAGATCGAGGGCCCCGTGACCACGTACGGCGTCAAGATCAACGAGCGTCTGGCGAACAGCGTCCTGTGGCCGACCAACGAGTATCCGGCGGAGATCGCCGGCAGCCTTAATCCGCAGTTGTTTATCGAGTCGGATGACCCCAGCATCACCCGTCTGCTCAACAAACTGACCGCGAACAACCCGCAGGGCCCGCCGCCTTACATGGTTGCCAAGGCGCTCGCGGGGATGGTGCAGGAGCAATTCCAGCCCAGCGGCGCCGGAACAATGACGCGCCAGGAGGGCCGGTTCGGCGCGATCGAGGTCAACGGCGCTGCCGAGGCCGCTCGGAAGATGAAGGGAACCGAGCCGGACATGGCGGCGCTGCTGTGCGCGCTATATCGCGCTGCCGGGATCCCGGCGCGGATCGTCGTTGGGTGGGACGTTGCAGGTTCACCCGGAGGCAGGGCGCACGTACCAGCTCCGAACGCGGTGTGCCGGGCGATCTTCGATCCTGACATCGCCAGCCACGCGATCATGCGCACGTGGGTGGAGTTTTACCTCTACGACGAGGCGAGGCAGCAGGGCGGATGGATCCCGGTCGATGTGTTCATGCTCCGGCAGAGTTCGAGCCGGATGGGGCAAATCGAACGCCTCTGGGACGGCTTCGGTGGCGGGATGTGCTTCGATCACCTGGTCCCGATCACGTTCCACTTTGTCCCGCCGCAGACGACGATCGCTGCCGAGGATCCGGCGCTCTGGGGCTGGCAGCCGGACCCGGCTCCGCAGGCGATCGAGCTGGAACTGATCTTTGACGCGATGACGGCGGTCCAGCGGGGTAAGCGCCGGTGAGCAAGAGCAAGGACGTGTTCAGGGAATATCGAACCGGCGCCGCTACAATCGTCGCTCTCAGGTCACGGATGGCCTGATCGACTGATCCCAACGCCTTCTACTGAATCGAAGCCCCACCGCGCCATGACCATCCCGATCGAAAACATCCGGAACTTCTCGATCATTGCGCACATCGATCACGGCAAGAGCACGCTCGCCGATCGGTTGCTCCAGTCGACGCTCGCGGTCTCTGAGCGTGAAGCGCGCGAGCAGTTGCTCGACTCGATGGATCTCGAGCGCGAACGCGGCATCACGATCAAGGCGTCCGCGGTCACCGTTGAGCACCAGTTCGAGGGCAAGATGTTCATGCTCAACTTCATCGACACGCCGGGGCATGTCGATTTCACGTACGAGGTGAGCCGGGCGCTGACCGCGTGCGAGGGCGCGGTGCTCGTGGTTGATTCGACGCAGGGTGTCGAGGCGCAGACCGTCGCGAACGCGTACCTCGCGATCGAGCAGGACCTGGAGATCATCCCGGTCGTCAACAAGCTCGACCTTCCCAGCGCACAACCTGAAGAGGTCGCGCTCGAGATCGAGCAAGTGCTCGGGATCAACACCGACGATTGCATCTTCTGCTCCGCGAAGACCGGCGAGGGGATCACCGAGCTGCTCGATGGGATCTGCCGATTGCTCCCACCTCCGCGCGAGCAGGTCACCGACAAAACCCGCGCGCTGATCTTCGATTCGATTTACGACGACTACAGGGGCGTCGTTGTCTTTGTGCGAGTCTTCGATGGTCGGCTCACCGTCGGCGACAAGATCCGCATGATGGGCATCGGACGCACCTTCACCATCACCGAACTCGGCAAGCACCGGCCCAAACGCGAGAAGGTGAAATCGCTCGGCGCCGGCGAGACGGGTTATGTCGTCGCGGCGATCAAGACGCTGAAGGATGTCCGCGTCGGCGACACGATCACGATCGATCACAGCCCCGCGGAAGAGGCGTTGCCCGGCTACGAAGAACCCCGCCAGATGGTCTTCTGTGATTTCTACCCCTCAAGCGGCGGTGGCGAGGGCGGCAAGGGCGCGGAGTTCGACACGCTCCGCGATGCGGTTGAACGGCTGAGCCTCAACGACGCGAGTTTCACGTTTGCGCCGGTGCATTCCGATGCGCTCGGGTTCGGCTTCCGCTGCGGGTTCCTCGGATTGCTCCACATGGAGATCGTGCAGGAGCGCCTCGAACGCGAGGGCGGTGTCGAGATCATCCAGACGGCGCCGACGGTGTCGTACCAGGTCAAACGAACCAACGGCGACATCATCGATGTCACCAACCCGGCGGATCTCCCGGACGCCGGCGAGATCGATGAATTGCGCGAGCCGATCGTCAAGGTCGAGATCGTGGTCCCGATGGAATACATCGGCGACATCATGGGGCTGTGCGGTGACCGGCGGGGCATCTACAAGAGCCAGATGTTCGTCTCCGAGACGCGGCAGATCCTGACGTACGAGATGCCGCTCGCGGAAATCATCTACGACTTCTACGACAAACTGAAATCCATCACGCGCGGCTACGGGACGATGGATTACGAGATGATCGGTTTCCACGCGGACCGGCTCGTCCGGCTCGACATCCTCGTCAACGGTGTATCGGTTGAAGCGCTGTGCCTGATCGCGCACCGCGACACCGCGGAGAAGCGGGGACGCGCGATCCTGACCAAGCTCCGCAAAGCAATCCCGAGGCACCAGTTCGAGGTCCCCCTCCAGATCGCGATCGGCGGCAAGATCATCGCCCGCGAGACGATCAAGGCGATGCGCAAGAACGTAACCGCCAAGTGCTACGGCGGCGATGTTTCTCGCAAGCGGAAGCTGCTCGAGAAGCAGAAGAAGGGCAAGAAGCGGATGAAGAACATCGGGAGTGTGGAGGTGCCGCAGGAGGCGTTCCTGGCGGTGTTGGAGCAAGGGGAGTAGAAACGCCAACCCCGTTCTTATTGCGAATAAAGATTTAATCAGTCATGATTGTAAAGAATCTCTGACCGAGCGAAACTGCCCACACCCGAGGAATTCAGCAATGACAAACGAACGGCTCGTTGTGATCGCGAAGTATCTGGCCATATTTTGCTTCCTTGTCCTGCTATCGCTGACATATGGAAACAGGGCTGGAGTAGTTCGGCTGAATGAAATCAGGTCATCTGGCGATGCGGCTCTTTCGGCTTACGACCTCGCGCACAGCGACGAAATTTACGACCAGAAAACCGAAGCTTACAACGTTGCCATCGAGTTTTATGATTTGCAGTTGGATTTTTATCGACGAAAGATGGAAGAGTTTCGCTCTGATCCCGATGCATTCATGGCATCGAATCAGGGTTCATACAACAGGCCTTACCCAAGCCCGCCCTACAAGCCAAGCAAACCGCTCGATCTGGAAGTACAGAGGCAACTTCAGGACATCAGCCTGGAATTCCGGCAGGAAAGACACCGATATTTTTCCAGGCTTGCTCAGTACAACATGATTTCTGCGACCGCAGCGATCCTGCTCGGATTGAGTCTTCTCTACTTGACCATGTTTGACGACTCTAAGGGGCGGTTGTTCTACGTCGCGATCCTGGTCGTTGCCCTTGTGTTCTTCATTGGACCGGCATTCCACTCGGTCTTGACGGGTATCGTTGGCGGGATGCGCCCGCCATATTCTGGCGTGAATTCTTACAGGCCGTATGGATATTGATAACGACTCGTGGCAATTCATCTCGTTGTCAGGTGCCACGCCGACTGATCACGGCGTAGGAATCCCCCCACTCGCCGCGGCTTCGAGGCTCGGCCACAACCACATAAAGATCGCGCCGGTTGCCACGCCGAAGACCAGGGCGTCGGCGCCATTGGTGATGAAGGCTCGCAGGGGTTGGCCGAACCAGATGCCGTTGCAGAGGCTGCCGAAGAAGTAGAAGCCGAACGCGGCGGTGCCTGCGATCTGCATGACCGACATGCCCTCGGCGCCCGGCGCGCGCGAGATCCCGGTGAGGTACGCGACGAAGACACCGACGAACAGGTACACGACCATCGAGAGGAGCATGTTCTTGCCCATGTTGGGCGTGCCGTTGAAGATCGTGATGTTGCCGACACAGCCGCCTTCCCACTTGGCCTTGAACTCGGCGCTCTTGGCGTACTTGCTGTCATGCCTGCACGACGGGAACATGTACCACCCCGGCTTGAGCCCGGCGGACTTGATCAGGTCCATCATCTTGTCTTCGTTCGCATCATCGATGTCTTTGATGTCCCCCTTGTGGTGCGGCATCACCGTCCACGCGAGCATCGAGAGGACAAACACCACGACGGACGAGACGAGGATCGGCAGCCAGAGTTCGGCGAGGGTGGTCATCGGTTTGCTCCGAGCCAGATGGTGCGCCTTGCCTGCAACGAGAACATGGCGCCCACCGGCAGTTAATCTTGCTCGGATATTATCGTCGATGCGCACAAATAAGCGCCACCCATCCGAGTGACGCCGGGGGAAACCCTTGCTTGCGATGATCGCCGGGCTTAATTCCCGCTGATGATCTCGGTATCAGGGTGGAAGGCGGCCCAGGAATGCCAGAAGGTCTGGATGGTCTTCGCGCCTTCCGGGGTGTTCACCACCTGCATGCCCGAGTCGTCGGCCTTGATCGTCACGTCACCCTTGCTCGTTGTGAACGTGATCGGCCCTTTGATCGCGGCGGTCTTCGGGATGAAGTACGCAACGTCACCAACGACGACACCCATGCCCAGCGCCTTGTGCTCGAGCCGTTCGTCGGTGAAACCGAAATCGCCGAAGAGTCTGTCGGGGTCATCGAAGTAGTCCTTGTAGGGGTTCTTTTCGTAGGGTCGCGCGTGACCGGTGTTGGTGGTCAGGACTTCACCCTTGGGGTGTTTCGCCTTGAACTGAGCGAACGAGATCACGCGCGCCGGGTAGTGCTTGACGGACATCCCCGAGTGCGGCCCGGTGACCGCCTCCATGAGCACCTGCGACCACAGCCCGTTTGTCGTCTTCTCGTACATCATGACATTGGAGTTGTAGAGAAAACCTGAAACGCCGAACTCGAGCGTGAGGGTTTCACCCTCGAATTCAAGGCTCCGGCTGATGACCGATGCGGAATCACACAAGGGGCAATACGTCGCGGCGATCAGTTCACCGCCGACGGTGTCATTGGCGATCTCGTGGAAGTTGAGGATGCCGAGCGGGTACGCGACCGCGTGACCGTTGATCTCGACTTCGATAACGCGGCCCATCGGCAGCGGGTACTCGGCGGAGGCAACGCTGACGCGCTCGGGGTTGGTCAGCGGCGGGATCCCGTCTTGCGGCACACCCGGCGCGAGGATTTTGTCGATGTCGACTTTCGGATTCGAGAGATCGTAGAGCTTGAGGAGCTGGTCCTTCATCGATTCTTTCTTTGGCGATTGCGCAAAGACTTCGGTGGAGAAACCGATCGAGATCATGGTTCCAACGGAGGCGGTTGTCAGCAATAGCGCGACAGCGAGGGAACGGGGTGTGGTTTTCAGCATTCAGGGCTCCTTGTGTTATGGAAAACACCTGGCGTGGCACAACTATTCAGATTGTTATGTGACAAACCGCATTATCGGGTGTTGACAATCCTGCGATCTTTGGTAATCTGCGCGCTGTCGATGGTTGCCTGATAAACGGGATTCCCCGTTGTGAAGGCTGAAAAGGGAAGTGCGGTGAAAAGCCGCCGCGGACGCGCCGCCGTAACGGGTCGTTGACCGCGAGATCAGAATGCCACTTTGCCACACGGTTGCTCTTGGAGGAGAAGCCCGGGCGAGGGAAGGTTGATCTCGGGGGAGACTCGGAGCCGGAAGACCTGCCACGACATGATGAGTGCCGCCCTCGCGAAACGGGGCGCCGATGCTGTCGGTTCGTTGACCCCCAATGAACCCACCCACCCAGCATGGCGTGACCAGTGAGATGCGGCGAATGATTTTTGTCTGGGGGTCGCTCCGCGCGAATCGGGGTTGAAGGAAGAAACCGGAGGGGAGAGAGATGATCGGATTTGTATGTGCGCGCTCCGTGCGCGTAAGCCGCGGCGTTCTCGTCGCAGGAGTGGTCAGTCTAATGTGTACGGCGATGCCGCAACTTGCTGAAGCCTCGGGATCTTCCGATTCCGCCTTCAACAGTTACGGCGCCAGCTATCGCATGATCGATCTGCCTCCGGTGAGCGGCGGGTCGTTCTCCACCGTTGGAGATGCACTCCCTGATGGTCGGCTCGTTTCCACCACTGGGAACGGGGTGTACCTCGAAACCGGGGTCGGCACCGGCGCCTTTGATCTGGTCTCGACAATCGATACGGGGCCTTTCGGCAGCGATCCGGACCCCGCGTTCCTGCGGATCAGCCCCGACGGCTCACGGATCGCGCTCGGCGGCGGGTTCGGCAAACCGCTGGCGGTCTTCAGCACCTCAGAATTGGGGACCCCTGCGATTCCGACCAAGATCGATGCATCCAATACTGCACACTTCGACGTCAATCACTTTGACGCCGAGTGGATGGACAACAATCAACTCGGAATTACCGCAGGCAAATTCGGAGATCCTTCGTTTGTCTCGCTGCTGGATGTAACCAGCCCTACCGCGGCTCCCGTGAACCCGATCATCATCAACAACATCAATGGGGCTTCCGGCGGGATCGCCTTCGATTCGGCTGGCCGCCTGTTCACGGGCAACGGTTTCGATTCCGGGATCCCCGGGCTCTCCGAAACCGGCTCGCACCGGATCTTCGAGCCGTCCGACTGGTCGATCGCTTCGCCCGCTGATTTCGAGGTTGACGGTGTTTACCTCGGTGACATCCTCAGCGCCTCATCGTTGTCGATGGATTCTGAGGGCAACCTCGCGGTCGGCGGCGGTGACTTTGCCGAAGGGATGACCGGGTTCATGGGCGTGATCAGCGCCCAGGCGATCAAGGACGCGATGGGCGGCGTTCCAGTTGACCCCAACGATCCGATGGATCTGCGCCGGCTCGATCCGCTCAACAACGGGCTCGGGTTCTTCGGCAGTTCGTTCAACGCCTTCACCGGCGAACTCTTTGTAACCGATGGCGCGAAATGGTGGGCAACGGCGCCATCACCCGGACCGGCGGCGGCGCTGGTCATCTTTGCGCTTGATCTTTCTCGGAGGAGAAAACGTGCAGCGTAATAATAAAACATTGTCCAACCACCGCTTGTCCGTTACTGCGATATCCACAGTGATCGCGGGAACCTGCACCAGCGCCCTCGCGGCTGACGATTTTGCGACCGTGGTGATCGACTACACCCCGGCGCCTGGGCTCTTCATCAATGATGTTGCCTTCAATGACCCGAACAATGCGTTGGGCGCTCCGGTCGGCGGCGACACAAGTAATCCTGACCTCACAAAGCTGGTCTCGCTCGGCGGGTTCGGTGGTTCGATCACGCTCGGGTTCAACAAAACCGTGCTCAATCATCCATCCAACCCTGGCGATCTGGATGCGATCGTCTTCGGCAACGCGTTCTGGTCATCGGATGACCCGACGCGGCGTTTCGCCGAAGCGGCGCACATCGAGATCAGTCTCGACGAAAACTCCAACGGCATCGCGGATGACGCGTGGTACATCATCCGTGGATCGAGCCTCCCTGTGATCCCTGACACGGTCTGGCGCGATCAGGCGTGGGACGACGACGCGGGGACGACCAGCATCCCGCCAGCGTTTGTTGAAGATTATCCCGATCCCTCGTTCTTCCCTGGGATCGGCTCTACGTACACCACCGGCGCGTACGAACTCCCTCCGGAGTTCGAGACGACGGTGTTGGTTCATCCGCAAGGCCCCGGTGCGACGGAGGAGACGCACTGGGGCTACGCGGATGTTTCGCCGACAATCGCCAAGCCTGCGGGTAAATCCGCGAGTGTGTTCTACACCACCCCGGACGATCCGCTGAGCGTCGGGATCAGCCCTGACAGCGGCGGCGGGGACGCCTTCGATATCGACTGGGCGGTCGACCCGATCACCGGTGATCCGGCGGGGCTGCTTGGCTTTGATTTCATCCGGATCACCACCGCGGTGCAGTTCGACTCCGGGCCTCTCGGCGAGATTTCGGCGGAGATTGGCGGCGTCGCGGACGTTCGTTCGATCATCTTACTTGGCGATATCAACGGCGATGGCATCGTCGATACGGCTGATCTGGGTATCCTCATCGGCGCGTTCGGTACTTCCAACCCTGATGCAGACCTCAACGGAGACGGGATTGTTGACACCGCGGACCTCGGCTTGCTGCTTTCGCAGTACGGGAACGAAGCATAGCGCTGTTGCTGTGTCCTCAGGTTTCACGCTCGTTGAGTTGCTCGTCACGATCGCGGTGATCTCGATCCTCATCGGGATCCTGGTCCCGGCGATCGCTGGTGCGCGCCGCGCCGGGCAGCGCGCCGTGTGCTCATCGAACATCCGGCAGATCCATATCGCGAACGAGTTGTACGCGGAGGACCACGACGATCGGTTCCTTACCGGCGCGAGCGGGATCACCGGCAACAACCTGCACCGCTGGCACGGCGCAAGGGACCGCGTCTCAGAAGCGTTCGATCCTGCTCGCGGTGATATCACCCCTTACCTTGATGGCTCCTCGTCGAGCAAGCGGATCAGGGCCTGCCCCTCGTTTGTGCACACGCTCGATGACCTTGGCGAACGCGGGATCGGGTTCGAATCGGGTTGTGGCGGGTATGGCTACAACAACGCCTTCGCAGGTGTCGCACGGAGCATGAACAAGTCGGGATACTGGATCATCGACGACGACTCGATCGGCGCCAAACGGGCGAAGTTCGCCTCGCCCTCGGTCACGATCGGGTTCGCGGACGCCGCGCTCGCGGGGAATGAATTGATCGAGTACAGCTTCGTCGAACCTCGCAAGTGGCCTCAGAGACCAAGGTTCAGCCCTGATCCGTCGATTCATTTCCGCCACAATGGAGTGTGCAACGTCGCCTGGCTCGACGGGCACGTTTCGCCGGAACATCGCACCTTTACCACTTCCAGCGGTGTATATGCGACCGATCCCGATCAACTGGGCATCGGCTGGTTCGGCGCGCACAACGACAACCGGCTGTTTGATTACGACTAACCGGAACTTGGATCAGTTGATGTTCTTCTGGCGCTTCTCGATTTCGTGGAGACCGATCCACACCTTCTGGTTGCTCTCGATATCGATGAGCTCCAGCGCGACCTGGTAGAAGCGGATCGCGCGTTTCTTGTTGCGGTGCTTCTCGCGGTTCTCGCTGATGCGACCGATGAGCATCAGGTCGGCGCCCAGCTCGTACGCCATCTTCTTGACGGTTTCAGGACGGGACCAGTCCTGCCCCTGCTGGCGCTCGTCGCGCAGGTCGGTGCGTTCGCTTGACGAAGCGACGATCGCGACGCGCCCCGAGTTGAGCAGGTCGCGCTCGAACGCGACGGTGAAGAGCCCCGAGTCGATGTAATCGCTGGTGTTGTTCAACACGTTGCCGACAATGACCGTGGGGCGTTTGCCACCGGAATCGGCGAGCCAGTTGTCGATCCAGGGACGCGAGAGCGCGTCGGTGATCATGGCCTGCGCGACTTCGCGCGCGTCGTCCTCGTCGAACTGGACCTGGTAATCGAGGACCTCGGTGGGATCGACGCGGTCGATGCGCTGGGATTTCTCGCAGGCGGTGAGCGTCATGCCGATAGCGCCGGTCAGAGCAAGAACTGCGATAGCAGAGAATCTGTTCATCGGTATTGGTTCCTTGGGGTCAGTCGTGTGCAGTGTTCAGGGTGACAGATCATTGGGGTTCCGGAGGACGATGCCAACCGCGGATCCGATCGCATCGGAAGCCTCCTCGATTGCCGCCTCGAGAGCGGCGTCGTTGCTGAGCCCGTAGGAGAAGACCGCTTGTGGGGCGCTGGTCGCGAGGGTCTCGCCGCGGACGGCATCATAGAGCGTCACGCTGATCCGCCACCGGCACGACCACCAGCGTGGATCAAACGTCTGTTTCGTTTCTTCAGACCAGCCGATGCGGAGTTGGATCGATCCGGGGAAATCGCGCTCGACCGGGATGTCGTGCTCGGTCAGCGCTGATTCCGCTCGATCGATCAGCATGGGCGGGCAGTCCCCGACCGGGACGGCGGAGATCGAGATTGTTTCCAGCAGCGCCGAGTACCGCTCGAGGAACTCCGGGGAACGGAGATCCACCAATAGCAGTTCCCTCCCCGCTCGGCCTGCGATCACCCGCTGCGTCATCGCGAGTTGGTCGTGCTCGATCGACAGCCGCAGCGCAGACGCGACCGCGATGAATTCGTTCCACTCCCGGTCGGCTCGGTCGGCGCTGAGTTGCATCGATCGGATCGATGCGGAGCGTTGCGTGATCGCTTCTTCGTACAGCGCCAGCGAACGGTCGATCTCCAGAACAGCACGCGCGGCACACGAACCGCGCCCGAGCGGTCTGGTCTCGACGATCTCGACACCAAGCAGCGTCGTGTTCGATTCGAGATTGATCCTCGTGTCGAAGAGGATCAGGCTTGAGGCGTCGAACGATGAGATCTCGTTGATGAGCCGGCGGTGGGTTTCCATCGCGGTGACCTCGACCTCGACCTGCTGCGAGAGCCTGGCGATCGCACGGTCCACCGCGTCGTCGCAGTTTTCTCCTGTGGCAACGCCGACGAGGTACCGGTCGGCCGGGTAGTCGGTGTGGGGCTGGCTGACCCATTTGGGCTGGCTTCTGTTCGCTGGAGCGCACGAGATGGGCATCAGCGCGACCGCGAGCAGCAGGATGATTCGGGTGTTCCTAATCATCGCCAGAACCACTCGATCGTTGTCACGAACTCGTCCGGTCGGTCGCTGATGGTGATGTCGGTCGGCGCGGTCTCGTAGAGCGTACCCCCACCGCTGCTCAGGAATCGGTAGCTGATCCGGTGCACGCCCGGGGTCAGGTCGAGCAGACCGACATACGCCTGCCCTGGCAGCAATCGGCTGCAACGCAGGTCCGCTTTCTCGGTCGCCGCCATCAGTGCCAGCCCGCCGAGCAGGATTGCGAGTTGGGCGCCGTCATCGCTGGCGGATTGTGTCGCAACAGTGAGCGCGACCGACTTGCTCGCGGTGCGGAGCAGCGTGCGGAGGTACACCTGCGGGAGTTGCCGCTCGTGGTTGACCGTTGCGACGTGCGCCATGTTTTCGATCAGGTGCAGGGGCGCCTCGCTGATCGAGCCGTCCTCACGCTCGATCAGGACGACCACCTGCGCTGTCTCGCTCACCGGGTATTCGAGGATGGGCAACTCGAAGTAGATCGGCGTGTTGTGGATCGGGATCGGCCCGACGCGGAGCGCGGTTTTTCGGGGGCCGGGCCCGGCGAAGGCGACCGCGAGCGCGTTCGCGTCGGCGGGTCGCATTGTTTCGAGATCGAGGAACGGCTCGGGATCGATAAACCCGATCAGATCGCCCTGCGCCTCGATCGCCTGGATGAGCCTCCTCGCGGCGACCGACTGGTTGGCGGGATCCCCGGTCAGCATGTACGTCAGGGCGGTCAGGAATTCACCCAGCGGCGAGGCGATGAACTGCCCGGATTCGGCTTCCGCGACGACGCTCGGCGCCCCTTTGAATCTGTCATCGCCTCCAGCACGTTCATCGCTCTCGATCTTGCTCGTGAGTTCGAGGTACTCATCGCGGAGCATGTCCACCTTGCTCGCCAGGCGCCTCGCCTCGACGGTTGCCCCGCCCTGGATCACGCCTTGCTCGAGCTGAGCGAGCAGCTTGAAGACGTTGCAGTCGATGTCCTCGTAAGGCTCACCGAGGTAATTCGCGAGTGTGTCGTTGAGGACCAATTTAGAGAAGACGTCCCCGGCGTTTTCCTCGAACCGGGTCTCCATGATCGCTTCGGCGGTCGTGAGCGCCCCGATCGCGCCCTCATCATCGCCGGCTGCGAATCGGGCGAGTCCCAGGTCGAGGTAGTACAGCAGCCGATCCCGGTCGGCGTAGAAATTCCGCCCCTTCTCGCTCTCGAGGACATCGATCACCTCGGTGTACGCGCCGGCGTCGGCGAGATCGTCGATGCGGTTCCGGTGCTTCTGGAACGGGGTCGCACAGCCGGCGAGCATCGCTATGAATCCGATAACGCCGATCACGCGGACGCTCGGCATCGAAAACCGTCGGAATATCGGGATTTTCACTCTGGTCGCCATAGCGGTTACGTTATGATAACTACTGAATTCACCTTGGGTTACCGGCTTGTAGACCAGGCCGATCCATCCAAATGTCAGGAGCGGGCACGATGCGGAACAGACTATCAACGGGAACCATCATTCTTGGATGCACTCTTCTTGGAGCCGTTGGCGCTTCCCTTTCAGGTTGCGCGTCTGACCGCCCTAAGCAGCCTCGGCAGATCGCTGAGCGAACCGAGGTGATCAGGGCCTTTTCACCCCAATGGTACGAGACAACGCCGAGGGATGCCGAGGGGCGGATCTCCAAGACCGCGCAGGCGGTTGGCGCCAACCAGACCATCTCCGAGGCGCTGGCGATCAACCTCGCTCGTCAGGCGATGGCGATGTCGGTGGACGCGAGAGTGGACGCGCTGCAACGGAACTTCCAGGAGCAGCTCGAAGCGGGCGAGGAGCTTGATCTGATCCAGCGCTTCCAGGACGCCAACACCGTCGTCGCCTCCACCGCGCTGCGCGGCTCGCATGTCATCCGCAAGGAGACGTACCTCGAAGAGAACGGCGCCTACCGCACGTTCGTCCTGATGCAGCTCGACCCTCGAGAGATCGACGCGAGCGTCCTCGATTCGGCCAAGTCGATCGATGAGCTCGAGACCAGGCTGCGTTCGAGCGAGGCGTGGGGCGAACTGGAGCGTCGGGCGAAGGAACTGCGGGAAGAACGCAGGAACGGTGGGGCCTCGGGTCCCATGACCGACCGGCAGATCCGCGGCAACGGCTGAGGATCGACTCTTACCGTGTCACCCTGCTATCCTCGCTCTGATGAGCGAACCCACATCCAAAGTTGAATCCATCGTGACGATCGCCGATCTGCAGGAGCTGATCCGTGATAAGTACTTTGCAACAGACAACGCCAGGGGCGCTGCCGGGACGTTTTTGCTCCTGATGGAAGAGGTCGGCGAGCTGGCGACGGCGCTGCACGACAACCGGCCTGGCGTGACCCCGACGCAGGCCCAGAAGGACAATCTGGTCGAAGAATTCGCCGATGTCCTCGCGTGGTTGAGCACGATCGCCAATATCACCGGCGTTGATCTCACGCAGGCGCTGACCAAGTACACCGAGCCGGGGCGCGTCACCGGGTTCAAGGGATAAGCAACGATGAACAGGATCGATCAGATCTTTGAATCGGCGAAGACCGACGGGCGGAAACTGCTGATGCCCTTCGTCTGCGGCGGTCGGCCCTCGCTCGATGCGCTGCCGCCGATGCTTGTTGGTCTCGAACAGAGCGGCGCCTCGATCGTCGAGATCGGATTCCCGTTCAGTGATCCCATCGCCGATGGCCCGGTCATCGCGGCGGCGATGCACCAGGCGCTGCTCGATGGAGTCACGCCGACCGGCTTGTTCGAGGCGATCGCTAAGGCTCGGAGCCAGCTTGATCTCGGAATAATCGCGATGGTCAGCATGTCGATCGTGGGGCGGATGGGATTGGAGCGGTTCATCGCCGACGCGAAGGCCGCCGGGATCGACGGGCTGATCGTCCCGGACAGCCCTCAGGAAGAATCGGATGACCTCGCTGCTGCGGCACGAGAGGCCGGGCTGACGCTGACGCTGCTGGTTGCCCCGACAACGACCGGGGAGCGGCTCGAGCGGATCGTCCGGGCCTGCACCGGGTTCGTGTACCTGATGGCGAGGATGGGCATCACCGGCGAATCCTCGTGCCCCCCCGAGGTTCAATCCCGGGTCGAGCAGATCAGGGCGATCTCTGATCTCCCGATCGCGTGTGGGTTCGGGATCTCGACCCCTGAGCACATCGCCAGTGTCACGAGCAGCGCCGACGCGGCGATTGTCGGCTCCGCCCTTGTCAGAAGGGTCGAGAACGCGATCAACAACGGGGAGGATGCGACCGCGGAGGCGATCCGATTCACCGAGGAATTGGCTGGCGGACTCTCCGCATCCTGTTGAAAAGTAGCCTGATTTTGATCCGGGGTTGCCTGCTCTGGCGAACCGGGCACAATACGCCGAAGTATGCAATGGATCAGGGGCCGGAGGCTGCCCCAAGGTCCGACAACCACATCAGAATGAATCGGGATACCGATGCCGCACGCTCACCCAGACCACCGGACGACGGGGACGACCATGCTCGATACGTGGGAAGATGGAACACACAGCGATCACCTTGAGGCGCTCTTCGGCGCCGACGTGTTCTCCGAGCGCGTCATGAGGCAACGCCTCCCCAAGGATGTCTACGCCAGCGTGCATAAGACGATCTGCGAGGGTGAACGGCTCGATCCGACGATCGCGGACGCTGTTGCAACGGCGATGAAGGACTGGGCGATCGAGCAGGGTGCGACGCATTACACGCACTGGTTCCATCCGCTCACCGGCGGCACCGCGGAGAAACACGACTCGTTCGTCTCTCCAGATGGCTCGGGGGGTGTGCTGCTTGAGTTCTCAGGCGAACAACTGATCTCCGGTGAGCCGGACGCATCGAGCTTCCCATCGGGAGGGCTGCGCGCCACGTTCGAGGCACGCGGGTACACCGCGTGGGACGCGACGAGCCCTGTCTTCCTGCACCGCGATTCGACGTGCGTCACGCTGTGCATCCCCACCGCGTTTGTTTCGCACACCGGTGAGGCGCTCGACAAGAAAACCCCCCTGCTGCGATCGATGGACGCCGTCTCAACGCAGGCGCTGCGCATCCTCACGCTCTTCGGTTCGCACAAGGGCGTCTCGCGCGTCAACGCGACGGTCGGTGTCGAGCAGGAGTATTTCCTGATCGATGAATCGTTCTGGGCAGAGCGCCCTGACCTGCAGGTCACCAACCGGACGCTCTTCGGCGCGAAACCACCGAAGGATCAGGAGCTGTCGGACCATTACTGGGGCTCGATCCCCGAGCGGGTGCTCGCGTACATGAACGCGGTAGACCTGTCGCTCTTCCGTCAGGGAGTGCCGGTCAAGACGAGGCACAACGAGGTCGCGCCCGGTCAGTACGAGCTTGCCGCGACTTATGAAACAGCGAACGTCGCGACGGATCACCAGATGCTGGTGATGGAGAAACTCACACGGCTGGCGCCGCAGTTCGGTTTCCGCGCACTCCTGCACGAGAAGCCCTTCGCCGGCGTGAACGGCTCGGGCAAGCACGACAACTGGTCGCTCGCGACCGACACCGGCGTGAACCTGCTCAACCCGCAGGACGAGACGCACACGAACATGCAGTTCCTGGTCTTCCTCTGCGCCGTGATCCGCGCGGTGGACCTCCACGCGGGGCTGCTCCGTGCTTGCGTCGCTTCGCTTGGCAACGACCAACGCCTCGGCGGGCACGAGGCCCCCCCCGCGGTGATCTCGATCTTTCTCGGGGACATGCTCCAGGACATCATCAACCAGCTCGAACAGGGCGGCGCCAAGTCAACCATGCAGGGCGGGGAGCTGAACCTTGGCGCCCGGACGCTGCCGCAGGTCCCCAAGCATTCCGGCGACCGGAACCGGACCTCCCCGTTCGCTTACACCGGGATGAAGTTCGAGTTCCGCGCGGTGGGTTCGACGGCCAACGTCGCGTGGCCCAACTGCGTGCTCAACACGATCGTCTCCGATTCGCTCGAGTTCATGGCCGACGAACTGGAGAAGTCCGTCGGGACCAGCCCCACCGAGAGCGAGCTTGAGATCGCCGTCCGGGGGCTGCTCCAGCGCGTCATCAAGAAGCACAAGCGGATCCTGTTCGATGGCGATGGCTATTCGCAGGGCTGGCTTGACGAGGCGGCCAAGCGGGGCCTGCCCAACCTGACCAACACCGTCGACGCGCTGCGCGAATTGAACAACCCGACAACGATCGACGTCTTCTCGAGATTCGACGTGCTTACGCCGGGCGAATTGAGCGCGAGGGCGTCGATCTACCTCGAGCAGTACGGCACGCAGGCGCTCATCGAAGCGCAATCGATGGTCTCGATCGCGCACCGCCAGTTGACCCCAGCAACGGTTCGGCAGCAGGCGGAGTTCGCCGAGACTGTAGTCGCGACAGAGAAGGCCGGCGTCAGCGCCGACTCGCTCAAGCAGCGGCTCAAAGAATATTCAGAGCTCGGGACGAGGTTCCGTGATTCGGCGACGGCGCTGGAAACCGCGATCAGCTCGATACCCGCGAGCGACGACCACGATGCCAGAGCCGAGCGGATCCGCGACACGGTGCTCCCGGTGATGGTTGAACTGCGATCGCTGGGCGACAATCTTGAGCGGGGCACCTCGTCAGACTACTGGCCGCTGCCGAGTTACCGCGAGATGCTGTTTATCAAGTGAGATCACGCTCAACCGGATCGAGTGCATTGAACAGGATCAACCGAGGGGTTGAATTCCTGCGGCTTTCACTGACACCACGCTTGCTCATAGCATGATGAAGAGAATCGACCTAACCTGTCGCCTCGTCTTGGTTGGTCCGCATGTATACACCCGTTTGAATACTTGTTTTTTCACTGGCCCCGTAGCTCAGCGGTAGAGCAAACGACTCATAATCGTTCAGGTCGGGGGTTCGAATCCCTCCGGGGCTATTGCGTTTTTCCCGCCGCATGGGGGTTTCCAGCAGGCGGTGTTGGGCGTCCCAAGAATTCTCGATTTCGTGGCCCATCAGACGCCGGTTGCTCGCATCCAATAGTGGCGAGCCAATGGCGTCGGCTGCCACCCCCGATCCAACGGTCGGCGCCTCAGGCTCCTCCCACCGCGAACGCATCCCGCACGAGCGGCGGCAGGAAGGCTCGCCATCCTTCTCCGGGCTCACCGCCTCACAGGGCGTTGAGCCCGATTTCTTTTTTGTCCCGGAGATGTGTGAATCTGCGCAGCGATCACGCTTCGGCAATCAGTCGCTCGGCTGATCGCCAGGTTGATCCTCGTCGTCGGCGTGATCGGTGACCGCCTCGCCGTGGATTGTCCGGTGCAGCCAGGCCCTTGCGAAACTCCACTCCCGCTTGATCGTTCTCGGCGAGCAGTCGAGCAGCCGAGCGGTTTCTTCGACGCTCATCCCGGCAAAGAACCGGAGCATCACGACCGAGTGTGTGCGCTCGTCGCGCCCTTCCAGATCGTTGAGCGCCTCGTCGAGCGCGAGGATGTCGTTGGGGTCCGCGTCGAAGGTCAGATCGCACGCTTCGAGGGTCAGTCGTTTCCTGCCGCCACCCCGCTTGGGGCCGGCGTAGCGCCTTGCACGCTCGATCAGGATGCGGCGCATCGCGGTCGCCGCGGCTGCGTAGAAGTGCCCCGGAGAATCCCAGAGCGAATCCGGGTTTTTGTTGAGCCTGAGGTACGCCTCGTGCACGAGCGCCGTCGCCTGGAGTGTGTGCCCACCGGGTTCGTTGATCATGTGCCGCGCAGCGAGTGATCGCAACTCGGTGTAGAGCTGGATCATCAGACGCTCGTTGCCGTGGCTGTTCGCCTCGTTGAGCGGGTTTGAGGTTTGATCAGGAAAAGTAGTCACGGTTCTGCTGCAAGGGTGTATTAGATCGAACTGAAGAGGGCTGGAACGCTATTAGATTCGATTATGAGGCCGTTGTGGTTCCCTGCACAAGGAAGATTCGGAGCGGGAGGTGTCCCGAACATCGACGAAAATTATTGCCCTTGCCGGAATTGCCTGAATCACGGTGATTATTGGCAGGACTTGCCGAAAGCCCCGATGAGTTGGCCAAGGTCTGCGGTATCCACAACACCGT
>JAJDDA010000183.1 GCA_029260535.1 Phycisphaerales bacterium | reverse complement strand
TACTGGATCGAGCCCTTCGTCGAGATGAAAACGATCTGGCACCCCTCGGCGACATAAGTCAGATCAGGGCAGCGCGATCCGAGGCTGCTCGATCTCGATCCCCAACGCACGCCGCAACGCGTCATCGCGCAGCGCCGGCTGGTACCGCCATTCCATCAGGCAATAATCGCAGCACAGCTGCATCAACCGACCATCGTGCGCAACGTAGTGCGGGTCATCCGCGACCAGATCATCGCCGGTCTGCGGGCACACCGCGTCATTAATCGGTTCTTCAAATCGATGAATAAACGCGCCGGCCTTGCCAGGGTCCCAGGCGCGGAACCGCTTCGCGCACGCCTCGTCACAGCAAGCAATCGCGAACCCGCCGTGCAGCACGCCCGACTCGCACCGAGCCGCAGGTTCCCCATCGATCGGGCAATCTGGATTGATCGCTTCGAGATGCGAGAGCACGAACTGCTGTTGCTCAACGACCGGCGTCGTAAGGAATGACTTGCTCGATTCCTCCGAACCGAACGCAACCGAGTGCCCCCAAAGAACCACCGTCACCGCCCGCTCCCCGATCGGCTCCTGCGAAACCGGGCACACCCGATTGATCGGCGCCGACTCAACGCCCGGGATCGGCGCCGCCTGCGCGCACACCGAAACGACAAACGCGATTGAAAAACGAAGCGGTGATGCGAGCATGGAAGCCGATCCCTATTCTGTGTGTGAACGAACAGGTTTTCGTATCGGTTATCTGAGCGCCAACCCTGAGCGAGCGACGCGATCCACGCTCATTCCCCGCTGCTGAGGTACTTCGACCGCCGGCCCATCAGCTGCTCGAGCCGATCGAGCCCACGCCCGGCGAGCCGCCGAACCGCGTCCTCCGTCCGGCCCAGTTCCGCCGCGACCTCGCCGATCGGCGCCTCATCCAAATGCAACCGCTGGACCGCGATGCGCTGATCCTCCGGGAGCTGCGCGATGCACCCCATGAGCGTCCCGATCGCGTCCTGGCGCCGGATGATCTTCGATGGCTGCCCGTGCGTCTCGCCAAGCCGGACCACGAGCGATTCGTGCCGCGAGATCCGCGACGGCATCCGCTGCTGCCGCTTCACATCGCGCTTGAGCCGCCGGAGCCTTCGCACCGCATCGATGAACCGGTGATCGATGATCGCCGCGACCCACCTGTAAAACGCGTCCGCGCCCTCCGGCTTGAACCCACCGATCCCGCTGAACGCGGCGATGTACACCTCCTGCATGATGTCGTCCGGGTCGATCTTCCCCTGCCAGTCCACCCCGACCTTCCGCCGAGCGAGCCCCAGGAACCGGTCGTGCATCACCACGAAGAGCGCCTCGAGGGCCTCCAGATCCCCACCAGCAGCCGCCTGGGTCCACGATTCGATCTCCGCATCACGCGGATCGTCGCGCGGATCGCCGTCGCTCTGGTTGGGTGGGGCTTCGGGCATGGGTTGCCTCTACCATACCCGGCGGAACCACCCGATGACCACACCAACCAACGAGCACCACGATCAGAGCGACGACCAGACGCCGTTCCCGGTGATCGACGGGTACGACATCATCGACCTCGTCGGCGTCGGGGGTATGGGCATGGTCTACGAGGCCATCCAGCGCGCCACGGGGCGCCGAATCGCGCTCAAGGTCATGCGCGACACCGCGATGGCCTCCGATTCCGCTCGTCAGCGCTTCGAGCGCGAGGTCGAGTTCATCGCGAGGCTCGACCACCCCAGCATCGTCGCGGTCCTCGATTCGGGGCTCCACGAGGGGACGAACTACTGCGTCATGGATTTCGTCGAGGGCCATCTCCTCGATGATTCGCTCATCCCAGGAGAGTGCGACCCCGCAGAAGCCCTCGCCATGATCGAACGGATCAGCCGCGCCGTCGATTACGCCCACCAACGCGGCGTCCTCCACCGCGATCTCAAACCATCGAACGTCATCGTGGACGAGCAAGGCGAGCCGCACCTGCTCGACTTCGGGCTCGCCAAGGCGATCGACCCCGTCTCCGCGATGGGAGGCCGCCGGACCATCTCCGAACAAGGTCAGCTCATCGGCACCATCGCCTATATGGCCCCCGAACAGGCCCGCGGCGAGATCAGCGAGTTGTCCGTGCGCACCGACGTCTACGCCCTGGGCGCGATCGCCTACGAACTGCTGACCGGCAAACTCCCCATCGACGTCACCGGCTCGCTCGGCGAGACCCTCTACCGGCTCGAAACGCGTGACCCGGCAAGGCCGGGTTCGGTGCGCAAGGGCTTGGGCGCCGACACCGATGCGATCCTACACAAGGCGCTCGAGAAGAACCCGAACTCCCGCTACGAAACCGCCGGCGCGTTCGCCGACGACATCCGGCGGATGCTCGACGGCTACCCGATCCGCGCCCGGCGCATCGGACCAATCGGCCGAACAGCGCGGTGGATCAACCGCAACCGCAGGGTTTCAACGGTCGCCGGTGTCGCCCTGCTGGCGCTGCTGATCGTCGCCTCGGTCGGCATCGCTCGTGTGATCGACGAGAGCGGCATGAAGCTCAGCAAGGAAGCCGAGCTCGCCAAGATGTTCGAGGTACTCGACCCCAAC
>JAJDDA010000182.1 GCA_029260535.1 Phycisphaerales bacterium | reverse complement strand
CCTGCTGGGACTGCGCCTCGAAGAACGACTTGAGCTGCTCCTGGTTCACACCAGGGATGGGGATCCAGAACCCGATGCGGTACACCGCGAGCATCGCGATGGTGAAGAGCACCTTGTTGCGCAATTCGGGGATCTTGAAGATGTTGGCGATAGCCTTGAGCATCAATCAGTTTCTCTGCACACACGCTGTCGTGTGGGGATGGAGCGTTCGGTCCTTCGAATGCGTCTTACTTGTCGGTCTTCTTTGACTTCTTGCCCTCGCCACCCTTGGAGGCCGCGCTGGGGTTGTTTTTGCCGGAGATGGTGAGCGCCTTGGCGGCGAACTCCTCGCGGCGTTTCTCGCCCTTGCGGACGCGCTTGAGCTTCTTGGTGAGGTTCGTCGGCGTATGGTCATCGCTCGAGCGGTTCACACCGCGGACGCGATCGCGCCTGGTGCCCATCTCGGTGACCGTGCCGCCGGCGGCCTCGACGTGCTTGCGGGCGCTGTCGGTCACACGCTCGGCGGTGATCTCCAGTTTCACGCTCAGCTTGTCGGCGTCGCCGATGTCGCCGAGGATCTTCAGCGGACGCTTGGCGTCGCGGATCAGGCCGGCCTGGATCAGCGTGCCCGCGTTGACCTCGCCACCCTTGGCGAAATCGGGGTGCGCGACGATGTCACGGAGGTTCGCGATCCAGAACTGGGTCATGAACTTCGCGTTGGTGAAGCCACGCTTCGGGAGACGACGGAAGTAGGGCATCTGCCCGCCCTCGAACGCGCCCTTGCGGCTGTTGCCAGCGCGCGAGCCTGCGCCCTTGTGGCCGCGGCCAGAGGTCTTGCCTCGGCCGGAACCCCGGCCTCGTCCGATTCGTTTGCGGGCCTTGGACTTGCCGGCAATCGCTGTGATTTCGTGGATCATCATGGCTGTATCGCTCCCAGACTGGAACGTGGTGTGTTGGTATCTAAAACGTTGATTCGTGTAATCGTGAACTGCTTACTCTGCGGGCTTGCTCTCGGGCGCCGGTGCGTCGCCGCCGCCCTCAGCGGGCGCCGCCGCGGGTGCTGATGCCGGAGCAGGGCCCCGACCTCGACCGCCGCCACCGCCGCCGCGTCCGCCACGACCACCACCACCGCCGCGGCCACCACGACCGCCGCCGCGTCCGCGGTCCTGACCAACGGTGTTGATCGGCGCTGCGGCTTTCTCGCCACCGGCGGCCGAAGGCATGAACGCCTTACCGCGATCGAGCATCTCGTCGACGGTCGTGCTGTCGATCTCGACGCCACGCAGTTCGGCAACCGTCTCGCGGTTGCGGAGCTGTTCGAGGCCTTCGAAGCACGCCTTGACGACGTTGATCTTGTTGTTCGAGCCCTGGCACTTGGTCAGGCAATCGGTGATGCCGAGCAACTCGAGCACCGCGCGAACCGTGGCGCCGGCAACGATGCCGGTACCAGGCGAAGCGGGCATGAGCTTGACCCGAGCCGAGCCGAACGCGCCGATGACCTCGTGGGGGATGGTCCCGCCGTGGAGGCTGATGTCGGACATGTTGCGCTTGGCGGCCTTCTGGGCCTTCTCAATCGCCGGGGGCACCTCGTTCGCTTTGCCGTAGCCCCACCCGATCTGGCCACGGCGGTTGCCGATGACGACGAGGGAGTTGAAGGAAAAGCGCCGACCGCCCTTGACGGTCGCGGCCGTGCGGAAGACGCCGACCGTTGTGCTTTCGAGTTGTGATGATTCTTCGAGGAGTTCGGGCATCGTTGGATCGCCGTAAGGTGTTGATCGGATCTGCGATCCGAGGGTTGTTCTTTATCTACTGGTCCGATGAATTCAGAATTCGAGGCCGCCCTCGCGAGCGCCGTCGGCGATCGCCTTGATGCGACCGTGGTACAGGAAGCCGCCGCGATCGAAAATCACTTTCGAAACACCAGCGCCTTTGGCCTTCTCGGCCAGCGCTTTGCCGACCGCCTTGGCTGCTTCCGCATTGCCGGTCCCGGAGCTGATGCCCAGGTCCTTGTCACGCGACGAGGCGGCGGCGAGTGTCTTCTGCGCCATGTCGTCGATGATCTGCGCGTAGATGTGGTTGTTCGACCGGAAGACCGCCAGGCGGGGCCGATCGGGCATACCCGTGACGCGCTTGCGGATGCCGGTGATCCTGCGACTGCGGCGGACTGATTTGTGCTTTTGCTTGTTCATAACTGGAACGTTCTTTCTCAAGGGCCCTTTGAATCAAGGCCCTGCTCTTCGAATCAATCTGATCAGGCGCCGAAGACCTTGCCCTGCTTGCGGCGGACGATTTCGTCGGTGTACTTCACGCCACGGCCGGTGTAAGGCTCGGGCTTGCGGGTCGACCTGCACTCGGCGCAGAACTGACCAACCATCTGCTTGTCCGGTCCGGAGACGTGGATGAACTGCTTCTCGACCTTCACGTCGAGCCCGGCGGGGATGGCGATCTCGATGATGTTGGCGTAGCCAACCTTCATCTCGATGACGGCGCCCTTGAGAGCCGCACCCCAACCGACGCCGACGACCTCGAGCGACTTCTTGTAGCCCTCGGTGACACCGACGACCATGTTCTGGAGCAGTGCGCGGGTCAGGCCCCAATAGGCGCGGGCCTCGCGGCTGTTCTCGAATCCCTCAGAAGGAGCGATGCTGATGCTCTTCTCGCCCTCGTCCCAGGAGACAGCGATCTCCCGGCGGTGGGTCATGGAGAGCGTCTTGTCACCCTTGGCGATGGTCACTTCACGCTTGTTGATCGTGCATGTGACGCCCGCCGGGACGCTGACTGGTTTTTTTCCGATGCGGGACATTGCTGTCGCTCCGGTGAAAATGCGGCCTTCTTAACGGCTGCGGTGAATCGTGATCAGTGAACGGTGCAGAGGAGTTCGCCCCCGATGCGTTCCTGCCTGCACTTGCGGTCGGAAAAGACGCCCTGCGACGTCGAAACGATGCTGATGCCGAGGCCCTGCTGGGGGCGTTCGAGCTCGTCCACCTTGCGGTAGACGCGGCAACCAGGCTTGGAGTCGCGCTTCAATTGGTGGAGGATGACCTCACCGCGCGGCCCGTACTTGAGTTCGACGCGGATCAGCCCCTGCCTGCCGTCTTCGATGACGTCATAGCCGGTGATGTAGCCCTCCGAGAGGAGGACGTCCGCGATGCCCCGACAGACTTTGCTGTTGAGGCAGTTGACGGTTTTCATGCGGTTCCGTGCCGCGTTGCGGATGCGGGTGAGCATGTCAGAGATTGGGTCGTTGAATGCCATTGGTTCTTTTCCAGTGTCGTTCGGTCAGAGGCGCTTCGGCTGTCCGAGCGCCGTGTTGGTCACCAGCTCGCCTTCTTCATCCCAGGGACCATTCCCTTGAGCGCCAGCTCACGGAGCACGATGCGGCTCACGCGGAACTTGCGGTACACGCCTCTCGGACGGCCGGTGATTTCGCACCGGCGAACTTTGCGAGTGCTGAATTTCGGCTCGCGACGGGACTTGGCGATCTGCGCTTTGGTGGCCATGGGTTACTTCTCCTCCGGCTTGCGGAAAGGCATGCCGAGCCCGGCAAGGGCGAACTTGCTCATCTCGGAATTTGATTTGGTGAACACGACGTTGATGTTCATGCCATGGACAAAGTTGGTCTTGCCCATGTCGATCTCGGGGAACACGGCCTGCTCGTTGAGACCCATCGAGTAGTTCCCGTCGGCGTCGAAGCTGCTGTCCTTCAGACCACGGAAATCCTTGATCCGGGGCGTGTACAGGTTGATCAGGCGATCGAGGAAGTCCCACATCTTCTCCCTGCGGAGCGTGACGCGGACCGCCGTCTCGTAGCCCTCGCGGACCTTGAAGTTCGAGACGGATTTCTTCGCCTTGATCACCACGGGCTTCTGCCCGCTGATGGTGGTAAGCGTCTCGAGGATGGTGTCCTTGACGTTCGCCGGGACCTTGGTCCCGTCGAGGTGACGCCCCATGTTGACGTTCAGGACAACCTTGTCGATCCGGGGCTGGCTCATGGAGTTCGTGCAACCGAACTTCTCGCCGAGCTCCTTGCGGATCTCACCGTTGTACTTCGTCAGGAGCCGGGGCTCTTCGGATCTGGTTTGGGTGGCTGTTTCGCTCATCGATCAGGACTCGCTCTTCTTGCTGGCGGCTTTCTTTGCGGTCTTCTTCGTGGTCTTTTTGGTCGCCTTCTTGGTGGTCTTCTTCGCAGAAGCCTTCTTGGAGGCGGCCTTTTTCTTCGTGGTCTTCTTGCGGGTCGCGCCGCCGGGAGGCGTTGCCCCACCGGCTTTCTTCTCGCGGGGGCCGTGCACGACACCGATCTCGGAACCGCCTCGGACCGCGACGCGGACCTTGCTGCCGTCGGGCTTGTGCTCGAACCGCACCCTGGACGGCTTGCCGTCAACCGAGGGTGAGATGTTGCTGATATGGATCGTGGCCTCGCGACGCACGACCCCACCCTGCGGGTTGGCCTGCGTAGGGCGGATGTTCTTGGTGACCATGTTCACGCCCTGAACCAGGACGCGGTCATCGTCGGGGTACACATGCAGGACCTCGCCGGTCTTGCCGCGATCCTTGCCGCTGGTCACGACGACGGTGTCGCCTTTTCTCACGTGCTTGGGCATCTCACACCACCTCCGTCGCCAGCGAGACGATCTTCATGTATTTGCGATCACGCAGCTCGCGAGCAACAGCCCCGAAGATGCGGGTCCCCTTGGGGTTCCCGTCTTCGCCGATGAGGACGACCGCGTTCGTGTCGAAGCGAACGGTTGAGCCGTCAGGCCGACGCGTCGGGTACTTCGTGCGGACAACGACGGCGCGGACTTTGTCACCGGTCTTGACGTCCGACCCCGGCAGCGACTTCTTCACCGAGCAGACGACCTTGTCGCCCACGCCGGCCTGCTTGCAGATGTACTTGCCGCGGCCGGTCGAGCCGCCGAGCACACGGATCACGTAGGCGATTTTGGCGCCCGAGTTGTCCGCGACCTCGCATCTTGATTCTTGTTGGATCATTGCTGTTGCTCCAGCCCCGGACACCCGGGGCCGTTCTACGTATCTGGTTAGTTCCCCGGGGCGCGATCGACGACGCGAACGAGCTTCCAGGACTTGGTCTTGCTGATGGGACGGCACTGGGCGACCTCGACGCGATCGCCGAGCTTCGAATCGTTCGTCTCGTCGTGGACGTGCAGCACGGTCCGGTTCCGGATGTACTTCCCGTACTTGGGGTGCATCGTCACGAAGTTGATCGCGACGCGACGCGTCTTGTCACGCTTGTCGGATTCGACAACGCCGATCTTGACGCCGCCACGCTGCTCGATGGGGCCTGCTGTTCGTTTGCTCGTGCTCATGCCGAGACCTCCTGCGTGGTCTTGATGCGTCGCACGGACCGTTCGGTGTTGAGCCGAGCGATGTCCTTGCGGATCTTGTTGAACTGGCTGACGTCCTCGATCTTCTCGGTGACGGCTTGCGTGCGGAGATCGAAGATCTTCCGGTGCATGCGGCGCAGTTCAACCGTGATCTCTTCGTCGTTCAGTCTGTGGACTTCTTTTGCGTTCATAATCTTTGATTCCAGTCTGCCGGGGAGCCCGTGCTCGCCCGGTGGTCCTGACCTGTGTCAGATGCTGATTCTCCGTCCAACAAAGCGGCATCGAACCGGCATCTTCATCGCCATACGGCGCATCGCCTCGCGGGAGTTCTCCTCGGACACACCGGCGATCTCGTAGAGCATCGTGCCCGGCTTGACCCTGGCTGCCCAATAATCAACATCCGCCTTGCCCTTACCCATCCGCTGTTCGAGCGGCTTCTTCGAGACCGGCTTATCCGGGAACACCCGGATGTAGATCTTGCCCTCACGCTTGAGGTAATGCTGCGCCGCGATACGGCCAGCCTCGATCACTCGTGCCGGGAGCCAGCAGCCCTCGAGAGCCTGCAGGCCGTACTCGCCGAACGCAACGTAGTTCCCCTTGGAGGCCTTGCGGTCGCGGGCCCTGCGGAACTCCTTGCGGAACTTCACTCTTTTGGGCATGTTCGCCATTGATCAATATCCTCTCGCGGCGCCGGTGCAACTGACCGGCGGGCGTTTCATTCCTTGCTTGCTTACCTGCGACCTCGTGCACGGGGCTTGGCGCCCGCTGCGGTCGATTCAATCTCGTGCGTGCTCTCTTCAGTGAACATGCCCTTAAAGATCCATACCTTCACACCGATCACACCGTACGTCGTCTGCGATTCCGTGAAGCCGTAATCGATGTGCGCCTGCAGCGTCGAGAGCGGCAGCGCCCCGAGCCTGGTGTCCAGCTTCCGGCTCATCTCGGCGCCACCGAGGCGGCCGGAGATCAGGATGCGGACGCCCTTGGCGCCGTTCTGCATCGCGGCTTCGCAACGCATCTTCACGATGCGGCGGAAGCTCGCACGCTTCTTGAGCTGCTCAGCAACACCATCAGAGATCAGCTGTGCCTCGATGTCAGGGTTCTTCACCTCGACGATCGAGAGCGAGACCTTCCGACCGGTCATGAACTGGAGCTGCTCGGTCAGGCGATCAACCTCGGCGCCCTTGGGGCCGATGACCAGCCCCGGACGGCCGGTCCGGACGATGATCTTCAGTTCCTCACGCGTGCGCTCGATCTGGAGATCGGAAACGGCAGCGTAAGGGGGCGTGCTGTTGAGCCTGGAGTACAGGAAACGGCGGATCTTGAAGTCCTCGACGAGCAGCTCGCCGTACAGCGCCTTGGGCGCGTACCAGCGGCTCTTGTGGGCTTCGGTGATACCGACGCGGAATCCGAATGGATGTGTCTTTTGTCCCATTAAGCGGACTCCTCAACAGCGATGACAAAGTGGCTGGTTCGCTTGCGGATCGGGTGCGCCCGACCGCGGTCTTTGGGTTGGAATCGTTTGATGATCGGGCCGCCGTCGATGCGCGACTCGCACACGATCAGGCGAGAGACATCCGCCTCGCCGTGCTCGGCGTCGGAAATCGCGGCCTTGAGCGTCTTGGTCATCATGTCCGCGGCGCGCTTGTCGCTGAAGCGGAGCAGGTTCATCGCGTCGTCGATGCGCTTGCCGCGGATCAGGTCAGCGACGAGCCTCGCCTTGCGCGAGCTCGAACGCATGAAGCACGAGCGCGACTGGAAGGTCACGAGCTCCTTTGGAGCCACGCTGAGCGCGGCGGCGAGCTTGCGGATGTCCTCCGCCTTGGCGCGGGGATGGTCGTTGCCGGCCATCCAGTTCGAGATAGCCGCCGGCGCTTTCCGGGCATTAAGCCCGGGGCGAGCGATCACCTGAGCGAGTTGTTCCTCGCCGGCGCCCGCGGCCTGGGCCGCCATCTTTAGCTTTGTCGCGTTGAGTTTCACTTGTTGCTTTCCTGCTTCGGTGACTGGCTGATCAATAAATCTCGCTCATGTAGGGCGGGACGCGATCGGTTACTTGCCGGCCCGGAGGCCTTCCTTCTTGTTCGTGTGCCCGCGGAACATCCGGGTCGGGCTGAACTCGCCGAGTTTGTGCCCCACCATGTCCTCCGTGACGAACACATCGTTGAAGATGCGCCCGTTGTGGACCTGGAACGTGTGGCCGACGAACTCGGGAACAATCGTGCACGCTCTCCGCCAGGTCTTGATGGGCTTGTGCGTGCCTTGTTGTGTCTGAGTCTCCACCTTGCGGTAGAGCTTCTCGTCAACGTATGGGCCTTTTTTCAGTGATCTTGACATAGTCTTTGAATCCTGATCCAAATCGGGATGCGGCTCTCCGCACCGGGTGATTGATTAGTTACCTCAGCTGCCCGTACCGCTTCGTCTTGCGACGGCGGATGATCAGCTTCTCGGAATGCTGCTTGCGGTTTCTCGTGGAGCCACCCTTCGACGGGACACCGGTCACCGACTCAGGGGCGCGGTTGCCCTTCGACTTGCCGTCACCACCACCCAGCGGATGATCATGATGGTTCTTCGCGACACCACGCGTCTTGGGACGACGACCCAGGTGACGGCTCTTGCCGGCCTTGCCCAGCTTGCGCTGCTGGTGGTCAACGTTGCCGACGACGCCGATCGTCACCCGGCATTCGATCGAAACCTGGCGGATCTCACCGGAGGGCAGCACGATCGTCGCGTACTTGCCCTCTTTGTTCGTCAGCCTCGCGTACGTCCCGGCGCTGCGGCACATCTGGCCGCCTCTACCCGGATGCAGCTCGATGTTGTGGATGTTCAGACCAGTCGGGATGTGCTTGATCAGCATCGAGACACCCGGCTTGGGATCGATCGCATCTTCGGTCGCGATGATCGTGTCACCATCGAACAGGCCGACCGGTGCGAGGATGTAGCGCTTGACGCCGTCCTCGTACTGGACGAGCGCGATGTGGCACGTGCGGTTGGGGTCGTATTCGATCCCCATGATCGTGCCCTTGATCCCGATGCGGTCACGGCGCTTGAAGTCGATCTTGCGGTAGTTCCGCTTGTGACCGCCACCGCGACCCTGCACGGTGATCTTCCCGTGGTGGTTGCGCCCGCCGTTTTTCTTGATCGGCTCGCACAACGATTTCTCGGGTCGGTTCTTGGTGACCTCGGCGTGCATGTTCACCGAGGCATCGCGCCGTCCTGGAGTTGTTGGTTTGTATTGGCGAATCGGCATTGGTCGTCCCTTACAGCAGCTCGATGGTGTCGTCCGGATGGAGTTTGACGGTGGCTTTCTTCGTGGTGGTCTCGACAACCCAACCGAAACGGGTCCGCTTGCGCTTGCCCTTGCGGTTCTGAGTCGCGACATCCAGCACTCGCACGCCGTAGAGTTCCTGCACCGCGTGCTTGATCTCGTCCTTGCGCGCCCTGCGATCAACGAGGAAGCAGTGCCGATTGAATTCACCTGATGCGAAGGAGCCCTTCTCAGTCAGGAGCGGTTTCTTAATAACGTAGGTGGGGTTCTTCATCAGTTCCCTCCCTTGCGGGCGCCGGCCTTGGCCGACTTGTCTGTCTTCGAACTGGGTCCGGTCAGCCAGGCTTCCAGCTCGCTCTTGGCGATGATCAGGAAGCGGTGGTTGAGCATGTTGAAGGCGTTGATCTCGTGCGCGGGGCAGACATCAAGGTTCTCGATGTTCCGCGAGGACAGGATCGCCTCGACGTTGTCTTTGTTGAGCGCGACGAGGCACGTGCGGTTGATGCCCATCGCCTCGAGCATGCTCAGGAACTCGCTGGTCTTGGGCGTCTTGAAGTCCAGGCTGTCAACAACCCGGACCTCGCCGTCGATCAGCTTCGCGAGCAGCGCGTTGCGGTTCGCCTTGCGGCGCATCTTGACCGGCATGTCCTGGCGGTACTCTTCACGCTTTTTGGTCTTCGCGAAGGTCACGCCGCCACCCTTGCGGATGTTGGAGCGGTTGGCGCCCATACGTGCGCGGCCGGTGCCCTTCTGCTTGTAAATCTTCCGGGTCGACCCGGTGACCATGCCGCGGCTCTTGGTTCTTGCCGAACCCTGCCGCTGGTTGGCGTGGTAGCGGACGTACGCCTGCTTGATGAGAGCATGGTTGACGCAACCACCGAGCGACATCTCGTCGATTGAGATCTTGCCGATCTCTTTGCCTTTTTGATCGAGAACAGGAACTTCCATTGCGTGATCCTTGCCTCAGCCGCCTTTCGCCTTGGTTGGGGCCAACCTCGAACGTTCGGGTTGGAGCCAGCATTGACTCGGCGGCGTGGTTGCGTGCGTTGTTGTGCCCGAGGGTTTCAAACGACCTTCCGGGCGAGCGGGGCATTTTCGAACACCCCACCCAAGTATTTCATCTCTGTCTTGAACGACCGATCAGTGGGTCGTCCTCTGCTTGCGTGCCTTGGGCGTGTAAAGCCTGCGAGGCGTGCGGAGTTCAATCACCGCGTTGTTATGTCCAGCGACCGGACCCTTGACCAGGATCAGCCCGTTTTCTGCATCAATCTTCACGATGTCCAGGGACCGGTTGGTGATGCGCTCGTGGCCCATGTGGCCCGCCATGCGCTTGCCCTTCTTGACCCGAGGACCGGTGCCGAGGTTGGCGCCGCCGCCACCGATCGAACCGCCGGTGCGGTGCTTGCGCTCCACGCCGTGAGAGGCTTCCATA
>JAJDDA010000181.1 GCA_029260535.1 Phycisphaerales bacterium | reverse complement strand
GCGATGATCGCCGCGCCGCCATCGAACGACCTTGTTTCCAGAGGCCTGAGCGTCATGATCGGGCTCTCGCCGGCGACACCCGGTCGATCGCAGAAATGGTAGGTGTCGGCGATGCACTCACCGATCACCGCGACCTTGCGCCCCCGGAACGTGCCGATCAGACCTTCGATCGAGTCCCTCGAGATCGCGTGCCGATCGAGCAGCCTTGTGATCTGCTTGTGCGCAGGGTTCTCGCTCTGATCCATCGAATGAATCAGCGCGGTGGAGCTGAAGACCACATCACCCGACGAGAAGACAACCTTCCCGCCGTGCGACGTGACAACCTCGCGTTCTTTCGCAAAGCGCGGGTCCTCGTTGGTTTCGTACTCGCGCCCCTTGACGTACACATCGGGTCGCGTGATCCCGAGCAGCGCCACCGCGGTCGGGTGGTGATCGATGAGCACGCAATCCACGCAGCCCAGCGCCGCGAGGCTTTCGGCGCGCAGGCGGTCGTCGAACAGCGGACGGCCGGGCCCCTTGCCCACACCGGCGTCGGACGTCACCGAGACCAGCAGCGCATCACCCAGGCGCTTTGCCTGCTGCAGGTGCCTGACATGCCCGGGGTGGACGATGTCGAAGCACCCGTGGCACTGAACGAGCACGCGCCCCTGCCTTGACAGTTCGTGGCGGTACGCGCGGAACTGTTCCACGCTGAGAATCTTTGGTGATGTGGAGTCGGTGGACGTCATTGTGGACGCATTATCGACCAGAATCAGGCTGTTATTAAGCGAATCCGCGCTTCAGCCGTGCTGCGCCGCGAGGACCAGGTCCGCCAGTTCGCGGAAGCACCCGGCGCCCCCTGGTTTGCTCAGCACGAGGCCGACCATCTCACGGACCGCGCCCACCGCATCAGCCGGGCACGCGGTCGCGCCGGCGAGCCGCATCGCGGGGAGATCGTTGACGTCGTCTCCGATGTAGAGCGTGTTGGCCGGGTCCACCCCGAGCCTCGAGCACATCGCTGCAAATCGAGCGCCCTTGTCGCCGTGCCCGACATCGATATCGGCAACACCAAGGTTCTCTCCTCGGCGGCGGATCACGCCGTCGTCGGTTCCGGCGCTGCACCAGCCGACCTTGATCCCGCTGTCGCTCAGGAGCTTCACACCCATCCCGTCCTTCATGTTGAAGAACCGGATCGTGGCGCCATCCGAGGTCAGCCCGATCCTGGCGTCCGTGAGCACGCCGTCCACGTCGGAGATAACCGCCTGCACCGGGACGATGCTCCGGAGCTGTTCGATGGAGGGGCCGTTCGACATGCCCGCAGCCTACGCCCCTTGGTTGGCCCCTGCGAATCAACAGGAGGGGGAACGTCCGAAATAACACACCTTTTCGGTCCGTATTGGCTTCATCCAGAGCAACTCGGGCCTTCAGCGGACCGATACCTCCATGACGACAGTCCCCACTCAGGAGTCAGACCGATGCCAGCATCCGGCGCCCCGACCAAACCCAGCAGCCGCAAGAAGACCAGGTCGATCGTGGTCGAGCCCCCGGCGCCAGTCCTTGATGAGCGGGACCGCCGGCAGCACACCAGACGCCCAACCGAGCACTCCGCCAAGCTGTTCTGCCCCAAGTCGGGCAGGTTCCTCTCAGGACGGACGCGGAACATCTCCGCCGGCGGCATCCTCGTCGAGATCGGCGCCCCGGGATGGCTCAGCGCTGGCGACGCCGTCCAGCTCACCATCGCGTTCGGCGATCGGTTCATCGTCCCGATGTCCGACCTCGTTGCCGGGACGATCATCCGGACCCGGCAGACCGACAACCCGGAAATTCAGACGCTCGCGATCGCATACGACAACTGCGCCGATTCAGCGATCGCCGGTTGAACACACCCAGATTCTTAAACAACAGACCAGACGCGGCTGCTCAGACGATCAGCTCCGGTGCGTCCTGACGCGTCCGCGGATCCGCTTGCCCGGCATCTCCTTGGGGACAATCCCGCCGGGGAACTTCTTGGCATCCTTCTTGACGTCGACCTTGGAGTCGCTCGCCTTGGCCGGCGCCGGTGCTTCTTCGAACCGGCTCGGTTTGCGCATCGCCTCGGCATCCGCGGCGTCCCGGGCCTTCTCAGCGCGGACACTATCGGGGATCGGCCCAGGCTTGAAGTTCGGGAATTCGAGCAGCGGGATCTCGGTGTTCGCCAGCTGCTCGATCGAGGTCAGCAACGGGCCCTGCTCGTCGGTCACCAGCGACCACGCGACACCCTCGCGCCCGGCGCGGGCGGTCCGCCCGATCCGGTGGATGTACACCTCGGGGTCCTCGGGCAGGTCGAAGTTTACGACGTGCGAGATGCCGTCGACGTCCAGACCACGTGCGGCGAGGTCCGACGCGACGAGCACGCCCAGCTCGCCATCACGGAGCTTGTTCATCACCGCGTTGCGCTTGCCCTGGTACATGTCGCCGTGGATCGCGTGCGCGTCGATGCCCTTGTCGCAGAGGAACTGCGCGAGCTTGTCAACGGTGGCCTTGGTCCGGCAGAAGATGAGCGTTAGCGCGGGGTCCTCGTTGCGGAGCAGGTGCAGGAGCAGGTTTCGCTTGTCCCACGGCGCGACAGTCAGGTAATGCTGCTCGACCATCGAGACGGTCAGCGAGCCGGCGACCGTGATGATCTTCTCGGCGTTGTCCTTCATGTGCGTCCGGGCAAGCCGCTCGATCTCATCGCTGAGCGTCGCCGAAACGAACAGAGTCTGGTGATCGGTCTTGATCCGGCCCAGGATCTTGCGGATGTCCTCGCGGAATCCGATGTCGAGCATCCGGTCGACCTCGTCGAGCACGACGAACTTGATGTTGTCCAGGTGCAGGTAGCCCCGGTCAACCATGTCCATGTACCTGCCGGGGGTCGCAACGACGATCTCGGGGTTCTTGGCGAGCCGCGCCGCCTGCGTGTTGATTGCCTGTCCGCCGTAGACGGGGACCGCGGTGATCGGCGTGTAGTGCGCCAGCTCGTTGATCTCGCGGGCCAGGTGAATCGCGAGCTCGCGCGTGGGGCACAGGATGATCGTCTGGAACGGGAGATCACGCGAGGCGTTGTTGATGACCGGGATGCCGAACGCGGCGGTCTTGCCCGAGCCGGTCTTGGCCTGGCCCAGCACGTCCCTGCCTTCCATGAAGATCGGGAGGATCGCCGCCTGCACCTTGGTCGGGTGCACGAAGCCCATCTCTTCGATGCCCTTGAGCACGCTGTTGCGCACGCCGAGGTCCGCGAAGGTCAACTCGGAGAAGACCTCCTGCGCCTTCTCGCTCGTCGAGACCGCGCTCCGCTTGCGCGGCGCGCTGCTGCGATCGTTGTCGGTGTCGCCGCCGCCATCATTGGCGTTGGAGCCGCCGCTCTCGCCGCCTTCGCCGCGCCTGGATCGGCGCCGCTTCTTCTTCCCGCCGCCGCCGGAGCGTGGCTCGCGGTCGGAGCGTTCTTCGCGGTCAGAGCCGGAGTCTTCGCTGGGCGTGTCCGTGCTCTCGGGGGCAGCGGTTGTCTCGGCGCCCGTGGTTTTCTTCTTCCCGCGACGACGCCGGCGGCTCTTCTTTTTCGAAGCGCCCCCATCGGTGTCGTTGTGGTCGTTGGTTGTCTCGGGGTCGTGGTCGTTGGCCGTGGTTGCGGCGCTGGTATCGTTAGGCATTCGTGTTGTCGACGCTGATGCGAGCCGCGCCGGACACGGATGTCAGGCGTCAGGCCCCTCGCACCGGGAAAAATCCCGAGACGAAGAAACTGACGCGAACCATCCGACCGAACGCGCCCCGAAATCAGGGCAGTCCTCGTGAGGCGGGCTGCACGCCTCGGTTTTGGTGTCAAAGTGTGTTCATCTATGATCTTGCAGCCACAGCGCACTCGCTCCATGAGAACGCCGGATCCGACTGCTTCATACTAGGGCCGGCCGACCCTCGACACAAGATCCGAGACAGCCAGAAGGCTCCCGAGGTACAACCTCATCGAATGACACGCTCAGGAGCCAATCAGAACGCCGATGCCCGAACCGATGGGCCCTCAGGCACAAGCCTGATCAGCCTCGTCGGCCTGATCGCTGGCCCTCTGGTTGCTCTCGGGATCTACCTGATCACCCCCGAATCGATGGAGGCCCCCGCCAGAGCCACCGCCGCCGTCGGGTCGCTCATGGCGATCTGGTGGATGACCGAGGCGATCCCGCTCCCGGCGACGAGCCTCCTGCCGATCGCCCTCTTCCCGCTCCTCGGGGTGCTCCCGATCCAGGAAACCACCGCGCCCTACGCGCACAAGTTCATCTTCCTCTTCATGGGTGGGTTCATGCTGGCGCTCGCGATGCAGCGATGGGGGCTGCACAAACGCATCGCGCTGCGCACGCTCCTGCTCTTCGGCACGAGCGAACGCCGGATCGTCGCCGGGTTCATGGCGGCGACCGCGACGCTCTCGATGTGGGTGAGCAACACCGCGACGACGGTCATGATGCTCCCTATCGCGATGAGCGTCCTGGCGCTGGCCTCAGAGAATTCAGACGAAGAAGAAGCCGGATACGACAGGTCACCGCTCGGGCTCTGCCTCCTGCTGGGCGTCGCGTACGCCGCGAGCATCGGCGGCGTCGCAACGATCATCGGGACACCCCCCAACGTTTTCCTCGTCGGGTACATGCGGGACTCCCTCGGGATCGAGATCTCGTTCCTTCAGTGGATGCGCATCGGTCTCCCCCTCTCGATTGTCTTCGTCGTCATCACCTGGGCGATGCTGACCTACGTCCTGCACCCTGTCAGTTCCGCATCGATCAAGGGTGGCAAAGGACTGATCCGCGATGAACTCCGCGCACTAGGCAAACCCTCGCGCGGCGAACGGGTCGTCTTCATCTGCACCGCGCTCGCCTGGATCGCCCGGCAACCGCTGTGTGATTTGGAACCGGTGGCGAAACTATTCCCTGCGATCAAACGACTCGACGACTCCGGCATCGCGATCATCGCAGCGCTGGCGCTGTTCATCATCCCGATTAAACCAAGAGAAGGCGTCTTCACGCTCGACTGGAAGACCGCACGCAAACTCCCCTGGGGGGTCCTGCTGCTCTTCGGAGGAGGACTCAGCCTCGCCGCCGCGGTGCAGACGAGCGGGCTTGACGCCTGGATCGGCGATCGCGCTGTGGTGCTCAGCGGCGCTCCAACATGGCTGATCATCGTCGCGATCACGGCTCTTGTGATCTTCCTGACCGAGGTCACGAGCAACACCGCCACCGCCGCGACGTTCCTGCCAATCCTCGGTGGCGCTGCGGTTGGGTTGGGGATCGAACCGCTGCAGTTGGTCATACCAGCTGCGCTCGCGGCGAGTTGCGCTTTCATGATGCCGGTGGCCACACCTCCCAATGCGATCGTCTTTGGGTCGGACAAGATCAACATCCAGGACATGCTCCGCACCGGGTTCTGGCTAAACCTCATCGGGATCGTGCTGATCACAGGGTGCGCGTACACGACTGTCGCGTGGGCGCTGGGAGGGCTCACGCCATGAGCAAGCCAACCAAACGCGACCAGGCGATCGCCGCGTCGATCGCCGGATGGTTCATCGAAAACGATCGCGATTTCCCGTGGCGCACGACCCCGCGCAACCCCTACTACGCGCTCGTCAGCGAAGCGATGCTGCTCCAGACGCAGGCCGCTCGCATCGCCGAGCGGTTCCCGGTCTTCATCGATCGCTTCCCGACTGTTGATTCGCTCGCGCACGCGGACGAGCAGGACGTGCTCGCGCAGTGGTCGGGGCTCGGGTACTACCGCCGAGCGAAGAACCTCCACCGCGCCGCGCAGCGGGTCGTCGATGAGCACGACGGCGTAGTCCCGAGCGATGTCGAGTCACTGCTGCAGCTCCCCGGGATCGGCAGGTACACCGCCGGCTCCATCGCGAGCATCGCGTTCGACAAGCCGGAGCCCATCGTCGACGGCAACGTCGTGAGGGTGCTGCTCCGCATCGAGGGCGCCGACCTGCCACCGACCGAAACCGCGACGAAGAAGATGCTCTGGGAACGCGCAGAAACGCTCGTCAAATCCGCCGACTCCCCCGCCGCTTTCAATGAGGGGATGATGGAACTGGGCGCCACGATCTGCACCCCCCGATCGCCCTCATGCCAGGAATGCCCCGTCCGGACCCGATGCAAGGCGAAGAAGCAGGGACGGCAGGGCGAGATCCCGATGCCCAAACCCAAACCGAAACAGCGGATCGTCCACGCGGCCAGCGTGGTGATCCGGGACAAACAGGGCCGGATGCTGATCGAGAAACGCGATGACTCAGGAATGTGGGCCGGGCTCTGGCAGGCCCCGACCGTTGAATCAGACGACAAAGCGCCATCAAAGACGATGATCAAGGTCATCGCTGGCGGCAAACAGATCAAGCGACTCAATACCTTCGAGCACCAGACCTCGCACCGAACATTCCATTTCACCGTTTACGCCGCGGCGCCTCCCTCCCGACGAAAAGCCCACCAGAGATGGGCGACGGACGCCCAGATCCGATCCCTCGCTCTGGCTAGACCCCAGATGCGGATTCTCCTCGGAGACGACGGATCGGGCTAAACGCTGGACGGGACGGATCCGATTGCTAGACTTGCCTCTCACCGGTTTTCAGGCAGACGATGCCGCCCGGTGTGGACAGTTCGATCAGTCTCAACAGCCCCTGTGGGGTCCGGCGCCCGGCCGGTCATCAACGGGTTCGTGGCTTTCGGCGCTCGCCGCTTTGCAAAGCACGAACAAAGGAATACAGAACAACCATGATTGACGAAACGCTGATTGCGTCACTCGGCATTGCCGACGACGAGGCGATGGATCTGCTCAAGGATGCCTACGGCGACACCGTCGCCGACGGCAACATGGAGACGCTCCTCGAAGGGGCGATCGCCGACCTCGAGCTTGGCGCGATGCTTGATGGCACGATTGTCGGCATGGCCGGCGATGATGTCGTCATCGACGTGGGCCTCAAGTCCGAAGGCCTCATCCCCAAGACCGAGTTCGATGACCTCACCCAGGTCCGGCCCGGCGACAAGATCAAGGTCCTGCTCGAAGCCCTCGAGGGCGACGGCGGCCTGATCAAGATCTCCAAGCGCAAGGCCGAGCGCCTCATCAACTGGAACAAGCTTGTCGAGACCGCCAAAGAGGGCGACATCGTCACCGGCAAGGTCCTCCGCAAGATCAAGGGTGGCCTCCTCGTCGATATCGGCGTCCCGGCGTTCCTCCCTGCTTCGCAGGTTGACGTCCGACGCCCCGGCGATGTCGGCGACTTCATCGGTCGCGACTGCCGCGCCGAGATCCTCAAGATCGACGAGCAGCGTCGCAACATCGTCATCTCGCGCCGCAAGCTCATCGAGGCCGAACGCGACGACGCCAAGAAGAAACTCCTCGACAAGGTCAACCAGGGCGACCTGGTCACCGGCACGGTCAAGAACATCGCCGACTTCGGCGCGTTCGTCGACCTCGGCGGCATCGATGGCCTGCTCCACATCACCGACATGTCCTGGGGCCGGGTCAACCACCCCTCCGAGATTGTCAAGATCGGCGAGCAGCTTGAGGTCAAGATCCTCAACATCGATTACGACCGCGAGAAGATCGCCCTTGGTCTCAAGCAGAAAGAGACCAGCCCCTGGGAAGAAATCGAAGCGAAGTACCCCGTCGGGTGCCGCATCGTCGGCGCCGTCGTCAACATCATGTCCTACGGCGCCTTCGTCAAGATCGAAGACGGCATCGAGGGCCTGGTCCACATCTCCGAGATGTCCTGGACGCGTCGCGTCAACCACCCGTCCGAGATCGTCGAGCCTGGCCAGGAGGTCGAGGTCGTCGTCCTCGAGATCGACAAGGACAAGCAGGAGATCTCGCTCGGTATGAAGCAGGTCGAGGTCAACCCCTGGGAGCTCGTCTCCGAGAAGTACCCGTCCGGCACCGTCATCGAGGGCAAGGTCCGCAACCTCGCCAACTACGGCGCCTTCGTCGAGATCGAGCCGGGCATCGATGGCCTGCTCCACATCTCCGACCTGTCGTGGACCCGCAAGGTCGCGCACCCCAACGAGATGCTCCAGAAGGGGCAGGACGTCAAGTGCGTCATCCTCGAGGTCGATCAGGACAAGCAGCGCATCAGCCTTGGTCTGAAGCAACTCACCGAGGACCCGTGGGAGAACGCCATCCCCGGCGCCTACCAGCCCGGCATGGTCGTCCGCGGCAAGGTCACCAAGATCACCAACTTCGGTGTCTTCGTCGAGCTTGAAGAGGATCTCGAAGGCCTGCTGCACGTCTCCGAGCTCGCCGACCACAAGGTCGAGAACCCGCAGGACGTCGTCAAGGCCGACGAAGAGGTGGACGTCAAGATCCTCCGCGTCGACATCAGCGATCGCAAGATCGGCCTCTCCCTCAAGCGTGCCCAGTGGGGTTCGGTCGAGGAAGAGCGTGCCGAACGCGAAGAGGCCGGCGAAGGCGTGGCCGGCGTGCCGAAGCCGACACGAGGCGGCATGGACGAGCACGGCTCGATGGGCACCGACAAGATCGAGCTCTAAGAGTTCGAACTGAGCGGTAATCAATAACTACAAGCGTCGCTGCTCCTCGTGGGCAGCGACGCTTTTTTTACGGATTCCATATTGTTTCTGAGCCAAGTGAGTGCGCTGCAATCGACAACGCCATCAGAACCAAGACGCCTTGCATGACCTGTTCTATTCAGTGCGGAGAATCTTCTCCATGCTCTTTCCCTTCGCGAGTTCATCCACGAGCTTGTCAAGCCACCGCGTCTGCTGCGTGAGCGTGTTCTCGATGTCTTCGACGCGGTAGCCGCAGATGACGCCCTTGATCAGGTGCGCATTCGGGTTGAGTTTCGCCCGCTGGAAGAACTCCTTGAACGTCACCCCGTCATCGATCTGCTTCTGGATCTTCTTGTCGTTGAACCCGGTCAGCCAGGTGATCACCTCGTGCAGCTCTTCTGTGGTCCTGCCCTTCTTCTCGACTTTCGTCACGTAGTGCGGGTAGACCGAAGAGAATGTCATCGTCGCGATCCGTTCATCGTGCTCAGGAGTGGTCGTCGGCATCGGTAGAGCTCCTTTGGTGGTAGCGGCGGATTGAGAATCGCCAGCATCTTCCATTGTGAATGATAAGGGCTCGGGAGGTGTTGGTTGATGCCTCGAAAAGCCAGGTGCTCAATGACAACAAGCGCCACAGCCCTTGGAGGGATGTGACGCAGTTTTCGTCAATCTCAAGATGTCCAAAGCCGGCGTCATCGAACAGAAAAACGCCTTCGAAAGATCACCAGGATCCGATCAGCACATCGCTGCGAACGTAAGGAACGCCAGGAGGAGGATCTTCTGTCTGTTGGGGTTCATTGCGAACATCCCATGGCTGGTCGCCAGAATTCGGGCCATCACGTGTCTCCGGTTGTCTCTCGAACCCTCGGGCTCTCTACACTCCATCCGATGCCAAACCATTCACCGATCATCTTGCAGCGCGGTTGCCTCACCAGGACCCTGTGCCGATCCCTGTTCCGCTCCCTCGCATGCCTCAAGCATGCCCCGGCTCACGCCCCCCGCAAGCGGTTCGGGTCCGCTATCGCGATAATCGCCGCCTGCCTGCTGGCGCAACCGGCACAGAGCGCACCGCCGGCGTCCGATATCTCGCCGGCTACCGCGATGCAGGCCCACCGGACCGTCACCGGATGGATCCGATCAACCACTGTCCCCGCCGATCCGCCCTCGATTGATCTCAAAGGTGTCACCGCGGTCAGCGTCACGCTCCGAAGGAGTGGCCGGGTGATCGGACGCGGGACCGAAGTCGCGTCCCCGAACTCCCCCGCTGAGGCGCTCCAGCTCGCGGCGTCACAAGCATGGATCGAAGCCGGCGAGCAATTGCGTGAGGTCAAC
>JAJDDA010000180.1 GCA_029260535.1 Phycisphaerales bacterium | reverse complement strand
CATTCAAGGAAGAAAGTTCAAGTGTCGAACCGAAGGGCCCGACGGCGAGCGAGTGCGTCGAACCGGCGATCACGAGGATCGCGGCGGGGGTCCAGCGGGTCAGGCGCGTGTTCATCGGATGGTTCCTTCAATGGCGTTTGGATCCAGCCCCCCACGGAGAAGGCGCTCTGGAGCAATCATAACGAGCGGGTGTCTGTATTTGTAATAAACATCGGACAGGACAGATCTGCTGCTCGGCCACGTTGGTACACTCGCTCCCTATGGATCAAACAACCCCCCAGCGAGGCGCCAAGCCCGAACTCGCCCTCACAACTTCACGCGGCATGACCTCGTGGATGCTCCGGGAGCAGGCGAGCTTGGCGTTTACCACGTATCAAGCGGGCAAGTTGTTCGCTGTTGGTTTGCAGCCGGATGGTCGGTTGTCTGTCTTCGAGCGCACGTTCAATCGGTGCATGGGGCTGCACGCGAGCGCCGATTCACAGACGCTGTGGATGACCTCGCTGTATCAGTTGTGGCGGTTCGAGAACTTTGTGCCGAAAAGGCAGGCGACGCCGGACGGGTTTGACCGTGTTTATGTGCCGACGCTCGGGCACACGACGGGTGATGTGGATATCCACGACCTGCACGTCGATGCCAACGGCAGGCCGGTGTTCGTGGTCACGCTGTTCAACTGCCTCGCGACGGTGAGCGACACGCACAGTTTCAAGCCGATCTGGAAGCCACCGTTTATCTCGAAGATGGTTGCGGAGGACCGTTGTCATCTCAACGGGATGGCGATGGATCCGGTGACGAAAGAACCGGCGTTCGTCACGATTGTGAGCAAGTCGGACGTCAGCGACGGGTGGCGCGACCGGCGCATCGGCGGCGGGATTGTCATGGACGTGCGCACAAACGAGGTTGTGGCGGAGGGGCTGAGCATGCCGCACTCGCCGCGGGTGCACCCTGATTACCCGGATCGGGTCTGGCTGCTCCAGGCGGGGACGGGGTTCTTCGGGTATGTCGATCTGAAGACCGGCAAATTCGTCGAAGTCGCGTTCTGCCCCGGGTTCACGCGGGGGCTGTCGTTCGTTGGGAATTGCGCGGTTGTCGGGCTGTCCGCGACGCGCGAGAACCGGACGTTTTCGGGGTTGCCCCTGGATGAGAATCTCAAGCAGCGCGACGCCGAGCCCCGGTGCGGGATGCACGTGATCAACATGGAAACCGGCAACACGGACCACTGGCTGCGGGTCGAGGGCGTGGTGCACGAGCTGTACGACGTGGTGGCGCTGCGGGGTGTTATTCGGCCCAAGCTGCTGGGGTTCAAGACGGATGAGATCCGGCGGACGCTGCGGGTGGATGATCTGTCTGCCTGAACGCCTGCGGGCGGTCTAATTGCCTTGCATGCAGTGTGTTAACGCTGCTCACGTTCTCGAATTTGGATTTGGTGAATCGGCCGAGCAGGTTGGGAGAATAAAGGTTGACAACGTGTTAGTGTTTACTATACTAACACTCTGGAGGCTCTCCAATGAACGACGGGGCTGACGAACTGGGGCGGCGGATCGATGACCTTGCTCGGCGGATCGATGACCTTGCTCGGCGTATCGAACGGCTTGAGCTGTTAGCGATTGAGGCGGATGACCCGGCGGATAACGAGGTCATTCCGGCTGCGTTAACTCCGACTCCATATCAACCTACGCCGATCGTTGATGAGCCGATTGAAGATGCCGAGCCATCCGAGAAGCGAGAGCGGCTCGAGCGGTTTATTCATCGGCGCGAGACGGCAGACGATGTCGAGAATCTCCCGGCGTCTACCGCTGACTGGCTCGTCCCGAAGAAGCGGGAGCCGAGGGCGCCGCGACCAGCGTTGAATCTGGAACAATTCGTCGGCGCGCGGTTGTTCGCGGTGGTCGGCGCGCTGGTGATCGTTGTCGGTGCGGCGTTGATCCTGAAGGTCGCCTGGGATGGCGGGTGGTTCGATGTGCTGTCGGATAGCGCCAAGTGCGTGACGGGCGCGGCGTTCGGGCTGGCGCTGCTTGGCGCTGGTGAGGTGGTGCGGAAAAAGATCAGCGCGTCGGCGTCTATCGGGCCAACGGCCGCCGGGATTGGGGTGCTGTATTCGAGCGCGTTCGCGGCGTACGGGCACTTTGGTTTGATTTCGCACGAGACCGGGTTTGTGCTGCTGGCGGCGACCGCGGCGATCGGTGTCTTTGTAGGCGTGCGCGCCAGGCTGGCGTCGGTCTCGGCGCTCTCGATTGTTGGTGCGTACCTCGTTCCCCTGTTCTTTCTGGATGTGGAGCCGAAGCCGGCGGTGCTGCCGAGTTATCTCTCGTCGATTCTGGTGGTCGGGTTGCTGCTCAGCGCCATGCTCGGCGGGAAATTCACGGGCCTGCGCACGCTGGTGTGGTGGGGCACGGTGGTGTACGGGACGGCGTGGGCAACGCTGATGGGCGGGACCGATCACCTGTGGCTTGCGTTGTCGTTCTTCGCGTTCGCGTGGGGCGCGATCCATGCGGAGTTGATATTCAGCGCGAAGCGGCGTGGCTTGACGGGCGCCGACACCTCTTCGGTTGAGATGAAGACGTGGCGTTCGGTTCGGCCCATCGCATCGTCGTTCAGCGCCAGCGCCTGGGCGACGCTGCTCGCGTCGGTGGCGCTCTTTACGGAGACTGGTGAGTCGTGGTCGGTCCCCGCGGCGCTGTGCGTCGTGACCGCGCTGATGGCGTTTCTTGTCGGAGGCGGGCTCCGCGTGCTGCGCGAACAGCCAGCCACGGATGTGGACCGGCTGGCCAAGATGTTCGCGATCGAGGCCGGGGCGTTGCTGATCGCGGCGGTGGCGCTGGGGCTTGCGGGTTGGCTGGAGATCGTCGCCTGGCTGTCGCTTGGGGTTGGCGCTGTCGTTGGTGGGCGCGTGCTCCGGGCGCGTCCGTTGGATATCTACGGGCTCATCGTGCTCGTGCTGGTGACCCTCCGGCTTGCGATTGTCGAGCAGTGGATGCTGGCGACGACCCCGGATGACGTGCGGTGGATGGGGATGTACCTGACCCGGTGGTCGCTGCTGACCGCGATCGATGGCGTTGTGTGGTTGATCGCGGCGGGGCTGTTGCTGCGGAATAGCGCCTGGAGATTTGAATGGCGCGCGGTGAGCCATGCGTGCGTCGGGGTTGGGCTGTCGCTCGTGTTCGCATCGGGGTTTCATGAGTTGACGAGCAACCTTGCGGACGTATGGCTGCTGCTGGCGATCGCGGCGAGCGTGTTCGGCGCCGGGGTGTTGCTGCGGTCGGTTGGTTTGCGGGTGTATTCCATGGCGGCGCCGGCGCTTTCGGCGTCATTCCTGCTGTTCATTTCGTGGATGGATCCTCAATCTGGGACACGGTTCGGCGAAGAGGGTGCTGATGCAACGATCGTCCTGACCAGCTGGACACCCGCGATGCTCGCGGTGTTTGTGTACTGGTTGAGTGTTGCGATGCTCCAGATTCGTGAAAACGCGTCGGCCGGTTGGGCAGTGGTGGCGCAGTGTTGCACCGGTGTTGGTTTGTTCTTCCTGTACATGACCGCGGATCATCCGGTTTCTGATTCTGCTGCAGTTGGGTGGATCTGGTTGCTCCTGTCTGTGGCGGTGTACTGGGGGCATGGGTTTGTTCCAGCCTTATGGTTGCGGCGGTGGGGGATCGTCGGCGCGATCGTTGCGGTGTGGCCATGGTGGTTGGCGTATGTCTATGAGGGCTGGAGCGCGAACCAGTCGGCGTCGGGGGCGCACCCCGGGCTCTGGCTTGCTCTCGCGATAGCAGGTGTGCTCACGGCGATGTCGGTGCGTGTCATTCGCTTTGAGGCGATACCGATGAATGGCTGGTTCTTCGGTTGGGTTGGCGCCGGGGTCGCGGCTGGGCTCGCGTTCTGGGCGACGACGCTCGAGGTTGGCAGGATCGCAGAGGCGATGACGGATGAGGAGATGAGCCGGCGTGCGGTGATCTCGATCTGGTGGGGTGTGTACGCGATCGGGTTGATCGGCCTCGGGTTCTGGAGGCGGATCCCGATCGTTAGGCACTCGGGTTTGGCGCTGATGGCGCTCGCGACGAGCAAGGCGGTGCTCTTCGATCTCGACGGTGTTCCGCTGGCGTGGCGCGCGGTGAGCTTCATCGCGCTGGGGCTGATGATGCTCGCGGTTGGATTGGTGTACGCGCGGGTCTCGGCGTCAGTGGCGGATGATCGAGGGGAATGAATTATTGGTTCCGGGCAGGCGGTTAGGGGCAGGGTGCGCCGAAGGCCGCGATGAGGATGCCGAGGTCGGCGGTGTCGACTGTGCCATCGCCGTTGATGTCGGCGTTGGGGCCAGCGGTTCCGAACTCTGCGATGAGGGCGCCGAGATCGGCAGTATCGATAGCGCCGTCGAGATTGAGGTCGCCAAGGCAATCGAGTCTGCCGAAGACGACGTAGGTCTGGCCGGCGCCGCTCCGCCCGCCTGGGTCGGCGCTGGGGGCTCCGATGATCAGGTCGGCGATGCCGTCGCCGTTGATGTCGCCGGCGTTCGAGACGGATTGGCCGCTGCTATCGAATGCGTCGATGCCGTTGATCCTGAGGCCATTGACGCCGTTGAGCGAATCGAGTTCGAACGCTCCGCTTGCTGCGATGTCAGAGGATCCGAAGATGACGTAACTCGCACCGGTTCTCAATTCGTTGGCGTAGGCTCGCCAAGCTCCGATGATCAGATCATCGATACCGTCGCCGTTGATATCACCCGCGGAGGAAACGGATGAGCCGCTGTACTCGGACTGATTCGCCGTAATGATTTCGAATCCGTTGGTCCCGTTGAGTGATGCGAGTCCAATCGCACCGGTGGCGCCTATGCCGACAGCGCCGAAGACGACGTGGCTGTTTCTTTCGTTCTTCTGTCCGAAAGGCCCGCTTGGGCCGCCCTTTGTTCCGATGATCAGATCA
>JAJDDA010000179.1 GCA_029260535.1 Phycisphaerales bacterium | reverse complement strand
GCGCCGAACGACATCAGCAGCGCAAACTCGTTGTTGAACATCTGCACATTCTGGAACGCCGCATCCACGACGTAGATGATCCCCTCGGAATCAACCGCGAGCTGCTTTGGCCGGGCGAACGATCCGGCGTAGTCACCCAGTTCGCCGAACCCGTCGATGTATTCACCATCGGGTGTGAACTTCTGCATCCGCGCCCGCATCATGTCCGAGACGTACACGTTCCCTTCGTTGTCGGTCTCCACGCTGATCGGGACACGGAACTGCCCCTCCGCATCGCCGATCCCGCCGAACTTGCTGATCGGATCGCCGGTATTCCGATCAAAGATCTCGACTCGCTGCGCGGTCAGATCGCAAACGTACAGCCGCTGACCATGAACCGCGACGCTCACCGGCTTCATCCCCTTGCGGCCGATCGTCCGCTTGTAGCGCTCATCAGGGCCGTACACTAGCACCGCGTTGCGCTCGTTGTCCGCGACATAGATCCACCCGTCATCAGCGACCGCGACATCCACCGGATGGGTGAGGCGGTTGACGCCACGAACACCGACAAGCCGGACCTGTTTCTCAACCAGATCAAGCACCGTCAGCGATGGACGGCGGATGTCACAGACATAGATCTTGCCCTCATGCATAGAGACGCCGTAAGGCTTCTGAATCTCCGCGTCCTGCTCGTTCTCCTCGCCGAAGACGATCCTTGCCAGATCGCTCTGACGCTCGACCCGGACATCGTTGCTCGACCGGAATGGCTTAATGAACTGGATCCGCGGCGAATCAGGCGCCAGAGGCCAGAACGAGAACGATTCCGGAGCCTTGGTTGGAGACGGTCCCTGCGGAGTTGAGGCGCACCCCCCGTTCATCACTGCAAGCAGGAGGAGACTCGCACCGGATGCGACGATGAAGGACCAGGAATGAGTTCGAGAATGCATGCTTTAATCTCCCAAAGGCTATCCGGCAATCATACCAATTCAGGCTCGTGGGGCCTTCGCGGTCAGGTCTGCAAGGGCATCCGTCCGAACGAGCTGCTGTTCGCAAGGACGGAGCAATGGTGAAGCCGATCATGGATGTCGACTCGCGCTACGTCTTAGCTGAACCCGATAAAAAAACCGCCCGGGTGACCGGCGCTGAGCGCCGTCACCCGGGCGGTGATCATCAAAGATGAGAGAGACGCTTGGCTTTACTTCAGATGGCAGGTCAAGCAGAGAGCACTCGCGTTGTTCGTCGTGCTGAGCATGTCCAGGCCGTCCTCGTTGTGCGGCTCATGGCAGGTCACGCAGGAGACAACCTCGTGCACCACCAGCGATCCGTCGACCCACTCTTCCAGTCCAACTTCGCGCGGCAGGGTGGAAGCATCAACAAATGCGCCTGTCCACCAGACGGGTTGCGGATCCGGGGGGTATTGGGCATCAGAGCCGACCGGATGGTCGTTCGTGAAGTCCACACCAAGGTTCTCGCCTGTGCCGATGAACGTTGATCCGTTCTGGCCACCGAAGCTGTCGAGCGCCACAGTCCCGTCATGGCAGGACAGGCAGAGACGGCTCCTGATGTCAAAGTCATCAACCGCAGTGCCGGCGCCTTCGTGCATTGTGTAGTTCGCAACCGTCAGCTCGTGGTTCCAGAGCCGGGGAAGCCCGTCCATGGCGAAGTGAGGCGTGTGACAAGGTTTGCAGATTTGACCATCGGACCAACCGCTCGTTGAGAAGTCGTGCTCAGAGCCGACGATTTGAGCTGAAGCCGATGCTGCCAAGGCCATCGAAGCCGCCATTCCCAGTAATGCATGTAGAGTTTTCATGGCAAGTCCTCTCTCAGCGATCAGCTGAATTCTTACTGGCGGGATTGTGGCTCAGACCGAGTGAGACCTTGTTTTCCGCCTTGCTTTGCCGATTAACAGATATGCAAGGCCTGTGCCAGTTGGAGCATAATCGGACCTGAATATCGGCTGCTCAGTGGGGGCGCCAACCCGGCAAAGTCGTCTGATTCCGAAAACCGAGAATCTTGCCCGATTAATCCTCCCAAACCACAGAATAAATGATCCAAACAGCCCTACCCCGAAGGCCCGACGCGACCCACATCCTCCTTCAGACGACACGTATCCGACCGTCAGGAGGCGAATGGTGGATACGCAGATCAGCAGGCATCAAATCCCCAGGACAAGCAGGCGATCAAGCCGTCTATTCGGCGCCTCCAGACTCCTGATCCCGGGGTTGCTCCTCCTTGCCGTGACCGCCTCCGGAGCGGGTTCAGGGGTCGAAAACGAGCCGAAGCCCTCGAGAACCGGCCAGCTCAACAACTGGACGGATGAGCGCTGCAACGGCTGTCACCGCGTCGAAAAGATGTTCTCACACCCGGTCGGCATCGTGCCGAACATGCATATCCCCGACTCCCTCCCACTGCAAAGAGGCCGTTTGACGTGCCTCACCTGTCACGATGGAAGCGACGCCGAGGCCCACGCACAGGCCCGGGCCAACCACACGCCCATGCTGCGAGAGGGCCTGAACAGCGTCTCAATCTGTTCGCAATGCCATCGTGAATCATCACTGTCGGCAGGGTTACCCCACGCCACGGCCCAGGACAAAGCCCACCTCGCCTGGCCCGGCAACCACCCGAAATCACAGGATCTCAATCACGGAAGACAACTCGATCAAGCCTCCGCAAACTGCGTCGGTTGCCACGACGGCGCCCTCACCAGCGGTATCGGATCGCACAACGCGGGGTCCCGACTCACCGCAGGGGGCTCCGGAGAACACCCGGTCGGCGTTCCCTACGCGCAGCGAATCAGCGCCGAGCATCGCGCCAAAATCGCAAGAATGGTGCATCCGGACGCGCTCGATGATCGGATCAGGCTATTCGAAGGGAATATCGGCTGCGGATCCTGCCACAGCGTGTATTCCCAGCTCCCGTACCAGCTCGTCATGAGCAACCAGGGCAGCAGGCTGTGCCTGAGTTGTCACGACGACTAAGCCCGGCTTTATCGACCGGCGCTCCGCAAGTGTAGATCACTCCGTACATTGCATCTTCGCGATCAACGATGATGGCGCCTGATTTGCATACGGACAGGTATTGGGCGTTGCTCAATAGAACATGCTGCGCGCACGGAGCACGAAAAATGAAGAACCGACGGCTCTCCAGAACACGCGCTTCAGTATTCACAATCGCCATGCTTGTGCTGAGTGTCCCCGTGCTGGCACAGAGCAGCGCCCCAACCCCAACGCCCTCCACGCCCACCCCCAACAGCGGCCGTCTGGTGATCCGCGCCGTCCAGAAGACGGAAGGCGCCACGACCCCGGCAGGGGCCAAAGCCCAGGTGCATCTCTTCGCCGACGGTGAGCAGTTCGGGACCCTCGAAGCGCTCCTCGACGATCAGGCCACCGCGACGCTTGAGGGCATCCCGCTCAAAGAGGGGATCCGGCCCCTGGTCAGCGTTGAGTTTGCAGGAGTCACCTACCAACAGGCCGGTCCGCTGATGGATCGCGCGAATCCCGACGCCTCGGTCGATGTCCATGTGTTCGGCGTCACGGAGCAGGCGCCGCCGTGGCGAATCGCCTCCCGCCAGATCATGCTGACGCCCGAGGAAGGGAAAGTGATCGTCTCCGAATCGGTCATCATCGACAACCCGGCGGACCGCACCTGGCTCGGAGGCGACCTCGCCTCCAACGGCAAGCAGACGACGATCGAGTTGGGCCTCCCGGCGGGCGCTCAGGATGTCATCCTCGTCGCAGGGTTCCACGATTGGTGCTGCACGACGTTTGAGAACGCCACCCTCGCGGTGCAGATGCCGCTGATGCCAGGAAAGAAACAGCACCGCTTCTCGTACACGCTCGCGATGAATGAAGGCCGGGTTGATCTCCCTTTCTCCGCGATCGCCCCGACAGACGAACTCGCCATCTTTGCACCCGACAAGGCGTTCCAGATCACACCCCAGAGGATGCGCACACTCAGCGCACAGGAGACCGAGCAGGGCCTCTTGCGGATGTACCACGCCACCGATGTGCCGGCGGTCACCCCGGTCGGCCTGCGCATCACCGGCATGCTCGACGATCCGACCTCCGCATCGACAACGGCGACAACTGGCGCCGCGATGCCACCCACCGCTACCTCCACACTGCTGGTGACACTGATCGCGGTGATCGTGATCCTCGCGGTTGCCGGAGTGATTGTGTGGTGGTCGCGTAATACAGGCGCCCCGGGACCTCCCGATCTCGAACCATGAACCGATACGGAACCACCATCCTCCGTGCCTACTGGGTGCTCACGCTCTCGCTGCTCGCCGCGGCGCTCGCGATGGTGATCTGGTACGTCCCGGATGATCCCCAGAGCGGCCCGATCCTTCGCATCGTGCACATCCACCTGGCGGCGGCGATCAACACACTGATCGCCTGCACGGTGGTCTTCGCCGCGAACATCGCGTACCTCTGGCAGCGCGACAATCGCTGGGATGCCCTGGGCGATGCGGGCGCGCGTGTCGTCGTGCTGCTGTGCTTCGTGGTCCTGGTGACCGGGATGCTCTGGGCGAAGCAAGCCTGGGGGCGCTGGTGGCAATGGAACTCGCCGCTGACGTTCAGTCTGATCCTCTGGCTGCTCTACGCGGGGTACCTGCTGCACCGGAGGCTCCCGCATCCGCCCGGACGCCGTGCGATGCGCAGCGCCGCCTTCGGGATCGTCGCGTTCCTTGACGTCCCGCTCGTGTATCTTTCTGTCCGGATGCTCCCCGACTCACACCTGTCGATCGGGGAGCGAGCGCCGGAAACAGTGCAGACGCAGATCGTCTGGCTCCTCGCGGTGCTGTTCCTCAGCGGCGGCCTCATCGCAACACGTTATCTGCTGACAAGGCTGACCTCCGCCAGCGACGCTTCAACTCACGCCCAGCACGGCCCAACCCAACGTCCGGCTTCACCAAGGATGATCGCATGAGCGACACCGCCGTTGTCATCATCGCTTACTCATTCGGGCTGATGCTCCTGCTCGGCTACGCCGCCTCGCTCCTGATCCGGCACGCGCAGGCGCTCCGACACCAGAGCCCTCCCCCACCGATCGCTCTTCACACCACCCCGGATTCCTGAACCCCACGGTTCACACTACGGATGAAACAGGTCCTTCGGATTTATCGGGAAAAGAGCATTCCGGACGGATCAGTGTGAATCGTTGCGTCGATTACCGAGCACGGCCCATTCGCCCATCGCATCGATCGAAACCGGAGAGGGGGGGATTCTCCACGCTTTGATTCCGGATCCTCACTGAGAGTCTGCAAATGTCCTAAGCAATTGATTTACGCCTAGTTGCGATTCCGGATTGGTGCCGATCTTTGCCGATTCTTGCCGACCTCGAGGCCTTCGAACACTGCAATCGAGCGAGCGAATCTGGCAATCAAAGAATCCTGCACGACCCGACCTGCTTCGATCCGTCCGGCTTCTCGATCTCAATCCACCAGGTCGACCCCTCGGGCAGCGGATCCGGCGCCTCGGCGTGTACGTCGTAGTCATCATGGGAGCTGGCGTACACACCCTTGGCGACCCGAGACCCCATGCGGTCATCGCTGCCAACCCAGGCGCGAACGATTGTCGCGCCGTTGTCTGAATACGGGAGCTTGACCACGAGGTGCATCTCCTTGCCCGGGCCGACCTCGCCGTGACCCTGAGCGCACACGATCGTGATTTCCCCGATCTGTGCCGTGCCGAGAGGAGTTTCAGCGTGACCGTGATCGCCGCCTGAAGGATCTGCTTCTGCATGACTCGCCACCGATTCAGAAGCACCGGGTGCGCTGGTTTCATCGCCCTTGCTGCATCCGCTGAGGGCAGCGCAACTGAGAGCAAAGCTGGCCAGGATTGTGATATGGGAAATCGATTTCATCATTTTAGGTTCTCTTTCTTGATCTGGCGCTGCATGGGCTCCGCTCCCGAAGCCGAATCGCCGGTTGTCGGCCTGTTCGCGAATATGAGTGTGTATCCCGCCGGCACAACGACGAGGTTGAGCACCGTCGATGTAAGCAACCCGCCAAGGGTAACAATCGCGAGCGGCGAGAGGAGTTCGCCGCCCGGCTTCCCCGCGGCAAGAGCAAGCGGGACCAGGCCCAGCGCCGCAGACACCGCGGTCATCAGGATCGGGACCAGCCGCTCGACAGAGCCCCGAACGATCGCCTCGCCAAGCGGAACCCCCTCTTCCGTCATCAGGTGGTTGTAATGATTGATCAGCAGGATGCCGTTGCGAACAGCGATCCCGAAGAGGGTGATAAACCCGACCATGCTCGCGATGGAGATCGCCGGGGCTTCGTACGCGCCGCCGATCCCAATCAGAGCAAGCGTGTTTCCGATGACCCCCCCACCCTGGGTGATGTAGATCGCCGCGATGCCACCGATCAGCGCCAGGGGCATGTTGCACATCACGAGCAGCCCGGCACGGAGCGAGCCTGTCGAGATCTGCAGGAGCATCAGCATGAGCACCGCAACCGCAAGCCCCGCGACCGTGATCGTGCGCGCAGCGGACTGCTGCGCCTCGAATTGTCCACCAAAGACAACGGTATAGCCCGAACGCTGAACAATCGGTGTGACACGCTCACGGACCTCTTTTACCAGGTCACCCAGGTTGGCGCTATCGGCGACATTGAGCGAGATGACCGCCTTGCGCTGCGCGTTCTCTCGCGTGATGAGATTGCTCGAGAGCTCAGGGCCAATATCGGCGACATCCCGCAACCGGACAATCGCGCCGCTGCGCCCTCGCAGGAGCAACCGCTCAACCTGCTCGATTGATTCACGCTGATCCTCTGCGAGACGCACCACCAGATCGTATCGGCGCAGCCCCTGGCTCACGGTCGCGACGACCTCGCCGTAGATCGCCTCGCGCACCTGCTCCGCCGCATCCGCCGGGCTCAATCCTGCCGCGGCAAGCTCCGCGTGCCTGTACCGGATCGGGAGTGAGGTAATCAGGACCTCGCGATTCGCGTTCACATCGCGCGCGCCCGGGAGTTTTCGCAGCTCGGTCTCGATCTCTTTCGCGACCAAACGGAGCCGAGCAAGGTCATCGCCGAACACGTTGATCGCGATTGCTGCGGGTGTCCCGGAGAGCACGTGGCTGAGGCGATGCTCGATCGGCTGCCCCACCTGCGTGACAATCCCAGGCACCGAAGCCAGCACGGCGTCGATCTGGTTGCGCACCTCAATGCTGTCAGCCGACGGGGCAACGGCGACTTCGATCTCCGAGCTGCTCACCGGCTCGGCGTGCTCATCCCGTTCCGCACGACCGGTCCGACGCGCGACGGTGACGACCCCTTCGATCTGGGTGAGTCGCTCTTCGACGCCTCTGGCGAGGCGGTCGCTCTCATTCAGTGACGTTCCCGGTGGTGCAAACAGGAAGACCGTAAACGTGCCCTCATTGAACTTGGGCAGGAACGAGGTCCCAAACGTGGATGCCAGCCAGAGCGAACCAATCGTCGCAATGATCGCTCCACCGAGCACCCAGGCGCGAAGCCTGATAGCGCCCCGAAGGAGCGGTTCATATCTACGCTTGAGCCACCGAACGAGGGCGCCCTCTCGATCTTCTTTTAAACCACCACCTTCAAACCTCAGCAGGTAACGACACATCGCGGGCGTAACCGTCAGGGCCACAATAAGCGATGCCACGATCGAAACCATGTACGTCAGAGCGAGCGGGCGGAAGAATCTCCCCTCCAGCCCCTGCAGAAAGAGCAGCGGGACAAACACCATCACAATAATCGCCGTGGCAAACACCATCGCCGGTCGGATCTCGTTGCTCGCCTCGAAGATCGCCTCAACCACCGGCTTCCGCTCAGCCTCAGGCCGAACGCTGTTCTGCTTGAGCCGCCGGAAGACGTTCTCAACATCGATAATCGCATCATCGACAAGCACACCGACCGCGACCGCCAGCCCCCCGAGCGTCATGACATTCAGACCGAGGTTCATCCAGTCCATCAGCAGCAAACCAACCGCGATCGAGATCGGTAGCGCCGTCAGGGTGATGATGGTCGTGCGAACATTCATCAGGAAAAGGATGAGAATGATCGCAACAACGATGACCGCATCGCGGAGGACGTGCATCACGTTATTGATCGAACGATCGATAAAATTACTCTGACGGACAACGTCCCGGTTCAACACCATCCCCTCAGGCAGGACAGGCTCGATCTGATCGAACAAGTCGTCGATCCGCGCCGTCAGCGCCAGCGTGTTGGCGCCAGGAGTCTTCTTGATCGAAAGAATAACCGCCGGTTGCCCGGCCTCCGAGCCGGTCCCCCGCTTGAGCGCAGGGCCCAGCCTGACATCCGCGACCTGCCCGATCGTGACCGGAGCGCCGTGCTGGTGCTTGATGATCGTGTTGGAGATGTCCGAAGCCTTGGTCACACGGCTCTGCTGGCGGAGCGGGATCTCACGATTCCCCGCATTGGTGAGGTACCCACCGCTCGCGGTGCTGTGCGCCCCCCGAGCCGCCTCGACCACATCGGTGATTGTCAGATCAAAGAGGCGCAGCCGCTCCTGATCGACGTTGACCTGATACTCGGGCAGCTCACCACCGATCGCGACAACCTGCGCAACCCCGGGGATCGCGAGGATCTTGCTGCGCAGATTGAACTCCGCATAAGCACGCAGCTCCATCGGCGAAGCCAGATTCTCCGGAGAGCGGAGCGAGACAATCATGATCTCGCCGACAATCGAGCTGATCGGCGTGAGTTCGACATGAACGTCTTCCGGGATCTCCTCTCGAACAGCGCTCAATCGCTCCGCTACAAGCTGACGCGCACGATACAAATCGGCGCCCCAATCAAGATCAACCCACACAATCGAGAGGCCGATCGCGCTGGAGCTGCGCACGCGCCGCACACCGGTCAGCCCGTTGACCGCGGACTCGATCGGGAACGTGACATACTGTTCCACCTCATCTGCCGCGAGCCCGCCCGCCTCGGCCATCACGACTACGGTCGGCGCATTCAGTTCAGGGAAGACATCGACACTCATCAACGGCACCCGGTACGCGGCATAGCCAACCACCAGGACCGCGGCGATCAAGACAAACGACGAGTAGTTCAGGGAAAACCTGATCAGATTTTTCAGCATCTCGCTTCTCCCTTACTCATCTTCTTCTCCGCTGTGGAAAGTTCCATCGGCATGGAAGTGACCACCGGCCGAGAGACCGCCACTCTGCGCAGAAGCGAGCATGAGCTGGAAAGCCCCATCGAGAACGATCTCATCGCCAGCCCGCAACCCGCTGTGCACCACAACCCAGCGCCCATCGTCGATGCCCAGATCAGCATCGGTGCGGATCGCCTTGTTGGGATCAACCGGATCGCGCCGAAAGAAGACCGGCGCCAGCCCATCCTGCTGCACCGCTGCAAGCGGGATCGAGAGCGAAGGCGCCGTGGTTGCATCGGTCGTGATCTCCAGCTGCGCAGAGACACCGGATCGAGCCCATGAGGCAAGAGATTCTGGCGTGACAATCAGATCAACAGTCCGCTCATCCGGATCACCGGAGAGGCCGATCTGAAGCGTTCCGGTCATGGACTGCGCCAGGTCGATCGAGTCCTGTGCGCGAGTCGGTGACGGCGCAACAATCCGGGCTGACAGGCCGTCTCTGATCCGCCCCAAGTCGCTCTGGAGCCCGACGCCCCGGAACCGAAGCCGGTCGGGTTGGATTACCGAAAGCACCGCGGTTTCCTGTGTCGCCCATGCCCCGTTGCTGATGCTGATCGTTTCAACGACGCCGGGCGCCTCGGCGTGCACCGTGATCGCATCGATCGATCGCCAGCGCGGGCGTGGGCCGAACGGTGTATTGATCGGTTCAACGAGCTCGTCAACCGACATGCGAAGGATCGAGGCGATTTTGTCCAACAGGAAATCCTTGTTCGCCCTGGCGGCATTCAGATTGGAACGAGCCTCCGATTCGTCCGCATCGAGTTCCGCTTCTTTTTCGAGCGTCTCGGCGAGTTCCGCTTCCGCTGTTGAAGTGGCGCTCTGGGCCTCGATGAGATCCGACAGCCGCCCACCCCCAGCCTCTGTGAGCGCCTCGAGCTGCTCCACGCGCTGCTCCCGGATAGCAATAATGCTCTCGAGTAGCTTCTCATGGTTGTGATGCGCCGCTCTGAGCGGAACATAACTGGCAAGCCTGGTGGTTTGGCGTTCGATCGCCGCGATTGCATCGGTCAGTTGCTGCTGAAGCTCACGCCATGCGGGGGACTCGATGCGATACAGAGGCGCACCGCGCTCAACCCGGTCGTATTGCTCAACGAGCAATTCAACCCGCCCTGCGAGCATGGTCCGCTGCTCGCGCCGTGCCGTTGGTTGGAATTCGAACCTTCCGGGCACACGGAGTGTCTGCTCGACCCTGCGTGCTTCAACGGTGACAAAGGTGATCCCGAGGTTCTGCCTGACCGCGGGAGGGATATCAACCCGATTGGAGAGTTCCCCCTCCGCTTCGTTGTGCAGATCTTCGCTCAAACCGTTCGCGCTGCCGGGCGATTCGTCACGAGAACACCCCGTTGTAATGAACAACGACGCAATGACAATGAACGCAACGTATCGGAATAGTTTCATCCTTCACCTCCCTGGGCATCTGCGAGTGCTGGTTTTTCGGAGGGATCATCAATGGGAGCAGGTTTCAACGGGGTCTCGGGACCGAGCAATTGTGTGATGCCGATCGAGGCGCCGGCTTCGATGATCCGGAGATCAAGCAGCCTGGATTTCGCCTCAAATTGCCGGGTGACGGTCTCGAGCAGGAGGAACGTGTCCACCTCACCCAGCTCCGCGATGCGCTCGATCTCGCCAAACTGATCATCGAGCATCGGAACGATCTCGGATTCGTACCGATCCCTTTGCAACCCTACAGACTCGAGTGTCGCCAGCGCGAGCCGGTACCCACGGATAAGATTCTCGAACGATGCTTCAGCAGCAGCCCTGGCGACGTCGCGCTCCGCCCTCGCCGCCGCGATCCCGCCCCGATTCGCGTTGAGGATCGGGATCGGTATCGAGAGCCCGAGCAGCAGGCGATCATCATTGCCCTCGCTCCCGTACCCGCCGCCGATCTTGATGTCCGGGTACTGCTCCCTGATCTCTCTGCGGAGGGTCTCTTCAGCGACCTGATATTCCGCACGACGCACCGCCAGGTGTGTGTTGGACTCAATAATCCTGTCGATCGGGCTCTCAATCTGCGTCAACTGTTGCGCTTCAAATGCCGGCAACAGCGTGAGCGGCGCATCATCAGGAATCCCCATGAGCGCGAAGAGCTTGCTCAGCGCAACACGCTCATCCAGCTGCGCCTGGTTCAACTGCGCCTCCCGATTCGAACGCTCGATCGAAAAGAGACGAGATTCAACCCTGCTGATCTCCCCGGCCTCTCCGAGACGATCGGTGACGGCGCCGATGCGCTGGACCTGCCCGAACACCTCACCCAGCAAGCCGGTGCGCTCGTGCATCGCTGTCCACGAAACCCAGGCCTGCCGAACATCGCCTCGGATACGCCACTCGGCGTCAACAATCCTCCGCAGTTCCGCTTCCAGAGCCGCACCCGCGCGGTCTTTCTCCGCACCGAGACGGCCGGAGATCGGGATGGTCAATCCAAGCGTGAGCCCGAATTCAAACGGCGCAGACGGAGAAAAAATGTCGGCCCCGTCAAACCCGAAGACCGGATCCTCAAAGAGACCGGCGTTTTCAAAGTTCGCTTCGGACACGCCGGCGCGAAGGCGCTGCATCCGGAGGTCCGCGTTGTAAAAGAGCGCCAGCACCTCGGCTTCAGCAAGAGAAAGCCCATCACGCAGGTCAAACTCGTCGGGCGCATGCTGGCCCAGATCCCGGAGCCGATCCGAGAACAGAGCAACCGGCTCGCTGTCCATCGATCTCGCAGCAAACGCGGCCCGGTGAGCCTGCAGATCGAGCGGGGCCCTTGTATAGCTCTGGCAACCCGCAAGCAACCCGATTAACGGAACGGCCAGGGTGTAACTGAATCCCTGCAGGCGCCATCGCGTGCAACGGTGGAATGACATCATCGAAATCTCCTGATTGACCATGCAACGAAACAACCCGCTCGGCTGAAAACCGTCGGGCAGCGATTCGAGTATCAATCAGGATTTAGAGAAGCAGCCTTGTGATCTGCACAACGCAGAGTTGCTGACGCAGCCCCGGCATCGAATCAATCGCAGGCGGAGGGCCTCGCATTGAAGACGCAGATCCGAACTGCGATGTCAGCCAACTGCAAACCGGAGCAAGCACGAAAGCCGCCGCTGAATCCACATCGTGACGGACCGTTGTGAGCAGATCGATCGCGGTGATCTCGATATCAGTACATCCGCAATTGTCCGTCTGAATCTCGACCGGCAAAGGAACCTGGACGCCCAGATCGTGTTGGCACGCAAGCTCACAACCGCTCTCAACCTCAGCCTCGTCGTGCACGTCGTGGACGTGCCCCCCGCCGAGGCAAATCGACACAACAGCCGGCATCGGCCCCAGGAATGAATGCCAGGCAATCGAAACCAGCAGCAGGATGGCGAGAGAACGGTTCTTCACAGGACCGAGTATATCGACGAGATCCGAGCAGGATTCAAGGCTCCATCTGAATCCGGAGAGGGGGGATTCTCCACACTTTAATTCAGAATCATCTCTGAGAGCCTGTAACTAACCCAACCAATTGATTTACCCCTGTTCACGATTCCGGATTGTTGCCGATCTTTGCCGATTCTTGCCGATCCCGAGGCGCGCCTTTGGAACTCATTCGGGAACTCAACCGGGGCAGCGAGCCATTCCACAGAGCACGCTCTCGATCTCTTACTCTTGAGAATCCCGCGAACACTGTGCTGATCGCCCTGGACCCAATCGCCAGACTCCAGCCTGAAACTGGATTAGGCCTGAGGGAGCAGCTCACTGCTGGGTGCATTTGCCATTGCATCGTGTCCAAAAATGTCAACATGGATGGAATACGCAAGCACTCAACATGGTTTACCGATATGTCCTACCGGAGTACAATGAACTCGTGAATCGCCTGATTATCATTCTGACACTTATCTTTGCTGGTATCCCCGGTTTGGGTATTGGATCAGCTGGTGATCAGGCCTTGGGACATGCTTGTAGTGCATCTGGCTGCCACGAGATCGTTATCGAGACCTCCTGCTGCGGCGAACCAGCAGAATTAAGTGTCTGCCCAATGAGTGGCGGGCCATGCACGTGCAATACGGCGCCGGCTCCAGATCGACAGCCACGCCCCAATGCTCCCTTGCCCAGAACGGATCGTGATTCAATCACGGTCTTGCTGAACGGTCCGTCGCAGATCACCCCGGTTTTCGAACAGGACAACGCAACGCCCGCGATGGCATCGCTCATCGTTAGTCTCCGTTCAGGCAAAACCCACAACGAAGTTCAGGCTCTCCTTGGAATCTGGCAAACGTAGAACCCGAGTCCTCTAGGGATGGTGCGCGCTTCGAGTGCGAGCCACCCCATCTGAAGTCACTCGGACAATCGCTTTACCAGATACCTAGGAGCCATTCATGGTCGTTCGTCTCATCGCGTGCGCGGTGGGCGTCGCGGCGGTCGGATTCGTTGGCGGCTGCTCGTCGCCCTTCGATACCCCCCGCGGTCTGCCACCTTCGTATGCTCGATCCCTGCCGGCTGACGCCCATTCGTCACCCCACTCCGCCTACCGATCTGATTCGGATGCTGATGCCGCTATGCCGCAGCTCACTCCCGGTGCGTCGGCTGACGACTTCGTACGCTACGCCTTGTTTCATAGCCCGAAAATCGAATCGGTCTATCAACGCTGGGTCGCAGCGGCCGAACAGTTGCCGCAGGCGAAGTCGCTGCCCGATCCGCGGGTTAACTTCGGGTTCTTCCTCGACGAAGTCGAGACGCGAACCGGGGCACAACAGGCCCGGATCGGAGTCAGCCAATCGTTTCCTTGGCCAGGGCTGCTCGGGGACCGAGAAGACGCTTCGGCAATGGCGGCGCACGCAGTGTGGCGGCAGTTCGAGGCGGCCAGATTGGAAGTCACGGAGCGTGTGGTCGAAACGCTTCACGAGGTCGCCTACCTAGACGCGGCGATCAGGATCACGGGCGAGAACCTTGAGTTGCTTTCCTCCTTCGAGGAAGTCGTGCGTGCTCGATACCGCGTGGGGGCCGAGTCTCATCCGGAACTCGTCCGTGTGCAGGTCGAGCTAGGGCAGCTCGAAGACCGACTCTCGCAACTCATCGCGATGCGGCCGACGTACGTTGCGGACCTGAACGCGGCGCTCAACCGACCGACTGAAACTGAAGTGTCAGGGCTCACCGAGCTACCCGGCCGCGTGGCGTTAGTAGACGGCCACGGTCTCGCCGAGATCGCGCGGCGGTCGAGCCCACTTTTACTCGCGTTGAATGAACTAGTTGAAGAGCAGCGGATTCGCAGTGAAGTCGCAAAGAAAGAAGGCCTTCCTGATTTCACGGTCGGCCTCGACTACATCGTGACGAATGAAGCGATTGACAGTTCTATCCCCGAGAGCGGCGACGACCCAATCCTTCTGAGCTTCGGGATCACGGTGCCGCTGTGGAGAGAAAAGTACGACGCAGGAGTCCGTGAAGCGATTGCACGCAGGCTCGCGATATCACATGAGCTTGCGGACGAGGCGAACCAGATCGTTGCATCGATCCAGCGTGCTTGGTACGAGCACACCGACGCCCACCGACGTGTCCAGCTATTCGAGACGACGCTGATTCCGAAGGCTGAAGAATCGCTTCGGGCCTCACTCGCGGGGTTCCGATCCGGCGATACGAGCTTTCTCGATCTGCTCGACACCGAGCGGACGCTGCTGGAGTTCGCGGACTCAGCCGAGCGAGCGCGAGCAGACCGTGGGCAAGCGTTGGCGCGTCTCAACCGGCTGGTTGGTGAGGCCGTACCAACACGCGCCGTCGATGCCACAGAATCCAATCTGAACAAAGACGCGGGGATCGTCCCTAACGAGGAAACACCATGAGCAAGTTCATTAATACAAGCCGATCTGTGATTGCGTGGATCTGGAACCACACCGCCGCGGGCATTGCCGTGGTGATGATCGTTGCGGCGCTCCTCATTGGATATCGCATCGGACGCCCCGGACCAGAGCCAGTATCCGATACGGTTACGGCCGACCACAACCTTGACGACGATGCGAGTGAGCGACAGGTGTACACCTGCTCCATGCATCCGTCGGTGCGGCTACCCGATCCGGACGCGAAGTGCCCGATCTGCTTCATGGACTTGATCCCCGTCAGGGACGATGGCGGTGAAGGCAACGAACTCCGAATCACGATGAGCGAGTCAGCCGTGGCCATGAGCCAGATCGAAACAGCGCCCGTCGGCCGGTTCTTCCCCACGGCAGAGGTCCGGCTCTACGGCAAGGTGACCTATGACGAGACTTCCGTGGCACGCCTCACAGCTTACTTCCCAGGACGCATTGAGCGGTTGTTCGTTAACTACCTCGGCGTCCCGGTCGCGAAGGGCGACCACATGGCGGAGGTCTACAGCCCCGATCTACTCGCAGCATTTGAGGAGTTCCGGCAGGCCAAGGCCGCATCCCAGAACAGCACGGCAACCAGCGAACTTGTGCGTACGGTTACGCGCGACACACTCGACGCGTCCCGCGAGAAGCTGCGCCTGTTCGGCATCACCCCAGAGCAAGTCACTGCGGTCGAAGACGGCTCGTTCGACTCGGATCATTTGACCATATATGCCCCGATCGGTGGCGTGGTAACACACCTCGCGGTGCGCGAGGGCGACTACCTGCAGACCGGCGCCCCGATGGCGACGATCGCCGACCTCTCGCGGCTTTGGCTCGACATGCAGGCCTACGAGTCGCAGCTTCCGATGCTCCGTTGGGGACAGCGGGTTACGTTCACGGTCGAGGCGCACCCAGGCGAGACCTTCGAGGGTCGCGTCTCGTTCATCGAGCCGATGGTCGATGAGCGGACACGCACGGCTGCGGTGCGGGTCGCGGTCGTAAACACCGAGCGGCGGCTCAAGCCCGGCATGTTCGCATCCGCCGTCGTGCGCACGCGAGTCGGCGATGAAGGCGCCGTTATCAACAACGAACTTGCAGGCCGATGGGTGAGCCCGATGCACCCGACCATCGTCAAGGATGGCCCGGGTGAATGCGACATCTGTGGCATGGCGATGGTGCCCGCTGAGTCGCTTGGCGTAGTGGGAGATCCTGCCGGGGCCGAAGAGCCCTTGGTGGTTCCGCGATCTGCGGTGCTTTTCACTGGCGCTCGATCCGTTGTCTATGTGCAAGCGTCCGACGTCGACAGGCCGACCTACGAGGGACGGAATGTCATACTCGGTCCCCGAGCAGGCGATTTCTACATCGTTCGTGACGGACTCGCAAGAGGCGAGTCCGTCGTGGTTAACGGTGCGTTTCGCATCGACAGCGCGATGCAGATCGCGGCCAAGCCGAGCATGATGACACCCGGCGGCGGTGGCGGAGGCAACCCACACGCAGGGCACGGCGGTATGGCTGGCGACGCGATGCCGGACATGCCCACTCGCGTCGCTGTGCCCGATAGCTTCGTGTTCGCGATCAAGCCTGTGTACTCGGCGTACCTCGATGCGCAGGAGGCGCTGGCCGCTGATGACTTGGGCGGATTCGTGCAAGCGACGGTAGACCTGAAGACCGCGCTCGGCTTTGTGGAAGAAGCTGGGCTCGTCGGTGAGCCGCTCGCCGAGTGGCGTCGTGCGGCTGCGCGGCTGCGCGTAGAAGATGCCATCACTAGCATCGATACCGCTCGCGCACGATTCGAGCGGATGAGCGAGGGCGTGATCGCGTTGCAGCGCCGCTTCGGGCACCGCGGCAGTGTGGAATGGAACCTGGCGCACTGCCCGATGGCGTTCGACAACAAGGGAGCCGACTGGCTACAGCGGGGCACGGAGATCAACAACCCGTACTTCGGCGATCAGATGCTGCGCTGTGGCGACATCCGAGAATCGTTTGCGCCGATCGATGCCTCACCGGCCGAGAACGAGCACGAGGGGCGCCGCAATGACTGAGTGCCAACAGGCCCCATTCCGAGGCCCGCTCAACACGCTGATCCGATTTTGTTTGGAGCAGAAGCTTGTCGTCGCGATTGTGCTGATCGGCACGATCTTCTGGGGTGTATTGGTCGCCCCATTCGATTGGGGCCTCGGCGGGCTTGCCCGCGATCCGGTGCCGGTTGACGCAATCCCGGACATCGGTGAGAACCAGCAGATTGTCTTCACCGAATGGCCAGGGCGCAGCCCCCAGGACATCGACGACCAGATCAGCTACCCGATGACGGTTGCGATGCTCGGCATCCCGGGTGTTAAGGACATCCGCAGCTACTCAGTCTTCGGGTTCTCGACGATTTATGTCGTCTTCGAGGACGGCGTGGAGTTCTACTGGTCACGCTCGCGCGTGCTTGAGAAGCTCAACTCGCTGCCTGCCGGCACGCTCCCGCTCGGCGTCACACCGGCGCTCGGTCCGGACGCGACGGCGCTCGGGCAGGTCTTCTGGTACACGCTCGAAGGCCGCGACGCCAAAGGCAACGCGACAGGTGGATGGGGCCCGGAAGAACTCCGTTCCATCCAGGACTTCGTCGTCAAGTACAAGCTCGCTGGCGTCGAGGGCGTCTCTGAGGTTGCCTCAATCGGCGGCTTTGTTCAGGAGTACCAGGTCGATGTCGATCCCGATGCAATGCGGGCGGCAGGGATCTCGCTCCAGCAAGTCATCGGTGCAGTCCGACAAAGCAATCTCGATGTCGGCGCTCGCACGATCGAGGTGAATCGCGCGGAATACATCATCCGCGGTCTCGGCTTTATTGAGAGCGTCGAGGATCTAGAGCAAGCAGCGATCACCGCGAGAGACGGTCAGCCCATCCTGGTTGGTGACATCGCCAAGGTCTCGCTCGGTCCGGCCCTGCGGCGCGGCGTGCTGACCAAGGCGGGCGTCGAAGCCGTGGGCGGCGTAGTCGTTGTGCGCTACGGCGAGAATCCGATGGCGACCATCCAGCGGGTTAAGGACAAGATCTCGGACATCGAGTCAGGCTTGCCCTCAAAGCTGCTTGCAGACGGAACAGAGAGTCGCGTCACAATAGTGCCTTTCTACGACCGGTCTGGGCTCATCCGCGAGACGCTCGAAACACTGAACTCGGCGATCTCACAGCAGGTGCTCGTCACGATCATCGTCGTCGTGCTCATGGTCATGCACCTGCGCAGCAGCTTGCTCATTGGAGCGATGCTACCGATCGCGGTGCTGATGACCTTCATCGGGATGAAGTCCTTCGGCGTGGACGCGAACATCGTGGCGCTCTCGGGAATCGCGATCGCCATCGGCACGATCGTGGACATGGGCATCGTGCTCAGTGAAAACATCCTGCGCAGACTCGATGAATCGGAAAAGAGCCAGAGCGAGGAGCCTTCCCTCGAAGTGATCTACCGAGCCACGACCGAGGTCGGCGGAGCCATACTCACGGCGGTTGCGACGACAGTTGTCGGGTTCCTTCCGGTCTTCACGATGGAGGCTGCCGAAGGCAAGCTATTCAAGCCCCTTGCGTACACCAAGACCTTCGCGATCATCGCCTCGATCATTATTGCGCTGACAATCCTGCCGCCTGCCGCCCATGTGCTTATGGGGTTCCGCCCGAAGGCGAAGCTGATCCGCACTGCCTCTGCTATCGCACTAACGCTCGCGGGGATCGCTGCGGCAATCTGGATGCACACGAGCTTCGGATTGGTTATCTCTTCGTTCGGTGCGTTCTACCTCACAAAGCCGTGGCTGCCCGCGATCGTTGCCCGCGGCCTGCAATGGTCGGCAAACCTTGTCGCCGTAGTTTTCGTGCTCTTCGTGCTGGCCGGAGCGTGGGAACCGCTCGGCCCCGAACCCGGCTTGTTTGGCAATGCATTGTTCATCGGAGTCATCGTTGGAGGTTTACTTCTCGCTTTCTGGCTCATCCGGCTCGCGTTCCCGCATGTGCTTGCGTGGACGCTGCGCCACAAGCTCGTCGGGCTATCACCCGCGGTCGGCGTCGTATTGATCGGTCTGACCGTGTGGCTTGGCTTCGATCGGGTCTGGGGCTGGCTGCCCGAGTCCGTGCGTCAGAACGCGACGGTCGTCGAGATCGCCCACGCGTTTCCCGGGCTCGGCAGCGAGTTCATGCCCTCGCTTGACGAGGGCGCGTTCCTCTACATGCCAACGACCATGTCGCACGCATCGATCGGCGAGGCGACCGAGATCCTGAAGGAACTCGACCGGCGCATCATGAACGTGCCCGAGGTTGAGATGGCGGTCGGCAAGATCGGTCGCGTTGAGAGCCCGCTGGATCCCGCCCCGATCTCCATGATTGAGACGATTATCGAGTACAAGAGCGAGTACCGGACCGACGATCAAGGCCGACGGATCAAATACCGTTATGACAAAGAGGCAAGTGAGTTTATCCGGGATGAGCAGGGCAACCTGATCGAAGATGAGAACGGCCGACCGTTCCGTCAATGGCGCGACGAGGTCGAGTCCAATCAGAACATCTGGGATGCGATCGTCGAGGCCGCGAACATGCCGGGTGTTACAAGCGCCCCGAAGCTCCAGCCGATCGAGACGCGGATCGTCATGCTCCAGTCTGGCTTCCGAGCCCCGGTGGGTATCAAGGTTTACGGCCCGGACCTTGAATCGATCGAATCATTCGGCCTCGAACTCGAACGCCTGCTTAAGCAGGTGCCGAGTGTACAGCCGCTCGCGGTCTTTGCGGATCGTGTCGTCGGCAAGCCGTACCTTGAGATCGACATTGATCGCGAGAAAATCGCCCGCTATGGATTGACCATCGCGGACGTGCAGGAAGTCATTGAGGTGGCGATTGGTGGGAAGCCGCTGACGATGACGGTCGAGGGGCGCGAGCGCTATCCGGTCCGTGTCCGCTACCTCCGCGAGCTGCGCGACCAGCCCGAGACCCTCGGCGACATCCTCGTCCCAACGCCCATGGGGGCTCAGGTTCCGCTCCGTGAGCTGAGTACGCTTGAGTACCGACGTGGGCCGCAGATGGTCAAGAGTGAAGACACTTTCCTCGTCTCCTATGTGCTCTTCGATAAACTGCCCGGCTACGCAGAGGTCACGGTTGTCCGCGATTCTCAGAAGTTCATTCAAGGCGCAATCGACGCGGGTGACGTGGTCGTCCCTGCCGGTGTCAGCTACGAGTTCTCCGGCTCATACAAGAACCAGATCCGGGCTGCAAAGCGGATGACGATCGTGCTCCCGCTGGCGCTCACGGTCATATTCCTACTGCTCTTCTTCCAGTTCCGCAAAGTCGGCGTCACGCTCATGGTCTTCACGGGCGTCTTCGTGGCGTGGGGTGGAGGCTTCATCATGCTGTGGCTCTACGCCCAACCGTGGTTCCTGGATGCGACGCTGCTCGGGACGGACCTTCGAGGCCTATTCCAGATCGAGGCGTACAACCTGAGCGTCGCTGTCTGGGTCGGCTTCCTCGCGCTCTTCGGTATCGCTACCGACGACGGCGTCATCATGGCGACCCGCATCGAGCAATCAATGGCCGAGGAGAAACCCGACTCGATCGAGGCGATCCGCAAGGCAGTCGTCAACGGAGGTCAACTCCGCATCCGCGCCGCGGTGATGACGAGCGCGACCACCATCCTCGCGCTGTTGCCCGTCTTGACCAGCACTGGACGTGGCTCAGACATCATGATCCCTATGGCCATCCCGTCGTTTGGCGGCATGGCTGTCGCATCGATCACCTGGTTCGTCGTTCCCATTTTGTACTGCTGGGTTGCTGAGTGGAAGTTCCGCTTGGCATTGATAGCCCAAGCCAAATCTGATTCTAATTCCGCAGGAGATTCGTCATGATAACGCTATTCATCACCGCCTCGATCGCGTGCTGCTCATTGAGCGCTGCATCTGCAAACGCCCAGGACCACCACGGCTCAGAGCGAGCACAGGCGGTTTCCAAGACTGTGAACGCCATGTGTCCTGTGGGCAAAGAACCGATCGTGCCTTCAGCCGGGACCGTCGAATACAAAGGCAATCAGATCGGGACCTGCTGCCCGGGCTGCGGCAAGCAGTTCCTCGCGTGGGATGAAGCTCGCAAAGACGAGTTCGTAGCGCTCGCAGCCGCCCACCGCGAGCCTGGTCATGATCAACACCGTGTGCTGCGCACACCCGCGTCATCCGCCGCAGTCGAACAGATTGGCAACATGCGCGATGTCATGCGTGGCGGTCAGACAGGGGCGCGTGTTCGGCTCAGTACAATCCCCGAGCGGGGCAGCATGATTGCGGTCGGGGCGCTCGAAGGGCTCGGCGGTGAGATCACCGTGCTCGATGGGGCGTTCTGGGTTACGCGGGCGATTGATGGCGTGCCGAGCACAACCGGACCGTCAGTTCGTGATGGGGATGCTGCGACACTGCTTGCCAGGGCTTCCGTGCCCGCTTGGAGCGCTTTGGAGATTTCGGGCGAGGGACGCACGCTCGCGGAACTCGTCCTGGAGGGAGCGGCTGTCACCGGCCTTGAACTCAATGAACCGTTCCCCTTTGTCATCGAGGGTGTGGATGTCCAAATGGACCTGCATGTGATCAATGGGTTTTGCACGATCGGACAAGATCCAGGCGAGATCGACGCAAGCCCGTGGCGTTGGTCAGGAAACTCTGCCAAGGATGTTCGCATCGTCGGTTTCTTCGCACGTGATCGAGCCGGCGAGATGACGCACCACGGCACGGAAATCCACGCGCACGCGATTGCCACGGTCGATGGACAGATCGTCACGGCCCACGTCGATCACGCATCGGTGACCGGCGCTGCTACCCTTCGATTGCCCGCAGCGCGTGTTGACAATCGGCGCGCGAAGAGCGGAAAGCTAGAGGGTGGAATAGTAGTGGCCCCGAACTCTCCCTATACCCTTCCTGATTGTCCTGTCGGCGGCCCGCTCGGATCAATGGGAGATCCGATCGTGATGAAGTTCGACGGACGCGAGGTACGATTCTGCTGTGAAAGCTGCATCGGCAAGTTCGAAGCCGATCAAGCCGGCTACTGGGAAAAGATAGACAGCCAGATCATTGCTGATCAGCTCAGGTACTACCCGACCGAGACCTGTGTCGTGTCCGGGGAGCCGTTGATGGAGAACGGTGAGGATATCGCGAATGACATGGTCTACGGCAACCGCCTCGTTCGGCTGTGCTGCCAGATGTGTGAGCGCCAGTTCATGGCTGATCCGAAGAAATACATCGAGAAGCTTGACAAGGCGGTCGCCGAGGAACAGCGAAAGGACTACCCGCTTGATTCTTGTATCGTCGCGGGAGGCAAGCTCGGCTCCATGGGTGAACCGGTTGAGATGGTTGTCTCGGGTCGGCTGATGCGGTTCTGCTGCGCCAGTTGTGAGCCCATGGTGGCAGCGAACCCGGGGAAGTACACAAAGCTTATCGATGAGGCATGGCAGGGCAAGGGCATGTTTATGCCGGAGTAATAGCGGACCAGCGAGTTCAGCAGCCATACGCCTGACTTGTCACGGACGCGCATAGCCCCCCACTTCTTACACTCTTGTCGAGACTACCTGCAAAACTTCGCCATTGCCCACTGATCAAGAACCAGGGCCACGCAATCTCCTCTTCGATCGTCTAGCTGACCATCCGGATCATGTCCTTGGAACTTGCCCTTCGGTCGGATACACGCAGCAAACTCAGGCGAAACGCAGAAAGACAATCGGGACTGCACTCCCCCCATAAAACGGTCCAATTCTAGTGATAGCCTGGGGCGGGATCCCGAAGACGCTGTTGATGGGGGCCAGGGAGAAACAGCATTTGACGGAGAGGAGATAGGAACTCAGGCGAGGCGCGCACCCTCTCCGCGATACACACAAAAACCCTCCCCACTTCTCGTGAGGAGGTTTTTCAAATCGAAAGCGGAGAGGGGGGGATTCTCCACACTTTAAATCAGAATCCTCGCTGACAGCCTGCAAATCGCCCAACCAATTGATTTACCCTTGTTTACAATTCCGGATTGTTGCCGATCTTTGCCGATTCTTGCCGATCCCGAGGCGCGCCGCTGGAACTCATTTGGGAACTCAAGCGAGGCACGCATCCATCAGATACCCCTACAGCACCATGCCAGAGGCAATGAGTTTTCGTGTGAATGAGAATGAGAAGGGCAGGTCAAGGTAATCATCATGACCGCGTCGTTAGTATGGCTTCATGCCTGACCAGAATGTCACTCTCATCCTTGAAGCAATAGTCAACGGTGACCCGAAAGCCGCCGAGGCGCTCCTCCCATTGGTTTATGCAGAACTCCGAAAACTCGCCGCCGCACACGTCGCCAGGGAACAACGAGGCAACTCGATCCAGGCAACCGAACTGGTCCATGAGGCCTACCTCAGACTCCTCGGCAGAGATGCCGATCTCGCATGGGACAGCCGGGGCCACTTCTTCGCGGCAGCAGCCGAATCGATGCGCCGGATCCTGGTCGATCGCGCCAGAGCAAGGGGCGCCGCAAAGCGTGGCGGGGGCTGGAAGCGGATCAGCCTCGACATCGCGAACACGCCTATTGCAGAAATCCCGGCTGAGATCATCGAGCTGGACGCCGCGCTAGCCAAGCTCAAAGCGGAAGAACCTGAGAAGGCCAGGATCGTCGAGCTGCGCATCTTTGTCGGCCTCACGGTCGAGCAGACCGCAGCCGCAACCGGGATTTCCAGTGCTACGGTCGGCAGGCACTGGACATACGCCAAGGCGTGGCTTTATTCGGAGCTCTCCAAATCGGAATAGTGCTCCGATCAAAAAACGCATCAATTCAAGTATTCCATGATCAAGTCCCGGCTCTGATTCCGCATTGATGTTGTAGACTTATCCTTGCGCGACGAAGAGGGCCCAGCCAGATGTCAGAATCCGAACCCAACGCAAACCAGAGCAATCACTCCGGCTCACCCGAATCGATTTTCCATCACGCGAGAGCGATTCCAGCCCCGGATCGGGATCGTTATCTCGACGAGGCTTGCCTGGGCAATCTCGAGCTCGTAGCAAAGGTAAAACGGCTCCTCAAGGCAGACGCTGAAGCCTCGGATTTCCTGGATACCGCCGATATACAGACCGCCACAGACCCGCCGCTTTCCGGTATGGAGACCCAGGGAAACCAAATCGGTCACTACAAACTCCTCGACAAGATCGGCGAAGGCGGATTCGGATCGGTATGGATGGCCGAGCAGCGGGAGCCCATCAAACGGCGCGTTGCACTCAAGATCATCAAGCTCGGGATGGACACCAAGCAGGTCATCGCACGCTTCGAAGCAGAGCGGCAGGCCCTCGCGCTGATGGACCATCCGAACATTGCCAAAGTCTATGACGGTGGTTCCACCGATACAGGGCGGCCCTATTTCGTGATGGAGTACATCCGCGGTGTGCCGATCTTCGAGTTCTGTGACACCGAACGACTGAACACCACCGAACGCCTCAGCCTGTTCATCCACGTCTGCAACGCCCTGCAGCATGCGCACCAGAAGGGCATCATCCACCGCGACATCAAGCCGTCCAACGTGCTGGTCACGCTCCACGATGGCGTACCCGTGCCCAAGGTCATCGACTTCGGGATCGCCAAGGCGACAAACCAGGAACTGACCGACAAAACGCTCTTCACCCAGCACCGCCAGATGATCGGGACCCCCGCCTACATGAGCCCCGAGCAAGCGGAGATGTCCGGCCTCGACATCGACACCCGCAGCGACATCTACTCGCTCGGGGTCCTGCTCTACGAACTGCTCACCGGCACCACCCCTCTCTCGAACGAAGACCTCATGAGCAAAGGGTTCGCCGAGATGATGAATGTCATACGGGACACCGTGCCACAGAAACCGAGCACCCGTTTGAATACACTCGGCAACGCCGCGGTAAAAACGACCGCTCGTGGCCACGCCACGGATTCATCGCAGCTGAGCTCGCTGATGAAGGGCGACCTCGACTGGATCGCGATGAAATGCCTCGAGAAAGACCGCGCCAGGCGATACGAGACCGCCAACGCGCTCGCCGCGGATATTCGGCGCCACCTGGACAACCAACCCGTCGAGGCCGGCCCGCCTTCGGCACGGTATCGGATGAGCAAACTCATCAAGCGGAACAAGGGCGCCGTTGCTGCGGGCATCCTGATCACCGCAGCGCTCATCGTGGGCTTCATCGGAACGACGCTCGGTCTGCTCGCGGCGCTCGATGCAAGGTCGGCCGAGGCAGCGCAGCGCCGGCTCGTCGAAGATCGCTTCCAATCCGCGATGCAATACGTCGAGCGGATGTCAGACGAGGTGCTCCTAGAAGTGCGCGACATGATCGGCGGCACCAATGCGACCGAATCGCTGACCAGGGCCACAACAGAGTTTCTCGATTCGCTCGCGATCGAATCCGCGGACTCCCCCGAACTCCGATACCTGACCGCCAGGACTTATCTCCGGCAATCCCAGACTCTCGGACATGTATTCGCCGCCAATACCATCGGTGATTTCCAGGGAGCGCTCGACGCTGCTCAACGCAGCATCGAGATCCTTAAGACGCTCCCCGATGATTTCCCCGACATCAAAACCAGGTTCGAGACCGAATGGTTTGCCTGGGACGCGATCGCGATCGCCTATGGGATGCTTGATGAGCCCGAAAAATCCGTAGAGGCGTACCTGAAACTGGAGCAGTACACGGAGCACATCGAGAATCAATACCCGGAAGTTCTTGCAGAGAACTCGATGCTCGGGTTGTTGAATCTGCGGATCGGACACGCCTATTCAAGAGTGGGCCAATACGAGGTCGCGCTGGAGCGCTACCAGGCAAGGATCAACAGCGAGTTGGCTACAGATCTTGACCTGGAAACCTGCACAGAGCGCCAGATTCATGAACGGAGTATTTCGCATGTGATTCTGTCACGCGCGTTTGCCAATGTCGGACGGTACGACGAAGCGTTCGAGCACTCGAAGCTAGCCCTCGACGTCACCGAAACGAAATTCAGGCGTTGGCCCAACAACGCCCGATTCGCCAGGGACCTCGTTAACGCCAACTCAAGGTACGCGCTCGCCGCAGCACAGATCGGGCGATCCGGCCTTGTGGAAGAACACACCACGAGAGCGATCGTCGCTGGCAAAGACCTCGTTGAGCGGGATCCGAGCAACGCGTCATTTATCTGGGACTATCTGGGTTCAATCGAAGACGCGGGCGATGCGTTCTTGTTGGTCTCGGCACGCGGAACAATCGACGAACGGATGAATTCGCTTACAAAGTCCATCGCGTATTTCACGGACATCATCGAATTCAAATTCGACCCATCAATGACCGAAAACCTCGAAGGCGAGTCCATGAACAGCCGGATGGTTGGAATCAGCGAAAAGCGGAACACCGCACGCGATTCGCTCCATCAGCTCAACACTTCCAATGAATAATCAGGCTGCTCTCTCAATCCTTTCGGATCAGCCATCTCCACCACACAAAAACCACCCCTGAGAATCACTCAGGGGTGGTTCGAAAACGAAGCGGAGAGGGGTGGATTCTCCACGGTTTTAATCTGGACCCTCGCTCAGAGCCTGTAGGTGAGCTAAGCAATTGATTGATGGCTGTTTGTGAGTCCGGATTGTTGCCGATCTCGAGGCACGCCGCTGGAATTCATTTGAGAACTCAACCGGGGTGAGTTTGAAAACTGATCTTACGGCTGGTCTTGCATGGTCACGACGTCTAGATCTACAGTTTCAGTCTTGCATTATCGATTCTATGAACTCGAACGCGCAACGCATCTACTGAAGATCGGCCCACCGGGAGAAGGCCTCGGCTTATATCTTCAAGGGCCAGGATGGCGCGCGACCTCTTGATCTGTCTCGCGGATGGCGCAAGATCGTCTTGATCAATTTCATTCGGCTAGATCAATTTCTAATGATCCCGTGCTTCCCCTGACATCCTGGCACAAAGCATTCGGGCAAGCATGCGGGAGTGCGTCGGCATACAGATCGTTGCTCAGCGATCTGATGCTCGGTCCAACTGCCAAAGGAAGTTGTCTTTGGCGGCCTGTTATGCTTTGGTCATGAGCTATCCCCCAGAGTCCGTCGTTTATTCCGTTGCCGGGTCCGAGGAACCGAATCCAGACGACACCCGAGCGATCGCGGTGCTGATCCGGAGTGGTGACCGAGTCGCCATCGTGACGTGGTTTGACCAGCTCGTTTCGGCCGACTCTGCAAGCAGATCGGCGTCACCGATCAGACCTACTACAAGTGGCGGCGCGAGTATGGCGGCCTAAAGACCAATCAGGCGAAGCGGTTCAAGGAGCTCGAGCAAGAGAACACCCGGCTCACGAAGCTGCTCGCCGAAGCGCACCTGGACAAAGCGATGCTGCAGGAGGTCGCCCGGGGAAACTTCTGAGCCCGCACAAGACGCGTCGAGCGGTGCACGCGGTGCGTGAGTGCTTCGGCGTCTCGGAGAGGCGGGCGTGCAGCGTGTTGAAGCAGCCGCGTGCGACGCAGCGGTATGCGCCGAATGAGCGGGATGATGAAGAGCCGTTGACGAGGCGGATTATCGCGCTGGCCGCCGCGTTCGGGCGCTACGGATACAGACGTATCACAGCGATCCTACGGATGGAGGGCTGGCGCGTGAACCACAAACGGGTCGAGCGGATCTGGAGACAGCAGGGCTTGAAGGCGCCGAAGAAGCAGCCAAAGCGAGGACGGCTCTGGTTCAACGACGGCTCATGCGTTCGCTTGCGTGCGGAACACAAGGACCACGTCTGGGCGTACGACTTCGTGCAGGACCGGACGGCCGATGGTCGGCGGATCCGGATGCTGACGATCGTGGATGAGTTCACGCGCGAGTGCTTAGCGATCAATGTTGCCAGGGGGTTGCGTTCAGAC
>JAJDDA010000178.1 GCA_029260535.1 Phycisphaerales bacterium | reverse complement strand
ACCCGCCGGGCTTGAGCACCCTTGCGATCTCGCAGAGGATCGCGTCCTTGTCCGGCGAGAGGTTCAGGATCCCGTTGAAGGTCACGAGATCGAATGCGTCATCCTCGAACGGCGAATGCGCCGCTGAAGCGCAGACGAACCGGACGTTCTGCAGCCCTGATTGACTGGCGCCGGCGCTCGCTTTGTTGACCATGTCCTCGCTGAAGTCGAGGCCGACGACGGTCCCTGCAGGCCCGACGTCCCGCGCCGTGCACAGCGCATCGAGGCCGGCGCCGCAACCCAGGTCGAGCACTGCATCGCCCGGAGCAGCATTGATGAACGGCCTGGGGTTCCCGGCGCCGGTGAAGGATTCCACGACCATCGGGGGCGCCCAGTCGAGCAGTTCTTTTTCGTAGCCGACCTCTTCGGCGAACGCCCGACCGACCGGGAACCCGTGCTGAATTGATGGGGTGGTCGCGACGCACCCGTACCGCTCGGCGACGGCGCACGCGATCAAGTCAGGAGTGAGCGACGCGAGCGGGCTGGCCCCATCGGTAGGTGGCATAGGGCAGTGTCCGATCAGAGGTTCGGTTGGGGCGTCGTGCGCAGGTAAGGCTTGACCTCCACGAACCCCTTCGGGAATTTGGTCTTCGCTTCCTCGTTGGTGACCGAGGGAACGATGATGCAGTCGTCGCCGTGATTCCAGTTCGCTGGTGTCGCGACCTGATGATCCGACGTGAGCTGGAGCGAGTCGATGACGCGGAGCAGCTCGTCGAAGTTGCGACCGGTGCTTGCCGGGTAGGTCAGCGTGAGCTTGACCTTCTTGTCAGGGCCGATGATGAACACGGAGCGGACGGTCAGCGTGTTGTCGGCGCTGGGATGGATCATGTCGTACAGGTCCGACACCTTGCGGTCGCTGTCGGCGAGCAGCGGGAAGTTCAGCGCGACGCCCTGCGTCTCCTCGATGTCGCTCGACCACGCCTCGTGATCGGTGAGCCCGTCGACGCTCAGCCCGGCGACCTTGACGTTCCGCTTGTCAAACTCCGGCTTGAGTTTGGCGACCGTGCCCAGCTCGGTCGTGCACACGGGGGTGAAGTCTTTGGGATGCGAGAAAAGGACTCCCCAGCTGTCGCCGAGCCAGTCATGGAAATTGATCTCGCCCTGTGTTGATTGCTGCGTGAAATCGGGTGCGGTGTCGCCGAGTCGGATTGCCATGGTGTTCTCCAGAATGGTCCCGAGGCCGGGATTGAATTCAATGGTAAAAAAGAGCCCCTAAGGCCCGGATGCTGCCGGGCGCTTGCGGAGAGATCATAACGTATCCGGGATTCTTTTCGACATAAATCCGGACCGAGCCATGCGAGAACCGGTCAGGGCGCCGGCTGGCCGGTGAGGGTGATGTCGTCGACGTCGATCTCCAAATCTTCAGAATTCGACTGGAATCCGGAATCGAAATGCAAGCGGTCGACCCGCAGCACGTCTGTGCTGAACTGCGTGATATCCCCCGGCGTTACATCGTAAAACCGGTCCAGATCGTTCGGCAGCAGTTCGACGCCATCAAGAAGCACCCGGAGCGTACCATCGTCGGCGACCTCGACTTCCAGGAGTTGGAACAGAAAGTACTCATCGATCAGGCTGGTTGTTGCAACGTTGATGAACTCAATGTTGGGGTACCCGGGATCGCCGGGGACACCGGCGGGCGGGCCCCAATCATAATCCCAATTGTCGGCGGATGATCCCGGATCGAAGTGCGGGTTGCGCTGTCTGACGTGAATCCGAGTATCGAAGGGTTCGGTGTCGAAGATGACCACACCGGGATCGGAGTGCGGCTCTTCAACCGCGGTGAACACGGTCGTCACCGCCTCCCCGAGAATCGTGCTCATGGGGGTTATGCCACGCACCGTTACCGTTGAATTCAATTTGAACAGAAGGCCAACACGCCAGGGGGACGCGGGCGCCGCGAGCGCATCGGGGAGATCCGTCCAGAACACCGTGCGGTAGACATCATCGATGTCCGATGCATGGGTGTGCACGATGGATGGTTCGCCACCGAACGCTCCCTCTCCGGGAAACACAACGGTTTCGTCGTCTACGGATTCACTCCATCGGCCACCCGTCGTTCCATATTTGATCGGGCCGATGAAGTATGACTCGCAGCTATCCAGGTACGGCAGCGTCAGCGGCGGCGGTGCAATAATCGGGGCAGCGCCGCTGATGCGGATGTTGTCTACGAAATGGTTCCGGTCGGCGCGCGGGAGATCACCGTTCTCGTACCCGAAGACCGAGCGAAATTGTGTTGCCGAGGTCGCGATCGGCACAGCGGGTGATGAAGGAAAACCTCCAAAAAATTCGCGCCTCGTTCGGCCATAAGGACCGGAAGGAAAAATCTTGGCGAACCCGTCCTCGATGTCGTCCAGAATCGAATCCGTTGATCCGCCGTCATCACCGGGTAACGGATCGATCAACGCGATTGTTTCGCTGTCGCGAACCCAGACTTGATGTTTGTTGTCGGCAGTCACAACATGGCGCACTGTGAACCACTCACCCGTGAGTGTCTTCTTCCCCGGCAGCGGTGTTGGGGTCGGCGTCCCGGGCGTCGGATCGATGTAATCCGGATCTGGCGCGGTGTGGTAGAGCCCGCCCGCAGATCCACAAAACGGAGCGCCGCATTCACTGCCGAGGATCACAAACCGATCGATCAGTCCATCCTCGTTACCAAAGAATTCCCAGGCTGGCGAAACATCCGTAGCGATCCCTCCGGTCAGCATCCTGAATACGGTGAGGCCCTCGACATCCGAAACAAAGTCTGTCCAGTGGAGTTTTTCATGCGAGGGTAAGTAGAGATCCACTTCACAGACCAGATCCTGAGGCTGTCCATTGAACGCAAAGTCACTCACTCGGGAACCTCTGAGGTTGAGCGCATTGACCGGACTCACCTCACCGGTCTCCCCGCGCACCAGCGCCAGCACGCGCTCATCCCCAAGATCCGGGCACCCAGCGCTCGTTTCATTCCCGAAGAACGCGACGCCGGTTAGGTCAGCGGCCGCGGAGTCAATGAGCGCCCACTCGCCGAACACTCTGACGCCGTTGGTGGTCAGGCGGAACGTATCGCAGGTCCCGCAAGCGGGTGATGAAGTGAACGCGATCCGGTCGCCGATGAACGGGCCATCGTCGAGGGCGCCAGGAGGCAGCGGGTTGCCCGAGTCGTCGATCGGGTAAACGAGCGTCGCTTCATAGACGCAGAACGGACCGAAAGAGGATCCGAAAACCCCGATGAGCAAACCGAGATCCGCGGTGTCAACGATGCCGTCGCTGTTGATATCAGCAAGCAGGCCGGAGCCGGTCTGACCGAAGTCGGCGATGAGCAAACCGAGGTCGGCGGTGTCAACAGCGCCGTCCATATTCAGATCCGAGAGACCACCCGGTAGCGACTCGATTAGCGCGATCCCTTGCCACCTCGGGAGCGGGTCGGGGGTGCCGAATTCGTCGACTTGACCATCCACAAAGAGAGACGGGATTGCGTTGACACCATTGAAGATTTCCCAGAAGAACGTCGGGTCGGGTTGCCCCTGACCAGGCGTCACCTGAAAGCGATCGAAGACCGGATCCGTGCTGAGCGGGTGATCCTGAAAGTCCTCGAACCATTCGACAGGGATGACGGGGAAGGCGCCTCGATGAATGGCATCGGATTCACGGCGCGGCAGCGGCTGAATCCCGCCGATCCCATCGATGCGAACATCCTTCAGCATTGCCTCTAACGACGATGGATCGACAAGTTGATCCTGCGCCATCGAGATCTGCGTAAGCAGCAGCGAGGCAATCAAGCCGCCAACGATCAACACGGTCACCTGCTTCATCGAAACCCCTGGATTCTCTCGAACCTTCCTGTTCGAGCATGCGAATCATCCTGAGACACACGGCCCATTCCGTATCGTTATTCTTCGTCCCCTAACAGCGCACGGATCCTGTATTCTTCCCCCTCATGGCCGACCCCAACCTGATCGCCGCAGATCGCCTAACCCGTATGTACGGCGGGTTTTACGCTGTCCGGGAGGCGTCCTTCTCGATACCCAGGGGCCAGGTTGCCGCATTCGTAGGCCCTAACGGCGCCGGCAAGTCGACCACGATGCTCATGCTGACCGGGTTGCTGGCGCCGACTTCCGGCTCGGCAAAGATCGACGGCATCGATGTCCGCACCGATCGGATCGCCGCCCAGCGGAAACTCGGATTCCTCCCCGAGAACGGGCCGCTCTACGAAGATATGAACCCAAGGGCGCTCCTGAAGTTCTTCGGTTCTGCTCGAGGGCTCACCGGTTCAAAGCTGACCAACCGCATCGACGAAGTGATCGCGCTGTGCCGACTCGAAGAAGTCATCGGCAAGCCCGCGGGCAAACTCAGCAAGGGTTACCGCCAGCGTCTCGGTCTGGCGCAAGCGTTGCTGCACGATCCTGAAGTGCTGATCCTCGATGAGCCGACCGCGGGGCTCGATCCGAATCAGATCGAGCAGGTCCGCGACCTCCTGCGCGAGCTCGGCAAAGCGAAAACAATCCTGATCTCGACGCACATTCTCAGCGAGGTCCGCGCGATCGCGCAGCGCGTCCTGTTCATCCATCAGGGCCGGATCGTCCACGACAGCCCAACCTCCGATTTCGGCAACGACCAGGAGTCGATGGAGAAGAGGTTCAGCGAGCTTACGCAGAACGCATCGCCTGCAACCGAGGGCAGCGCGTCATGAGCGGGAACGGGAACGCCAATTTCAACCGGAGCGCGATGCGAGCGATCGCCCTGCGTGACCTCGGCTCGCAGTTCGCCAGCCCCACCGGTTATGTCTTCGTGACGATCTTCGTCTTCTGCAGCGCCTTCGCCGCGTTCTGGCTTCCAGGGTTCTTTGAACGCAACATCGACAGCCTCGATCAACTCAACGCGTGGTATCCGTTGTTGCTGCTGATCCTCGCGCCGGCGATCGCGATGGGGGCGTGGGCAGAGGAACGCCGGTCAGGTACAGAGCGGCTCCTGCTGACGCTCCCCGCATCGACCGCCTCGATCGTGATGGGCAAGCACCTCGCGGCCTTTGCGATTTTCACCGCGGCGCTGCTGGTGACCTCCGCTGGCGAGATCGGTGTGCTGGTGTACCTGGGCTCGCCGGACCCCGGATTGCTCGTTGCGAACCTTGCCGGGCACTGGCTCGCCGGGATCGCGATGGTCTCGGTCGCGCTGGCCGCAGGATCCGGGACGCGGAACCAGACAATCTCGTACGTGCT
>JAJDDA010000177.1 GCA_029260535.1 Phycisphaerales bacterium | reverse complement strand
GAGTTCGATCGAGCCCTCCAGTGCATGACGAATCGCTGATGAAATATCAGAGCTGTCGGCGGGGCGCATCACGGTGTCGCTAGACACGGTTCCGCCAGGACCTCTGTCATCGGTAGTTAGAGATTGGACAGTTTTACCGCCCTCTTTCATGAGAACACCGGCGGCAGCAGCGCTGGCAATGTAGTCACCGGTAGTCTTGTCGATAAAGGTGAGATCAATCTCGACAATGATCCAGCTTGAGTTCAGATTGCCTTCGTGATCAAGCTTGCCTTTATCTAACCAGTCGACGCCCAGGATCGATTTAGATTCTAGGCTGTCCCACCCGATTTTCGTGATATCAGCGATCACATTCATGCTGGCGCGATTGTGATTGCTTGTGACACTCACAACACCGTTGGGGCCCATGGCGGAGCGGATATACTTTTTGGCCGCCTCTGAGACCAGTTGCCTGTCATATTCAAGTCGTTGGGACTCATGTGTCGGAGCAATGATAATTTGATCAACAAACGCAATAGCTACCGGATCACCCAGGTACTCGTTTACGTCGATCATGGCACTGGATTTGATCTTTGATGGGGGATACGGCCCTGTTTTAGGAGCCGAGGCGCATCCGGTTAATTCGGGAATCAATGCGAACACAGACAGGCAGAGCAATGTAGTAAGCTTCATCATGGACCTCTTTGGTTGTGCCTCATCGGGCAGCGGATCAAGGCAGGGTGCTTTGGTGGTGATGCGATCACCACCGCGCCGTCCATGGCGAGATGCTCAATTCAGAATCGGAATCAGAATCGATGAGACCCGTTTTCACGGGTCTCATCTAGGAGACACAGAAATCGTCATGAAAATCTGATGCGCCAAAGAATGAGAGCTTGCAAAGGCTCAGCCGATAATCACGGCCGCTCGTGTGGGGATTTCAAAGAAAGAAATGTAAAAATTCCAGATCGTGTGTTTCATGCAGAATCCAGAGCACGGAGGGATGGCGCACTGCGACGTCAGATCGGGATCTGATGAGTTTCAAGTGGGCCGGGCCGACCGTGTCAACCCCGGTGTCAATTCGATCGAACTCGGGCCTCAGGGTTTCACAATGGATCCGCTCGGGCGTTCTTTGACCTCGATCCTGGGTCCGGCCTGAGAGCCGGTCTGGGGCGCGGGCGTTGGTTTGAGGACCGGGACGCGGAATCGGAGCACGAATGTCAGCATGAATTCCTGGTTCGCTCTGAGTTTTTTTACAACCGGAACCGATTTGCCGGCGATCAATTCGTTCACCATGAATTCGGCATAGCAAACGCGGATGAGTTCGTGGCCGAGGGGGTCGGGGATGTAGCAGTAAAAATCACGCTGGCTCGTGAGCGGCTCTCCCCCTGCAAGTGCTTTGTCAGTCGAGGAATCGAGCAGGAATTTGGCAAGGATTCGCTTTGCGGTTGCTTCATCAGGGTCGGACTTGTAGGGGATCCCGTGATTGCTCGGCGCCATCCCCTGGGCCCACCGGTGCATTGCGGGCTCGACCATCGGGTGCTTCTTCAGAAATTGAGTCAGGGACTTGAAGATCAAACTCTCATCGCCATCTGCCGGGTTTTCGGAAAAGTGTGCCGCGAGGAACATGTCACATCGACCAATATTCGGATGGCACGACATCGTGTTGCTGGAAATTGTTGGTTGGCCAGCGGTTGCGGCTTCTGTCCCTTTATCATCGAGTGTGATAGAAGGGCTCAGGATTGCAGAGATTCTGTTCTTGTTGATCTTCATCTATTCTCTCCAGTAGGGCGTGCACTCAATGCACATCGAAAGCCAATGCCGATACGACGTGTGTCGGCCTCTACCGACAAGCCGTGATCGGTGAACGGGCGTGCGGTCATCGTCCACATATTGCCCATAACTTGGCGTTGATTGAGTGCCCCGGGCCCTGGAATCGTCTCTGTCCACTCCAGCACGTTCGAAGCCATGTGGACGAGGCCGTGCGGGCCGCTGTCGTCTCCGGTATGCGCCTGTGGCCAGACGCCATCGGTATAGAGCTTGAAAGCGCCGTCTGACCATGCAGGGGTCCAGCCGCCCATTTGCTGTGAGGGAGTGGTGACGACGTTGAGAGAATGCATGGTGGGGTCATACTTGTCATGCCCCCAGGGGAAAGGGAGCGCATCAGGGCCGCGAGCGGCTCGGAGCCATTCGAGTTCCGTTGGGAGTCTCTTGCCTGCCCATTCCGCGTAGGCTTGGGCTTCATAGAAATTAACGCCAACTGCCGGGAGGTCGAGCCAGCGTTTTTGATTCTGGCTGATCCATTGCTCGATCTCGGGAGTGAGCGGAGCCCTGTACGAACTTGCGCGTGAGGCGGTTGAATTCAGGAATTGCTCGAACTCGCCGTTCGTGACTTCATGGCGATCAATCCAGAACGAGTCCAGCTCGGAAACTCGCCTCTGGTAAGCACCGCGGCCTGGGTTCCTGGTGTGGCCGCCGTGCTCAATCTGAATCATGTCCTGTGTCATGTCCTGTGTAGGTTTGTCCTGGCTCGGGTCATTCACTATCGAAAAGTGCTGCCCATCTTCGATGACGAGGCGTGTCAATTCTGAGATCTTGTTTTCAGAATGTGCTAGCTGAATTCGGAGATACCCTGGGGCAACCGGGTAAAGCCCCTTTGAGGCCGGACCAAGTCTTTGAAAAGCACCAGCAAGCCCTTTGTCGAGATCCACATAGGAGATGGAGATAACCGTGTTGGGATCAAGTGCGCTCGTGTCGAGCAGCGGCCGTAGATCGGTTCGTGATTGCTTGTAAAACCAGACGCCTAAGAGCGCGCCTGCGGCAGACGCGCCTCCGATCGCAAGAAATGTGCGGCGTTTGTAGAGCGTCCGCTGCACTTTACGGATGGCGCTCGGAGGTTTGGCGAGGATGGGCTGGCCTGTCAGGTAACATTGGAGATCGGCTGAAAAATGCGACGCTGTCTGGTATCGATCGACCGGGCGCTTCTCGATGGCTTTGTGACAGATCGTTTCCAAATCACGATCAATCGATGGCTCGATCGTCCGCAGCCTTAGTGCTTCGCTGGTTTGGATCGAGTGGAGCACCTCGTGGACGGTTGCTCCATCGAAAGGGCGGCGGAGTGTGAGGGCTTCGTAAAGCGTCACACCGAGAGAGAAAACATCGCTCCGCTCATCGATGTTCGACTGCTCAATGGAGGCCTGTTCCGGGCTCATATAGTGGCAGCTTCCCACGACCTCCGTACGCTGCTCAAGATCTGATTCGATCAAACGCTTGGCGATCCCAAAGTCGGTCAGGCGCGCGCCCACCATTGAATCAATGAGAATATTCGAAGGTTTGACGTCTCGGTGCACGATCCGGGCGGCATGCGCAGTGTGGAGAGCCTCGCCGATTGACGCGACATACCTGGCGACATCTCGCCTCCATTCACGGGCGTCATGGCCGCGGCTCTTGCTGTCACCCGCTGCCGACCGTCTCTGTTCGATGAGCTGTCTGAGTGTGGGGCCATCAACATACTCACTCGCGATATAGCAGTCGCCGTCAATTTCTCCGAATTTGTAGACCGTGACGATGTTCGGGTGCCGCAGCGAGGCGGCTAGTCTTGCCTCATCTTCGAACCGAGTCCGGGCTTTACCTGGGTTGGTGACATGACGCGAAAGAACCTTGAGCGCCACCACTCGACCGAGTATCTCGTCATTCGCCAGGTAGACAGCGCCCATCCCACCGATCCCGATCTGGCGGAGTATCCGGAATTCATCGTATTGTCGCGATTCAAAGGCGTTGTCTGGTTCTGTAACAGAGGAGGGATGGCGTTCAAGAAACGCGCTTTCTGTTTTCTGGTGTGCTCGGATGAGACGCTTGACGCGTTCGAGCGATGCCTCGTCAGGACAGGCCGTGCGGAGGTACTGCTCGCGCTCGGATTCGGGCAATTGGATAGCTGTCAGAAAGACCTGCTTCTCGTGCCACTGTGCGGTCATGTGATGGCGCCTTTCGAAAGATCATGCCGTAAAGCGATCGGTCGAATGTGATAAAAGCGGCACTTTCAGGGATTTTTATGTGAATCGGGTGTCAGACGATCCTGCAGCCACGCTCTCGCGTAGTCCCAATGGCCTCTCCCGACCGCCATCGTGCATCCCATGAGCTCCGCGGCCTCGCTCATTGTTCTGCCACCAAAGAAGCGCAAGAGAACCATTTTGTGGGCGGATGGGTCAGTGGCCTGGAGGTCGGCGAGCGCCTCACCCAGATCTATGATATCTGCGCGCACCGGGCCATTCTCGGCTTCAAACTCGACCAGAGGGCGCTTTTTCCATCCGGCGCCCCTTTTGAGTGTTTGCTCGCTTCGGATCTGCTCGACAAGCACGTCATGCATCGCCCTTCCCAGGATAAAGTAGAAGTGGCGTCGATCCTCGGCGCACAGCGCGTTCTTTGCAAGCAGGCGCTGGCATGCCGTGTGGACGAGGGTGGTTGCGTGTATCGGGTCGTTCCCCGCGTGTCGCAGCTCGTGTCTCGCCATTTCTCGAAGATCGTCATAGAGCAGCTGAAAGAGCTCATCGAGAGCGGCCACCCTGCCTGAACGGACATCGTACAGCAGCTTTGTAATGGTTCCCTCGGAATGGATCATTTCAATGAGATTACAAGATAAAGCGGATGTCACCCTATCCAATGTTGTTCTGTCGTGTCCGCCTGTCATGCAGACGGATCGAGGTCGGATCTGTTGCAATGATCTGTATTCAATGTTCTGGCTCTGGACGGTGGGCTATTGCGGATGGAATCGAGGCCTTGTCCGCGTGCTGATGCTTGCTCAGCCAATCAGGCGGGTCGTTCTTTGAACCGGGCTTTGATTGCAATCGGAATCATAAGGCGTTGACTTGTAAGTTTTTATCAATGCTTATGGGGGGCGTGACAAGCGGGCTGCGTGTCAGGTCATGAGGGTGCATCGGTGCGATCCGATTTGGAGTCAGTGTATCTTTCGCCAGTGACCAGCCTCCCCTGTCCTGAACCATTCACAGGCTGGTAGTCCTGGGAGTAGCGCTTGTCATCAAGACTGCTTTAGCAGCAGCGAGCGCCTCGGGGACCGAATAATTTTCTTCGCCTTGCCTGCTTTCTCATGGAGGGCCGCAGCGCATGTCGATATTCATCGATGCGCTTCAGTGCAATCTGCAGTCAACCATTGATGGGGAATCCGCTATGCCAGTCGAGGCTTTGAGCACGGCAGTTGTCACGATCGGCGCTTCGGAAGCGTATTCATCTGCGAGCGAAGCGATAGCAGTGAAGGCGTTGGCCGAACTGTATGCAGGGGCTCCTTCGCCTGGTGAAGTGCTGCGCGAGGGCGCCCGCCCTTTGCGTGTCATGCTTCTGGCTCCAGAACAATCGGTGTACCAGCGATTCAGCGCTCGTGATATGAACGAGGCCTTCGCATCGCTCGGCGCTGAGGCCATGACCTGCCTCATCAAGCATGGTCGTTCATGGAGACTCGAGTTCCTGGATCTGGTCGGTCAGCATCGCCCGGACGCTCTCTTTGTGTTCAGCCAACGGCGGAGGAACCTGCCGGAGTTGCCTCGGGAACTCGCGGTGCTGGGCTGGGATCAGGATTGCGTGTGTGGATTTGATAGCGGCGGGATCTGGCGGATCGGTCCTCGCGATCGCATCTGGACGCTCATGGATGAGTGGCGAGAGCAGATGGAGTCCAATGGGGTTGAGAGCAATGTCGTTGGTCATCTCAACATGGGCGCGAACACGAACCTGTACTATCCGCCGACCGAGGATGTTGAGTTTGAGCACGAGGTCCTCTTTGTCGGGAACATCCATCCATTCGAGAACTATCGAAAGGTGATCCAATTCGAGAACTGGCCGAAGGCGGCGCAGGCGATCATGCTGCATGCCAGGGAGCGGCTAGTTGAGTGGATCCGGACGCGCGACGAGAGCGAGCCGTACATTATCCCAGAGATCGAGAGCTTCCTGCTCGAATCGGCGGGCGCCGTCGGGGTGGCGGTGACCACGGAAAAAGAACAGTGGGCAACGATGGTCCGCTTCTTCCGCTACCGGATCGCGCATTATGTTGTTCGTGAGCGCATGATCGAATCGTTGTCGGGATTTCGGCTCGGCCTTTATGGGCAAGGGTGGGATCGGTTCCCTTCACTCGCGCCGTATGCAAAGCCGGCGATCAACAACGGACCGGAGATGCTCCGCGTGATGCACCGATCGGCGGTTCATGTGCAACTGCACACCTGGACGGTGCATCATCCTCGGTTGTACGACACCGCGGCGGCGGGTGGGTACCTGCTTGTCGGGCGCGTCCCTGAACGGCGCCCCCTCGAGCTTGAGTTTGAGGTGGGACAGGAGCTTGATAGTTTCGGTTCGATCGCGGAGCTGCACAAGAAGATCCGGCACGCGCTGGATCACCCCGACATGGAGCGGGAGATGGGCGCGCGTGCTGCGGAGCGGGTCCTTCGTGAACACACGATGACGCACAGCGCAAGCCAGGTGCTCGAGGAGTTGCAGCGTGATTAAGCGCCAGCCGACAACTACTGGTGAGGGTAATGGCCGGGTCATCGCGCTGCCGGTGCTCGAGAGCGCCGACCCGCCGTCGCAGATCATCGAGGTCTCTTCAGAGGCATGGATCCCGCCTCCGCCGGTCGAGGCGCCGGAGGGGTTGGCCCGGATTCTCGACGGTGAGCCGTTCCATCCGCTGAAGGCGCTCAATCATTTCGACGCGCTCGCTGCGGTCGCGCGCGGAGAGAACCCGGCGCCGGTCACGGTGGAGATCGACCCGTCGAACAAGTGCAATCACAAGTGCGACTGGTGCGTCAGCATGCTCGCGCACACCGGTGAGAATCTCGACTTTGATCGGTTCACCGCGTTGGTTGATGAGATCAAAGACATGGGGTCGAAGTCCGTCGTGCTCAAGGGGGGTGGCGAGCCGACGGTGCATCCTCGCTTCAACGACATGCTGGCGATGTTGCATGATGCGGGGCTGTCCATCGGCCTGATCACCAACGGCTCGATGCCTCGGGCGGGAACCCGGGAGGCGATTCTTGATCAAGTCGATTGGGTCCGCGTGAGCCTCGATGCCGCGACTCCGCAGACGCACGAGCGCATCCATGTCAGCAAGGACTTCAGGAAGATCATCGAGAATGTGGCCTGGATCGCGCAGCGCGCCGAGCGCACGTTGGTAGGCATCAACTTTGTTGCCGAGCCTCGGAATCATCACGAGATCGTGACATTCACCGAGATGGCGCGGGACCTCGGCGTTGCGTACGTTTCGCTGCGGTGCGTCTTCGATCCGAGGTCGCCGCTCCCCGAGGACATCCGTGATTCGATGCTCGAGAAGGCAAGCCTCGCGAGCGAACTCCAGACGGAAACGTTCCGGGTGATGCAGGGCAATCTCACAAGGGCGTACGTGGACGCCGATCCGATGGCGCCGTTCCCCTACGAGCGATGCCTTGGTCCCAATATGGTGGGGGTCGTTGGCGCCGAGGGCGAGGTGTACGCGTGCTGCTTCCTCCGAGGGAACAAGGAGTTCAGCTTCGGGAACATCAACGAGCAATCGTTCCGCGAGGTGTGGGACGGGGAGCACCGCAAGGAAATCATGGACCGCGTGTACCGCGGCGAGTGCGGGCGGATCTGTCAGGGCGGCATGACCCACAACCGCTACAACGTGTACAACCAGATTCTCAATTACATGGCACGCGAAGACAAAGCGCACGCCGACTTTGCGTGAGGCGTCTTCGGGCGCACAGGGGCATAAAACACTATGAAAACCGACCACATCCACTGTCCGATCCGACCGCGTGTGACCCTGTCCGATCCCAACGAGCCGCTGGAGATGATCGCGTTCACGATCGCGCGGTACAAATTCGCCTGCAAATGGATGCGCGAGACCGACCGTGTTCTTGAGGCGGGATGTGGCGAGGGGTTCGGCTGTAACTTCTTCAGCCGGCATGTCGCGGAAGTGATCGGATTGGATATCGATGAGCCGTTGATCGAGCAGTGCAGGGAGAGTTACGTTCGTGACAACCTGCAATTCGTGATCGGTGACATCACGGATCCCGCCTGTGATCAGACGCCGGAGTTCGACGCGGTGGTCAACTTCGAGATGATCGAGCACGTGACGCACGAAGAGGCGAAGCGGATGCTCGCGAACTGCGCCGCTCGTCTCAAGCCCGGCGGGATGATGATTCTTTCGACGCCCCGAGCGAGGGAGGATCGGTCCGTGTCGAGGCAGCATCACCATGTCTTCGAATACGACTACGAGACGCTGCACGAAACGCTGAGCGAGCAGTTTGATCGGGTCATGATCTTCTGTCAGAACGATGAGTACATCTACGCCGGGCACCCGAGCACCGCCTGGAACTACGTAGCCTGTTGTTTCAAGGGCGGGTAACGGGACTGATTTCATGATGGCCGCATGGCCAGTCGGCGTTAGTTGAATCCGGTGATTATCCGGACTGTCGGAATCATCGGACGCGGACAGGCGCCAGAACTGCTGGAATCCGGCATTTTGCAACCTCGGCATCGCTCGGGTCGCTGCGTTTACTGGCCGATATTCAAGCATGAATATCACACGTTATTGCGTTTGCGCCTGTGCTGCAGGGGTCTTGATGCCGGCTACAGGCGCTCACGCGCAGACAGACTATGAGACCGCGGTGCAGTCGCTCAGCCCGATCGCGTACTGGCGCTTCGAGGAGTCCTCAGGGGTTGCCGCTTCGGATGAGCAGTCGCTCGCCAACGGCGTGTATTCCGGCTCGGTCACGCTCGCCGAGAGCGGGTTCGACGGTGTCGACAACGCCGCCCGGTTCTCGGGCAACGACTGGGTTGAGGTCGCACACGACGCGGCGTTCATGCTCGACGAGGGCGCGATCTCGCTGTGGTTCAACGTGGACGACGGGACTTCACGGGGTGAGATCTTTAGTAAAGACTCATCGAACTACGACGACGGCGGTCACATCACGATGTGGGTGCAGTCCAACCGGCTCACGCTGCGATTCCAGAGCAAGACAACTTCGTATACGCTCGAGTCGTCGTCCGGTGCGATCGCTGACGGCACGTGGCACCACACGATGGTGTCGTTCGGCCCCTCGGGTGTTGTGCTTTACCTCGATGGCGTCGCGGTGGATACCGACTCATACACCGGCGGGTTCGGGACGACTTCAGGCGGATCCGGCAACACCGAACCGATCGCGATCGGCGCGGGCACCTGGACCAGCGGCAACGGCACGGTGCAGCCGCTCAGTTACTACTTCAAGGGTGTGATCGACGAGGTCGCGATTTTCGGCGCGGAGATCGATGCGGACGATGCGCTGAGCCTTTACGGCGCCGGCGGGCAGATCTTTGTCGATGTCTCGACGCTGCGATCCTTCAACCTCGACACCAACGGCGGGCTGCATTACGGCTCGGGGTTGGGCTGGGCGGATCTGGACAACGACGGAGATCTGGATTGCGTTGTCAGCGGCAACTCGAGCAAGGTGATGTGGAATAACCTCGCCGGCGGATCGTTCACGTCTACCAGCACCGGGTCGTACGACCGGCAGATTGCGATCCTGGACATCGACCGCGACGGCGATTTCGACATCGCGGCGTGCGCGCAGAGCCCGGTGACCGTGCTTGAGAATCAGGCGGGGTCAATGGTGTCCGCCGGCTCGCTTGGGTTCAGTTCTGTGGTGAACGCCGAGGGCGCGGTCGCGGCGGATGTGGACGCGGACGGCGATACCGATCTGCTGGTCTTCAGCGCCAACGGCAACTGGATCGGCGTCAACATGGGCGCCGATTTCGAAGGGAACACGCCGATCGGGTTCGACGACGACATCGACACGGACGATGGGCTGAACGACGCGGGTGATTACGGGAACGGGGATTACGTCTCCGCCGCGGACGTGAACGATGACGGGTACCTCGATTTTTTCTACCACTACTCCACCGGGAAACTCTTCCTGTCGAACGCGGACGGGACATTCACCGAGGACTCGAGCGGGATCTCGACCTACACGAACAACAGCTACAAGTTCGGCTCCGCATGGGGCGACTACGACAACGACGGTGATATGGACCTGTTCACGCCGGACGCGCGATCCGGACAAACAGGTGAACTCTGGCAGAATAACGGCGGTGTGTTCTCGAACGTCGCCTCCGCCGCCGGGATCACAGCGAACAGTTCGATGCGGTCCTCGTGCTGGGGCGACTACGACAACGACGGCGATCTGGACCTGTACGTCGCGACAGCCTCGTCAGTCGTGAACCTGCTCTACACCAACGATGGCGACGGCACATTCACGCTTGATCATCTCGGCGCTGGGCTCACCGGCGGGCACGAGGACGCCTGCTTTGTTGATTTCGACAACGACGGCGA
>JAJDDA010000176.1 GCA_029260535.1 Phycisphaerales bacterium | reverse complement strand
TGCCAATGCTGATCGGGATGCTCCAGCCGGTGCCCTTGTAGCTGGCCAGCGCGCCCCAGCCGAATCCCATCGCGAACGCGAAGACGGTCTGGATCGAGAGGTACTTGAACAGATCGTTCGCGTCGGCGTGATCGGAATCGAAATCACTGTCAAGGTCACCGCCGCCATCCACCCCGGCGTCCATCCCGCCGGCATCGAAGTCGGTCTCGGTTTCGACATCCAGATCGATAGCGCCGAGGAACATCAGCCCCAGCCGGAGCAGGAAGAAGAACGTGCCAAGGATGGCCGGGATGCTGAACCAGGCGGCGTGCCCGGAGAAGAAGAGGTCGTACATCATGACTCCATTTGCTGCTGATGAATCCGGGGTCGCGCCGCTCAGTGAATCGAGCGCGCGAATGAAGAGAGAGGAGAGCCCCGGAGCATTCGGCGTGCATGTTATTATGCACAGTTCGCGCCACGCGTGCATGTCCCAAAGGCCGATCCGCAGGACGCCCACACAGACTCCGAAGAAGCGCCATTAATTGAAAAATCAAGATGGCGCCGGGGAATCCGACTGATTGCACCGCCGTGATTCTCGCTCAGGCTTAGTGACTCAGGTTCACCCAGGGGCTGTCGGCGCCCGGGAACAGCGAGATGTCGCCCGACCAGAACACGTTCACGATCGGGCCGAAGGAGTTGTTCGCCGGGATCGCGAGGTCATAGTCGCTCGTCGTGTTCCCCGAGGCGGTGTTGCGGAGCAGGATGTTGTTCTCCCCATCGATATCGATGCCGATATCGTTGAACAGCACGTGGTTCGAATCGATCCGGTTCCGGTTCTGCGCCGCGTGAATCCCCGCCATCTCGTTCCCCTTGACGAGATTGTTCGCGATGAAGCAGCTGCTCGTGACGCTGATTCCCTCGTGTGAATTCTCAAGAACATGGCAGTCAACAATCCGGGTATTGCTCGCTGCATGGATCCCGTGCCCTCCGTTGCCGTTGGCGCTGCAGCCGGAGATCTCAGCGTCGTTGGCGCTCGATACGCCGCTGCCAATGTTGTTCTGCGCGATGCAGTCCCGGAGCACGACCCCATCCGCGAACGAGAGATCGAAGCCGCTGCTGTTGATGCTTGAGTTGCACCCGACGAGGATCGAGTTATTCCCGATCCGGAATCCGGCTTGCCCGTTGTTGGTCGCGGTGGAGCCGGAGATGTTGGCGTAGACGCTGCAGTTCACGCCCTGGTTCCCGTTGCCATCCAACTGGCAATCGATCATCCGCATGTTGGAGCCTGCAGCGATCCCCCAATCCACGTTGTCGGCGACAATCAGGTCCTCAAACCGCAAATCGCTCGTGTCTGGACCGTAGAACCCGCTGTTGCCCCAGTCCCGGATGACGCCGTTGCGGATCGCGAAGTGGTCCAGCGGCGTCGGGATGAAGACGCCGGAGAAGGAGCCCGCAACCCCGACCAGCTCGTGCCCGCCGAGATCGATCGTGACGCCATCCGAGTTGATCGTGATCCCATGCTCACCCAAGACGCCCCGGAGCGACCCCGCAAGCGTGACGTTGGCCGGCCAGTCGATCGTCTCGGGGATCTCGCAGAGCAGGACATTGATGTGGTTCTGCTCCTGCGCGATGTCATAATTGTCCGTGTTCCCCTTGACGATGTTGCCGGCGATGGTGTTGTCCGCGCCGTTGATATCGAGGCCGATCCCCGATCGGGTGATCGTGTTGCCCTCGATCGTGTTGTCGTCACCGGTCGCCAGGATGCCGGCGCCGGCGTTCCAGTAGCTGGTGTTCCCCTGCACCGTGGCGTTCGAGATCGCGCCGATCCCCGTGAGATTCCCCGCGGCGTTGCACCCGGTGATCATCGCGCCGCCGCCGAGCGAGAAGCCGGTCTCGCTGTTGTCATCCGCAGCGCACGACCGAACGACAGCGCGCGTACCCGCAGAGAATCCGTGCTGCTTGTTCGATCGCGAAACACATTCTGTTACGACCGAGCCCCGATCAGCGAGGATCCCTGTCCCGTCGTTGAATTCCGCAACACACCGCGTCACAGTCGCGCCATCCCCGATCCGTAGCCCGTTGCCGAGGTTGCCCGATGATCGCAGGTCCACCATCGTGGAGTTCGACGCCGACGTCAGACGCACCCCGTCGTTCCCCCAGCTTTGCACCGATCCGTTGCGCACCGCGATGTTGATCACCGTCCCGTTGGTGTCGATCCCATTGATCGAACCGGGAACACCCAATAGCGCAAACCCGGCCAGATCGATCGTGACATTGTCCGCATCGATAAGGATCCCGTCCTTACCGACTTCGCCGATGATGTCAGCGGTCAGGTAGTACGAGCCGCTCGTGATGATGATGTGCGTCGCGCCGGCGTTTCCGGCCAACGACTGCACCGCGACTCGTGGTTCGACCTCATCGAGGGTTTTCATGGTGCCCGTGACAGGGCCAGGTGGCGGGTTCGTATCGCCAGCAATCGCGGCGGGGCCTCCGAGGAGCAGTGCCGCACCGAGGCTGATCGACAATCCGGAAAAGAGCGAGCGCATAATCGGTCCTCCTTGTCCATAATTAGATCCGCCGCATCCTATGAGTGCACCGATCCCCAGAAAAGAGCCGAAACCGCGTTGAGGCGTAGATTTCGCATCCTCCACGCATCCTCGACGCGTCCGCTTTACGCTGGGCGCCCAGAACGTGCCCCCACCGATCCGCACGACAACTCCGGAGTGCCGCCGCATGCCCCCAACCGACCGACAGCCCGATCAGCGATCCCGCAGCCAGTCCTATTGGCGCGCGAACCTGATCGTCGTCGGATCGCTCCTGGTCGCCTGGTTCATCGTGTCGTTCCTGTGCGGAATCGTATTCGTCGAGCCGCTCAACCAGTTCCGTATCGGCGGCGCGCCCCTCGGCTTCTGGTTCGCGCAGCAGGGCTCGATCTACGTCTTCGTGCTGCTGATCCTGATCGACGTGATCGTGATGAACCGCCTCGACGCGAAGTGGGGTTTCCGCGAGGATTAATCCGCAGCGCGAAGCAAGCCGGATCCGATCGCCTTATCCGGATCGGCAAAGATCGCCATCGCGGTGTTCATCTTGAGGAAACCAAGCTTGCCGTAAAACTTTTTGGTCCCCGGGTTCGCGTAGAGGATGATCTTCTTGTGGCCAGCCGAAAGATCGATGAGCCGCTGCATGATCGCCTTGCCCAGCCCCGTCCCCTGCAGGTCAGGGTGCACCGCTAGGTCGCAGAGGTACGAGCAGTCGCTCCCGTCGGCCAGCGCCCGTCCAACGCCGACAAGGCGGTCGCCCTCGTACACGAAACACTTGAACATGCTGTTGGTGAACACCGACTCAAGCAGGCCCGCGCTTTTGATCCCGAGCGGCGCCACACGGTACAGCTCCGAGAGCTCATCCCAGTCGATGCCATCTTGATCTAATTTCCAAATGAGTCCCATCTTGCGGCTTCCTGAGATTTATTCAAACCGATCAGTACACACGATCTCCGACAACGGCAACTGCCCCGCTCGCGGGTTGGCGTCCTTCGTCTTCTTGCCGATCGCGAGCATCGGCCCGATCGCATACCCCGCAGGCAGGTTGATCAGTTCGGCGACCTTGTCGTGCTCGAAGCCGATCATGGGGCTCGAGTCCAGCCCCATCCCCTTGACCGCGAGCATGATCGTCTGCATCACCATGCCGATCGAACGCATCGCCTCGTCGCGCTGGAGCTGCTCTCGACCCTCATGGAACGGTCCCATCATCCCGACCATGGTCTTCGAGACTTCCTCCGGCGCGTCTGCCCAGTACCGCTCCGGGTTGTCCTTCCACGCATCCACATCGGCGCAGATCACAAGCAGGAGCGAAGCGTCGGTGATCTGCGATTGGTCAAAGCCAGCGGTGCGGATCTCGGCACGGAGCGAAGGGTCCTCGACGACAACAAAGCGCCAGTGCTGAATGTTGAAGCTGGTCGGTGAAAGGATCGCTGCTTCGAGGAGGGTCTTGATCTCCTCAGAGGACATCCGGTGGCTCGGATCGTAATGCTTGACCGAACGGCGCTGTCTGATTGCATCAAAGACTTCCATCTGACTATCTCCTGATCCTGAACCGAGCCGGGGGATGGGCGAAACTCGTGATCGTACCGAGTATTCGATAGCCTGATCGCGATTGGTGTTACATGAATCGCGGAGATTGCCAGTCCGAGTCGCCCATGGAGACCAGATTTGAACGTACAAGCCTGGACATTCGTCATTGTCGGCCTGACCTTCGCGCTCTACATCGCGATCGCGTGGTGGTCACGAGCCGGGACCACCGGGGATTTCTACATCGCCGGTCGCGGCGTCCACCCGATCGCCAACGGCATGGCCACCGGCGCCGACTGGATGAGCGCCGCCTCGTTCATCTCGATGGCCGGGATCATCTCCTTCTCCGGCTACTTCGGGTCCGTCTACCTCATGGGCTGGACCGGCGGGTACGTCCTGCTCGCGCTCCTGTTGGCGCCGTACCTGCGCAAGTTCGGCAAATTCACCGTCCCCGACTTTGTCGGTGATCGCTACGACTCGCAGACCGCCCGCGTCGTCGCGGTCCTGTGCGCGATCTTCGTCAGCTTCACCTACGTCGCAGGGCAGATGCGCGGCGTCGGCGTCGTCTTCTCGCGATTCCTCGAAGTCGACATCACCATCGGCGTCATCATCGGGACAGGCATCGTCTTTATCTACGCCGTCATGGGCGGGATGAAGGGCATCACCTACACGCAGGTCGCCCAGTACTGCGTCCTCATCTTCGCCTTCACCGTCCCTGCGGTCTTCATCGCGCTCATGCTCACAGGAGACGCGATCCCGCAGCTCGGCTTCATCGGCGAGATGAAAGGCGAGGGCGTCTCGCTCCTGAGCAAGCTCGACGGCATCAACCAGGAGCTCGGCTTTGCCGCGTACACCGCAGCGCCGACCGAGTGGGTATCCACCGCAGGCGCCAAGGGCTACACCGACGTGCTCGCGATCACCCTCGCGCTGATGGTGGGCACCGCTGGCCTGCCCCACGTGATCATCCGGTTCTACACCGTCCCCAAGGTCCGCGACGCACGATTGAGCGCCTTCTGGGCGTTGCTCTTCATCGCGCTGCTCTACACCGCCGCACCCGCCGTCGCCGCGTTCGCCAGGACCAACCTCATCGAAACCACCCGCAACGCGTACTACGACCCCGCCGCCGCGCCCGAGGGCGCGAAGGTCATCCCCGACTGGTTCCGCAAGTGGGAAGACACCGGGCTCATCGCGTGGGTAGATAAGAACGGGGATGGGCAAATCCAGTACACCGGCAGCGGCCTCGACTCAGGCGGCGCGCCGGGCCACGCCGCCGCGTTCAACGGCAAACCCTCGTTCGTGACCGCCGACGATGTCGCATCGGGCGCGTTCAACTCCGAACGAGGCGCCCACGGCGAGCGCGAAATCAAGAACGACTTAACCGACAGCGCCAACGAACTCTTCATCGACCGCGACATCATCGTCCTCGCCAACCCCGAGATCGCGCAGCTCCCCGACTGGGTCATCGCGCTCGTCGCGGCGGGTGGTCTGGCCGCCGCACTGAGCACCGCCGCAGGGTTGCTCCTGGTGATCTCAACCTCTGTCAGCCACGACCTGCTCAAACGCGTGATCATGCCGGGGATCAGCGAAAAACAGGAACTCACCGCAGCAAGAGGCGCCGCGGCAGTTGGGGTGGTGCTCGCCGCGCTGCTGGGGATCTACCCGCCGGGGTTCGTAGCGCAGGTCGTCGCCCTCGCGTTCGGCTTAGCCGCGTCGAGCTTCTTCCCGGTCATCCTTTTAGGGATCTTCTCCAAACGAACCAACAAGCAGGGCGCGATCGCAGGCATGCTCACCGGCCTCGGCGTGACGACGGCATACATCGTCTACTTCCGCTTCGGCCCAGGAGAGCGCGCTGACTGGCTCCTCGGCATCAGCCCAGAAGGCTTCGGCTCTGTAGGCATGCTCGTCAACTTCGCCGTCGCGATCACCGTCTCCCGCTGCACGAAGCCGCCATCACCAGCGATCATCGCGATGATCGAGGACATCCGAGTCCCCGCTGGCGCCGGCGAAGCGCACGAGATGCAAGTCCCGCCGGCACACGGCTAAATGATGATCGCACTGACGAAGACCGTGCCTCTACGCGCCACTTTGGCGCGTAGTGTCTTCGATGAATCCCAAGAGCACTACACACCGAAGCGGTGTGTGTGGCACTAATCAATTACGGATGCAACACAATCGAACCCGCGTTCCCCGGTCCGACCGGCTCGCTGAGCTCAACACCGTTGGCGCTCAGCGCAAACGCCAGCACCGCCCAGTAGTCGGCTTCCTTCATCTTCTTCCGCGCCGACTCCTTGGGAGGCATGCTCTGCGTCGCGAAGACCGCGATGTCCAACGCCGTCCGGAACTCGCCCTGCCTCGCGGCATCCGCATCGGCATGCAACGGCAGGGCGCCAGCGCCGACGAGCGCGGGCGCCTTGCTCGTGCCCTGCCCCGCATCGCCGTGGCACCCGGCGCAGCTCTGCCCGTAGATCATCCCGCCCCGCTCGATCTGGGCCGCGACGGTGTCCGTCTGCGGCGAGTTCTGGGTCTCGTAATAGCCGGGAGTCCCGTCGTATTCACAACCGGCCGCGAGCAAAGAAAGGGCGGGCAGGATCAGCGTGATGGCGGCGATTCGGGGCGTGTTCAAGCGCATGGCGAGGTCTCCAAATGTGGTTTCAGGTGAATGAAAGCGGAATATACAGATAAGACTCGGTAAAATAAGAATTGGTTACAGGTATTCAGAACATTTCCAAGAATTCATCTGTAAAATGACTCTCAGATGCCCCCAGAGCCCAACCACATCCCGATTAAATTCCTTCCGGAAACACAGCAAGCCCTGCTCACCGCCCTCAAGCAGTCGCAGCCGGCAACCATCGGCGCCCTCACCGAAGGGTCGGGTCTCTCATACGAAACGATCCGCCAGCACATCGCCAGGCTCGAAGCGCTGGGATGGATCGATCGACAGCAGAGCCACGACGGCGCCGCCGGCCGACCCGAGGGCCTGCTCCGGCTCACCACCGACGGCGAGCAACTCTTCGCCAAGGCGTACGACGAGCTGGCGGTGGCGCTGATCGACACCGTCGCCGACCGTTTCGGCTCGACCGCGATGGTCGAGGTCCTCTCAACGATCGCCGACGCAAAGGTCGCCGAGTGGGCGCCCAAGCTCGAAGGCAAGGGGCTGAGCGAGCGGCTGGAGATCCTGAAGGATCTCTACAGCGAGCACGACCCCTACACCGAAGTCACGCACACCGATGATGGGCCGGTCCTGGTTGAGAACAACTGCCCGTACCACGCCGTCGCGATGGCGCGACCGGCGCTGTGCAGCCTCACCGTCTCGGTGCTCTCACGACTGCTCGGCTACCAGGTCAAGCGCGAGTGCTCGTTCCAGAAAGGCGACGGGTGCTGCACGTTCAAAGTCCAGCAGAACAAGCCGATCGAGATCGGCTTCCGGTTCGCTCTCGAAGAACAACCCGATTCTGATGAATGAAGCCGATCAGGCGTTCGGGACAGTCTCGACCGCCATGACCTCTTCGCAGATCGCCGCGATCCCGTCGAAGACCGCATGCGCCGAACGAACAACCAACTCGCTCTGCGCCTCGGTCGTCTCGAACGAATCCAGCGCCTCGCGGAACGCGCCCCATTTCGCGGGTTGCTCCTCGCCGTAAGGATCGAGGTACCGGAACCCGCAGCGATCGCCACCGGGCATGTGCCGAAGCGCGCGGACGATGTAGCGGTTGCCGTTCATGCTGCCCTCGAGCACGTAGAACAAACCGATCAGCGCGATAGGGTCTTCCGCAGTCAGTGACTTGATCGTGCCGACCATCGCCTCGGTTGCCTTGAGCAGGGGCTGCGCATCAACAGAAGTCCCGAGGTCTCCGAGATCCGCCGCAAGACGCTTGCTGTGCTCCTGGTCAGCAGTCCACCGGATCAACGCCGCGGCGCCCGCGTTCGCACCCATCAGCTGCTCGATCGCGCTGTGCATGTGGAACAGCTGCGCCATGTAGCTGGTGAAGAGCTGATCCTCGAGTTGCCCCTGCATCATGAGGCGCTGCAGATCGGTGGATTCGGCCTTCTTGTGGGCTTCTCCGGTGGATTCTTTCAGGGTCGCTGCGAGTGTCATTCAGGAAGCCTTTCGGTGGTTAAACAATGCCGGTCAGTGCCAGTCCGCCAACGGCGAGCCAAAAAAGCCCCTTGACGAAGAAAAAAAGAAAGCCAGCAGCAAAGACCCTTCGGAGGCCAGTGTGGTGGTTTTTGAAAGGTGATTTCATGCGATTGCGACTCAGTCTCATCATGAGACCAGCGTATCCAGAGCCCGATCTGGTGTCAAACTGACCCTGATGTTTGCCGTGAAATGTCGATTACACCGCCTGCAGTGCCCCGTCTTTAACCCAAGCCCGGACGCTCTCGAGGATGCTCTCGCCGTCGAGCTTCGCCTCCGCGAGAACCATCTCCGCCTTGCCCGAACCCAGGTAGTGCCCGCCCCGGAAGGGGTGCAGCGTCAATGCTCGGCCGCGTTCGGACAGGATCCACCGGTACATCGTGGGCAATGTGAACCCGGTGATCCCGATCGCTTCCCTGGCGCGCTCTTCCGGGAAGATCGCGAGCTGCTCCGCTTCGGGGAGCATATCGAAGAGCTCGGCGCTGGCGACGTAGTACACGTTCAGGTCGACGCCCTCTTCGATGAGCTTGGGCAGCGCGACACCGATGAACTCGTTGGCAACACCGCTGCCCTGAATGACGATTGTCCCGTCGCCCTCGCCCTGCGCCTCGCGCAGTAGGTACATGCCCTTGGCCGATGCCGACGCAGGCGCCAATCCCAGCGCTGCACGGTCATACACCGGCTCGTTGGGTCGCGTGACGAACGGCGCGATGACCGAGGGGCGTGCCTGCAGCGAAGCGGTGACGAGCGGCCACAGCTCCTGCGGATCCCATGGGGTGAGCGTCACGCAATGCCCCTTGACGAAGTTCTCCTGCATCAATTGCAATGGCTGCGGATCAGCATGCGTCGGCCCATCCTCGCCGGTCTTCAAGCCGGCGTGGCCGCACACCAGGATGAACGGACGGTTGGGGCCTCCATCAACCTCGGCGCGGGTCTGGTTGCCGATCGAGTGCAGCCTCGCGCTGATGTGCCCCAGCGCCGCGATGAAGGCGCCGTACGACGAACCGGCGCCGATGTGCTGACCGAACGATGAAACACCGGTGAGGATGCCGCTCATCCCGTCCTCGCAGATCCCGCCGGTCGAGAGCAGCCTCGAGCCGGGGTTGGATTCCGCGTTGAACAGCCCGCCATCGAACCCGTCGTTGGCGCTCTTGATGCTCGTCGAGCCGTACAGGTCAGCGGCCGCGGCAAAGAGCGCGCCGTTGCTCTGCTTGTTGTAGTACCCAAGGACCTTGCCCAACTCGCCGCGGAGCGTCGTCGAACCGCCCGGCTCGAGCTTGCATTCCGCAGGAACCGAAGCAGGCCCGGCGCTCGCCGCCTTGTAGATCGCGTCGATGTTCGGCGCGCCCTTGCGAGGCTTGCGAGCGGACGTGTTCAGCCGCTCCTGAGCCGCGGTCAGACGACCGGCGAGCAACCCGGTCAGCGCCGTGTTCTTCTCCATCGCCTGCCGGACAACGTTGAGCGCTTCCCAGTAGTGCGCCTCGACCTCATCCGCAAACTCCTGGGCAGACTTGCCCGCGGCGCTGGGGATATCGCGTGAGAGGTCCGAGCCCGCCATCTGCTGCAGGTCCGCGATCGTCTCGAAGAACTCGTCGGAGCAGTGCTTGTGCCCGCCGCCGTGCGAGGCCTTGCCCTCGATGCCGTACCGCCAGCCCTTGACCGTCCGGTACACGATGCACGTCGGCTGCCCGTTGTCGATGGTCGCCGAGAAGCGCTGCGCCGCGATGATCTGCTGGAAGTCGAAACCGTCAGGGACAAACACGACGTTCCAGTCGTGCAGGTACGCGAACTCGCACGGATCCCACTGGACGTACTCGCCCGGTGTCTCCCCGTCGCGGCAGACCGCGTTGGAGTCGATCGCCGCCTGGTTCCAGTCGAGGTGCATGAGGACATTGCCCAGCGACGAGGTCGCCGCCGACGCCATGACCTCCGAGACACGCCCGGGGGTCATGCCGCCCTCGCCCTCGATGATGTGCACCTTGGGCGCGCTGTCCTTGCCGAAGTAATCCATCGCGCCGAAGCCGAGCCCGATAGACGACGCATCGCCGACACCGGAAGCGCCGGTCGAGAGCCTGATGAACGGGACGATCGGGCACGGATGCCCGTCGAGCGCCTTCGCATTGAACTTGTTGAAGAGCGGGCACTTCGTGACCGGATTCCTGCGGAAACCAAGCAGATCCTCGAGTCGGAGCTGCCATTTGTCCTCGCCAGGGAGCAGGCCCCCCGCGCTGATCCGCGCCGCCTCGTTGCGCAGCGCCCACATGCCGTACAGCCCCATCGCCTTGTGGCCGGCGCCAAACGACATCATGTCCGCATCGAGCCGCGCCGGATCGGACATGTCGTAGTCCATCCCGTCAAAGAGCAGCGACGCCATGATGCGCCCGGCGGAGATCGAGCCGCCCGGGTGACCCGACATCGGGACGTAATTGAACATCATCGCGCACAGGGCGCGGTAGATCGTGTCGAACGACTCGAACTGCGTCAGCTCGTCCTCGCTCAGCGGGCTGCACAGGTCGGGGAGATCGGCGATGTTGGTGTACGTCGCACGGCGTGGGCCGAAGGTCAGTTCCATGGGGGCGTGTTCTCTTTCATAAACCGGGCAAACCCGGCGGTGTCGGTGGAGGCTTTCTCGATGCGGACGAGCGCCTCTTTGAGATCATCAATATTGGTTGCGATCGAGAGCCGCAGGAATTCCCGGCCCTCAGCGCCGATCGCGCCGAACGAACGCCGGTCCATCGCGGCGACGTGGTGCTCGAGCAGCAGGAACATCTGGAACATCGTCGCGGGGCTGGTCTCGCGCTGGATATCCGAAGGCAGCGCCTTGAACGCCTCGGTTGCGCCGATCTTCTCGCAAACACCCCCGATGTTCGGGAAGACATAGAACGCGCCGCTGGGCATCTCGCACGAGATCCCGTCGATCGCGTTGAGTCCATTGACGACCGTGTCGCGGCGCCCCTGGAATTCGTCCACCATCCCCTGAACCCACGGCGCTGTCAGCGGTGAGGTCAGCGCGGTGACGCCGCCCATCTGCGTGTAGGGCGAAACGCAGGAGATGTAATTAATGTTCATGTTCTTGAAGAGCATCGCCTCTTCCACCGTGGGAAGAACCGCCCAGCCGAGGCGCCCGCCGGTCCACGAGTACGACTTGCTCGCGCCGCTGACGAGGATGGTTTTGTCCGCCATCCCCGGGATGCTCGCGATCGAGACGTGCTCCTTGCCGTCAAAGAGGATGTTCTCGTAGATCTCATCGGAGTAGACCCGGACGTCAGGGCTGCACTTGGCTTTGATCACATCCGCGATCCCCTCGAGCTGGTCGCGCGTCGCGACACCGCCGGTCGGGTTCGACGGGAAGTTGATCATGATCAGCTTGGTGCGATCGGTGATCAACGGCGCTAAATCCGCGCCGGTGAAACTGAACCCCGCGCTCTCTTCAAGATGCAACGGCACAGGGACCGCGCTGACATATTCAATAAACGATTCGTACACCGGGTAACCGGGAGAGGGGTAGATCACCTCGTCGCCGGGCTCGCAGTAGATCTGCTGCGCAAACCCGATCGGCGGTTTGCCCCCGGGAAAGACGACAACCCGGTCCGGCGAGATGTTGATCCCCCGCTTGGCG
>JAJDDA010000175.1 GCA_029260535.1 Phycisphaerales bacterium | reverse complement strand
TAGGGTTGAAGAAAGGGCGTTTTTTATGGACACACGCACAGACGAGCTTGCCGCCTTCAAACGGCAGATCAACCTGACGGAGTATGCCGCTTCGTGCGGCTTCGAGCTCGATCGCAAGGCCAGCAGCCGCTCCAGCGTGGCTATGAAGCATCCAGCCGGGGACAAGCTCATCATCGGGATGGACGGCGAGACCTGGGTGTACTTCTCCGTCCACGAGGGGCACTCGGGCACCATCATCGACCTGATCCAGCACCGCGAGGGATTCAATCTCGGCCAGGTCCGCAAGGCGCTCCGCCCTTGGCTCGGACAGGCTCCTCGCGCTTCTTCCTCCCCCACTCCCCCTACTGTTTTCGTCGAGCGGCTCGAACCAGCGCCCAGAGATCAACTCGCCGTCCTTGCCCGATACGAGGCCGCTGAGCGCGTTGAAGGGTTCCACCCGTACCTCTGCGGCGTCAGGAAGATTGACCCCGCTCTCGTGGCTTCTGTGCGGTTTACAGGGTGTGTTCGCACAGACGCGAGGGGCAACGCGCTGTTCCCCCACTACGACGAGGATGGATCGCTCTGCGGGTTCGAGATCAAGAACGACGGATTCACCGGGTTCTCACCAGGCGGACGGAAAGGGCTTTGGGAAAGCAAGAAAGACGACACCGATCGGAGCCTGGTCATCGCCGAGACCGCGATCGACGCGATGTCCTACTTAGCGCTCAAGGGCGGCGATACGACACGGTGCGTTTCGATAGCGGGGCAGATGAACCCGCAGCAACCCGACCTGCTCCAATCCGCAATGGAGCGGCTCCCGAAGGGCGGCAGCGTAGTGATGGCCCTGGACAACGACGAGGGCGGCGAGATGCTCGCACATCAGATCGCGGATGTGTACGCCGCCGCCGCAAGGATCGACCTCACTCTCATCGACGACAGGCCGACTGATCCCGGTTGTGACTGGAACGATGCGCTCCGCTCCGAAAAACCCCGGCTCCCTGGGGGCGGGTTTACGGAGCACGGCCCTGCATGACCAAGCCGCGTCTCCCCCGCTTCTACGTCTACCTCTTGCTCGGCGAACGCGGGGAAATCTACACGGGTTACACCGCGGACATCAGGCGGCGATTCAAAGAACACAACTCGGGCGTCAACAAGGGTTGGACGCGGGGCCGTCGTTGGCGCCTGCTCGCGGTTCGGTGTTTCCTGGATCGACACTCAGCGCTCCTGGTTGAGCGCCAGCTAAAACGATCGAAGTACGAGAAACGGAACTGGATCAGGCAGGAACGCTCCCGCATTCGCAAACTCTGCACACGGCATGGTGTCAAGCATCGGTCAGCCTGACATTCACCCCCTGCTGCTTCAGTACATTCAACGCGTCGTGGCCACGACGGCTACGACGGCCCTAACGGCTGTTTCGAGGCCGCATGCTCGCAACCATGAAGCCGTCGCTGATCAGGTCCGCCAGCTTTTCATCAAACTCAGCCATCCCCACCGCGTCATTGTTGGCCGGACGCACAAGAGAGTTGTCGGAGGGGATGTTCCGGAGAATATCGTCCTCGTGGCGCAGGTACGCCTCCCATAGCGCTCTCGTGATCTTGCTCACATCGGTATAGACACCGAGCCGCTCAGCGAGCCTGAGCACCGACTGATCGAGCCTGAGGGCCTCTTCACGGGTCGTCTTGAACCGCTTGGTGGTCTTGAGGGCGCTCGCGGCGGACACCGTCCCGGTCGGGGTGTTTATTCCTTGCCCAACGGGCACGCCCCCCCCACTCTCGCGAACCTCCACCATGGGCTCGGGCCGTGGAGCCGGAGCTGGCTCTGGCTTGCTAGCCGGTGGCGGCGGGGCTTCTTGCCGCTCGGGCTCCGCCTCAACAACCTCTTGCGGAGGCTCCTGGAGCGCCGACAGTGAATCCGAGATCGAGTTGAACGGGTCGTACCCCCCCTGCTCTGGTTTGCCGAACTTAGCCATTTGCAGCCTCCATCACTGTCGCGGGCTGAACCGCCTTGATCTCGATTTGTGGATCAACAAGCCGCGCAAACCGGGCCTCGAATTCTGCTGCGAGCTCCCGGTACTGCTGCGTCACCTTGTGGTCCGGGGCCGCGTCGAACAGGGTGACCCCCTGCTGCTGCACACTCGGGACGATTGTCGAGGCGCTGATGTTCGATTCGAACCTCCGCATGAACTCGTCGCCCACCCCGAAGTGACGGTCCACCTCTTCCAGGAGTGTCCTTGAAAGACGCGTCGGGCGGCCGGGCACCTGGTTCATCACAACGCCCATCAGGCGAAGGGTTGGATTCCCGCTCTGGCGAGCGTGCTTGATGTACTGGATGGCGTTGACGAGCCCCTCGATCGCGAGCCGCTCCGGCACCGCCGTCAGCACGAAGTATTGCGTCGCCATGTACGCCGCCTTGGTTGGCGGCGTCATTGACGGTGAAGTGTCTAGGAAAATATAATCGTAATGACCATTGAGAGATGCGATCGGATCTTTGAGCGCGTTGTGGCTCGTCGCAAACGGCCCGTGCTTGGCGACAAGCTCGGCCTCGATCCCTTCCAGCTTTGTCGATGCCGCGATGAGGTGTACGTTCTTCGGCAGGTTGACCGTGTCGAGGTCGCCGGGACGGATGATCACGTCTTCCGGGCTCTCGTCCCCCACCATCACCTCGTACGTCCCGAAGACATTGAGCCCCTGGGGAAGCCCGCATAAGCGAGTGCTCCCGCAATTCACATCCAGGTCCCAGATGAGCACGCGCTTGTCACGCTCCGAAAGCGCGGCCGCGAGATTCACCACGGTAGAGGTCTTCGTTACCCCCCCCTTCTGGTTTCCAAACGCTACGACCCGCGTGGGGAACTCACTTTGGTACGTCATCGATGCCTCCTTGCATTTTTTTATTTCATCGTTAGAGCTACGACTGCCACGACGGCTATGAGAGCCACAATGCCATTAGCGCCATCAAGACCCTCGTGGCATCGACGCCATTAGGGCTGTTGCAGCCTTCATGGCTCCAACGCAGTCTACATCGGATCGGGTCGCTGCGCAACTCCACAATTCGCGCTGTAGCCGTCGTGGCCACAACGCCGTTGTTGAATCAGACCAATTGCAGGGGAACCAAGCCTGAGCGCCGCACAGGCGTTGGAGCCATTGTGGCCGTCGTGGCCACAACGCCATTACGCACGCCTGCACCGCGCCGAGTGTCGTAGCCACAACGCCATCAGTGTCGTTGCCGCCACTAGGGCTTCTATACCCCCATGGCCGTTATAGCGTTCTGGCTCTAAGGGCTGTTACAGCCATTGGGGCCTTGTAGCCGTCGTGGCCGTTATAGCTTTGTAGCCGTCGTGGCCACAACGAACATTTTTTGTGTCTTGAGGGTGTTGACAGGCAATCCCGACTCGCTTCATAGTGGCGCGGAGTATACCTCAAACCCTCGCAAGCCCGCGCCGTCCTGGCCGGTAGGGGGGTCCACACGCAAGGAGGCGCATGGCGTAGCGACACAGCTCGGAACATAGAAAAACCGCACTCGATGAGTGCGGTCTCTCGGAAGGCCGATCCTGGCTGGGCGCCAGGGCCGACGCAGTTCTTGTTAGCACTCTGAACATAGCGTCATCCGCTCCAAGCGTCAAGATCAACCGGATGGTCTGCGATGTCGTTGCGCCATCGCGCGGAAATGGAGTTCCGCGATGGCATCAATCTGTACCCAAGGCGCAAGCCCAGCCGCAAAGGTGCGGCAGACCAGGAGCAGGGGGGTCTGGACCGACCAGATCACCGGCTCTTTCAGGAAAATCTCTGTCCACCAGCTCACGATGGCGTGGTGGTGCTTCCAGGCGAAGCACATCACCAAGCGCCAGCTCCGCGTCTACTTCGCGGCCCACGAGATGGCCGCCAGGAGGCGGTTCAACGGCTCCGAGCACTGCCGGTTCCCGCTGGAGGAAGTCAAGCGCCTCGTCGGCGGCAGGGGGTCTCAGACGGCGGACGCCGAGCTCGCACGCGATGTGCGGCGTCTGGCCCGTTTGGGCCTGGTCACGATCAGCGAGCACGCCATCGCCTTCGCGGTGTCGATCGAGCAGATCCACGTTGAAGAAATCTCGGGCTTCTGGACGATGTTCAATGCAATGCCGCACCAGCGCCGCTCGGTCCCCGTGCCGAGGCGGATGCTCCGCGCTCTTGCAGCCGGGTACACAACGGGCGTCACCGCCGTTGTGCTCGCAACGATGATCCGCTCGCTCTTCTGGCACAAGCAGGAGGGGGGCTATCGCACAGACGGGCGCACAAAGCGTAAGTGGATCGCCGACGTGTTCGGCGTCTCCATGCGCACCGTCACCGACGCCAAGGCCAGGCTCACCGAGCTCGGCTGGCTCATCCCGCTCGACACGCCGCAGTGGTTACTCAATCGGTACGGCGCGCACGACCGGATCAACATCGATTGGATTATCGAGAGCAATCACGAGAGCAGTGGGGGGGGAGTTTCTTGCGAAAGTTCGCAGGGTGAATCTGCCAGCCCCCGCCGCGATTTGGGGGGTGGATCTGCCAGCCCTGATCTAACAGATTCCTCTTCTTCTAACGAAGAAGAATTAAACACCAGAAGACCCGCCCAGAGGGCAGACAGTTCTGGTGCTTCTCTTCGATCAGCTTTGGGCAGTAGGAAAAAGAAAAGCAGGCGGCGAAGCCGGATCAGGTCGGGCGAGCAGGGGGGAGTTGGGGGGGCGAACATCCGCGACATCCAGACGAGAGACCTGACGGACACCGGGCGGCTGCTCGAACTCCACCGCCAGGCCGTCGAGCTCGGGCTCGCCAAGAACGGCGAGGGGGGGAGGCTGGATTTTGTGTCGCTGGCCGAGCGGGCTCGGACCCGTGGCAAGAACCCAGGGGCGATGTTCTTCTGGCTCCTTCGCGACAAGAAGACCGCGTTCATCACCCAGGCCGACGAGGACGAGGCCGCCAGGCGGATCAAGACGCATTTGTACGGCGACAGCCAAAGGCGGGAGCAGTGGGGGGGTGAGCCGGTTCGTCAGCCCAGGAGCAATCCGCCGGAGTGGTCCGATGACGAGAAGGTCGTGCTTGCGTGCATCCAGACTGCTCGGAAACACCGCGTGACGGAGCCTTTTTCACTGGCTCGACAGGTCAAGGGTTGGACCAAGGACCGGTGGGACAGCGCCGTGATTGCGTACGAATCCAAGCGGATGGAGCGGTTCCGATTCAACACGGTTGAGTTCCCGGAAGGAGAATGAATTGTGAATTATAGCGATTATTCGCACCATCTCATGGACAGTCGTGCACCGGCGGCCCCTTCACCGCTTGGGCCGTGCGTGCTACTAACGAACAGAGCTCCCTCTAATGTTGATTTTCAAACTCGACAACATGGCACCATCCCCGCTCAAGCAGGACCGGTACGCAGGGATCGATAACCCGATAGAATACTTGGAGCCCCGCCTGTCTTCCGGTAACAATACCGGCATCAGCAAGTCTCCTGAGTTGATTCGAGACAGCCTGCCGGTTCATTTGCGATTCTTCGGCAAGCGCCCCAACGCTGAGTTCGTCCGTACGAATGAGCGCGTGAAGCATGCGTAGCCTGGAGGGATGCGAGAGGCACTTGAACAACTCACCTAGCCGCTCTGCATCCCGCGCTCCTAGAAGTGGTCGGTCGATTAATGCTGGATGTGGTTTGCAGGCGTCGATAGCAGCTCCCTCGTGTAATCACTAAAAAGAAATCAAGTTCACCTTGACTATGACACGATACCGTGTCATAGTCCACTGAATTCTTCTCCCGGTTGTCATTTTCGCACCCATGCACAGATCTCCGTACATCTCGATTCTACTCGCGGCCTGGTTTGGGCTTGGTGGGGTGTTTGGTCCACGTTTTCTTTGCTTGTGTACGGATGGGACCACGACCATCGAGATCAGTCAGCAGTTCTGCTGCGGTTCAGATAGCTCAAGCGATGCTGAAGGCTGCGGCGAGGAGATCGCTGTAGAGCTTGGCGAGGCATTCTCCAATCTGGAGTCCTGCTTGAGTGGCTGCGATTCTACGCTGTTGCTTGAAGATGTCGGTGTACTCGTGAACAACTCCACAGACGAGTTGCACGAAATCGGACCGCCATCACATATGGCCGTTTCTGACATGTGGGGCGACGCTTTCGTCTGGACACCTTTCAGGCTCCAAGCGTTCGGCATCCCGCGTGGGGATGACCGCTGCGCGCGCGGTAATTTACATTTGCGATCTGTGATTCTCCTCGTCTAGGAAAGAGCTGGGTTTGTGCATCACTACGTGATGCTTGTCGACACCCATGTTCGGCATGTGCCGTTTAGCTCTTTTCAACACGAGTGGAATCCATGCGATTATTGCCATCTACCCCTTTGATTCTCTGCGCGGTTTTCTGTGCGCTCACCGCAAACGTTGGGTGCTCGCCGTCGCCTTTCGCGTTCGAGCCGCCAGAATCGCGCCCGCTTCTCCGCGACCTGCCGAGGTATCAGGCTCCCGCGGATCCTGCCCAGGAAATGCAGTCAGCAGGGCTGACGAATACGTCGGGCGAGCTGACGTTGAGGATCGCCCTTTCCGCCGCGATCCTCCAGAATCCCAGACTCCAGGCCGCGGCATGGCAACCGCGTCTCGCGGAGGCGCATCGTCTCCAGGCTGGCCTGTCGCCCAACCCTGAGGTTGGAATCGAACTTGAGAACTTCGCCGGGTCCGGCGATTTCAGCGGAACCGATGCTCTTGAAACCACGCTTGTCCTCAGCCAGCTCATTGAACTCGGCGGGAAGCGTGATCTCCGAGTACAGGTCGCGGAAGGCGCGTGGAGCGTGTCCGCTCTCGATCACGAGGCCGAGCGACTCGACGTGCTCACCGAAACGGCCGCACGGTATGTGCGGGTTCTTGAACTCCAGCAGAGAGTTGAGTTTGCCGAACGGGCGAGATCCCTTGCTGAGGAGAGCCGCAGCGTCATCGAACGCCGTGTGGAGGCCGGGGACGTTTCGCCGATTGACGAGATCAAGGCGAGGCTAGAGAGTGAATCGGCTCGCATCGCTGCCGAACGCCTGAAGAGGGAGCTGAATGCCGCTCGACGGGAACTGAGCGCGATGTGGGACGAGACAGAACCAACCTTCGAGCTAGTTCTGGGTTCCTTGGATGAGGTACTGGACGTTCCTTCCATTCAATCCCTCACCGACCGCGTTGAAGCACATCCAGAGGTCCAAAGATGGATCGCGGAGAGTGATAAACGAAAATCGACTGACGATTTGGAACGAGCACGTGCGGTCCCGGATGACACCGCGGGGTAGGGCGTGCGATACATCAATGAAGTCGAAGACGGCGC
>JAJDDA010000174.1 GCA_029260535.1 Phycisphaerales bacterium | reverse complement strand
AAGACGGCGGCGCCAACTGGACCTTCTTCGCGACCTCGGCGAACCAGGGCAGAACCTCCATCGCCATCGCACCGAGCGACAACGACGTCATCTACCTCTCCATGGCGGACAACGGCTCAGGAGGGCAACTCGGGCAATTGGTGAGCGTCTTCCGCTCGATCGACGGCGGCGACACCTGGGAATCGCGCAGCGATCTCGGCCATCCCTTCGGACCATGGCTCCTCTCCAACCTCGCTCTCGCCACCGGCTGCTTCGGCGGGTTCCCCGTCTACTCGCAGGGCTGGTATGACAACGCGATCGCCGTCGACCCGACCAACCCCGATGCGCTGTGGGTCGCCGGGATCGATCTTTTCAAATCGATTGACGGCGGGCAGACCTTCGACCTCGCCGCGTACTGGTTCACCGCGGAAACCGAGCCGACCTACGTCCACGCCGACAAGCACACCATCGTCTTCCACCCCGATTACGGGCCGACCAACAAAGAGATCTTCATCGGGTCCGACGGAGGCATCGCGCACACATTCAACGGAGACGCCGCGACGAGCAGCAACGATTGCCCCATCTTCTCGCTCGATCCGCAACCCGAGATCCTCTGGACCGAGCTCAACACGAGCTACACCGTCACGCAGTATTATCACGGCGATGTCGCAAGGACCGCCGACGTCTTCGTCGGGGGCGCTCAGGACAACGGGACGAGCAAGGTTGACGCCACCAACACCATCAACAACTGGTCCAAGATCTTCGGCGGTGACGGCGGCTACGTCGCGATCGACCCGACCAACGAGGACACGATCTACGCCGAGATCCAGTTCTTCCCCGAGATCCGCAAGTCCACCGACGGGGGCGCCACGTTCAACCTCGCCGTCAACGGGATCACCGACACCGACGGGCACTTCATCACACCCTTCGCGATGGACCAGAACAACCCCGAGATCCTCTGGACCGGAGGGCACAACCCCTGGCGCACCACCAACGGCGCCGCATTGTGGGTCAACGCAGGCCCCATCCCCGCCGACGCCGACCGCTTCACCGCGATCGCGATCGCGCCGAGCGACAGCGCAACGGTCTACCTCGGCTTCAACAACGGGCGCGTCTACCGCTCGACCAACGCGCTCGACGCGTCGCCAACATGGACGACAGTCATCAACCCATTCTCAGGGCTCCCCAACAACGCCTGGGTCAGCAGCATCGCTGTCGACCCCAACGATCCCGACACCGCCTACTGCACATTCTCAACGTTCGGCGTCGCGCACGTCTACCAAACAACAACCGGCGGCGGCGGCTGGCAGCGCATCGACCAGACCCTCCCCGACATCCCGGCGCACTGGATCGCGATCCGAGAATGCGACAGCAACCAGCTCTACCTCGGCACAGAACTCGGCATCTTCGTCAGCGACGACCAGGGCGCCAACTGGACGACTTCAGGCATGGGCATGCCCAACGTCATCGTCGAATCTCTCGATTTTCAAGATGAAAACACGCTCGTCGCCTTCACCTACGGCAGAGGCGTCTACACCACCGCCCTGCTCGCATGCTGCCAAGGCGACCTCAACAACGACGGCGTCATCGACACCGCAGACCTGGGCGTGCTCATCGGCGCGTTCGGATCAAGCAACCCCATCGCGGACATCAACGTTGACGGATTGGTGGATACCGCCGACCTCGGGATCCTGATCGGTGCGTTCGGTTCGGCCTGCGATTGATCGATCCGGTCATCGGAAGACGATTTATAAAAAACCAAACCCGCTATTCCCATGTATAAATTTCGATTATTGTCGTGATCTGGAGGACCCAAAAGCTATATTCAATGTTGATTCCTCCATCATGGTGAGGAACCTCTCATTTTAGGAGGAATCGAATGCTGTGTCGCCTACCACGCTGGTCTCCCGCTGTTCTCCTGGTGATCGCTGGCTCGACGCATTCCGTCGTTGCCGATCCGTTCCCTGCAGGATTTGACCTGTCATCGCTCAACGGTGCCAATGGCTTTGTCTGCAACGGGATTGATGCGGGAGACTACAGCGGTTTTTCGGTCTCCTCCGCGGGTGATGTCAATGGTGACGGCGTGGATGATTTTATAATCGGAGCCAATGCCGCTGATACGAACGGACCCGGCAGCGGCGCTAGTTACGTAGTATTTGGAGACACCTCGATCGGATCGAGCGGAGTGCTCGAACTCTCAACGCTCAATGGATCAAATGGCTTCGTCTGTAACGGAATCAGTGTCGGCGATTCCAGCGGAAGATCTGTCTCTTGTGCCGGCGATGTCAACGACGATGGGATCAACGATCTCATCATCGGTGCAATCCAAGCGGATCAAGGTGCTGTAATCGATGCCGGCGAAGCCTACATTATTTTTGGACACACCAGCATCGGCGCCGGCGGAACAATCGAACTCTCATCCCTGGACGGAATCAACGGCTTCGTCTGTTTGGGAATCGATGCTTACGACCAGATTGGCGGCTCCGTATCCTCCGCCGGAGATATCAACGGTGACGGGATCGGCGACCTCATCATCGGCGCTCGCTTCGCAGATCCGAACATGATGAACACTGGCGGGGAGAGTTACATTGTATTCGGCGACCCTAACCTAGGAGCGAGCGGAACACTCGATCTATCGTCATTGAATGGCACGAACGGGTTCGTCTGCAACGGCGTCGATGCGGGTGACCGCAGCGGCGTCTCCGTATCCAGCGCTGGAGATGTCAACGGCGACAACTTTGACGACCTCATCATCGGCGCATACACCGCCGATGAACACGGCACCAACACCGGCGAATGCTATGTGATCTTTGGTGGCAACGGAATCGGGGCGAGCGGCACGCTCGAGCTTGCCTCCCTCAACGGGGCCAACGGCTTTGCTTGCTACGGAGACTTCGGGAGTGACTTTGTGGGTTCCTCTGTCTCGTCCGCAGGCGACATCAATGGGGACGGCATCGGCGATCTCATCATCGGCGCCTCGTCACGCAGCTCAAGCCCATTCTCCGACGCTGTCGGCAACTGCTATATCCTCTTTGGCGGCATCGGCATCGGGTCGAGCGGAAAAGTCGAACTCACCGAACTCAACGGGACAGACGGATTTGTGTGCTTCGGAGTAGATGCGTTTGACTACACCGGGTACACCGTTTCTTCCGCCAGCGACATCAACGGTGATGGGTTCGACGATTGCATCGTCGGCGCATTCGGGGCAGACCCGAACGGGATCGCCACAGGAGCCAGCTATGTCATCTATGGAGGCACAGCTATAGCACCGAGCGGAGTTCTCAATCTCTCATCCTTGGATGGAGACAACGGCTTTGTCTGCGAGGGCGTTTCTTCAGGCGACAGCTGTGGCTATTCGGTGTCGTCTGCCGGTGATGTAAACGGCGACGGAATCGATGACCTCGTCATCGGTGCCAGCACCGCCAATCCAAACGGCTTGAACGAAGCCGGCCAAACCTACATCGTGTACGGCCGTTGCATAATTTCGGGGAACCTGAACGGTGACCTCGTCGTCGATACCGCCGATCTCGGCATCCTGATCGCGCAGTTCGGGACGATCGGACCAGAAGCCGATCTCAACAACGACAACACAGTCGACACCGCCGATCTCGGCATCTTGATCGGCGCCTTCGGCTCGACCTGCAACTAACTGTTACCCGTCCAGCGCCACAATATCCGGCAGGTTCCGGTACAAGCCGTCGTGATCAAGGCCGCAACCGACGACGAACGCAGCGGGGATCTCGAACCCGACATAGTCCGCCTTCACCGGGTGCTTGCGATCGACCCCCTGCTTGTCGAGCAGCACGCAGATCCGGATCGACGCCGGGTTCTGTTCGCTGATCATGTCGTGGAGCAACCCGAGCGTCTGCCCGGTGTCGAGGATGTCGTCGAGCACGATCACATGCATGCCCTCGAGATCCGTCGGGAGTTCGCTCCGCAGCTTGGCGCCCTTGCTCATCTTGCTCGCGCCGGGGTAGCTGCTGACGGTGACCATCCGCATCGACAGGTTCAACGGCATGTGCCGGACGAGGTCCGCGGTGAAGATGATCGCCCCGGTCAGCACCGGGAGCAGCACCACCCGATCGCTCGCGTCGGCGCCCAAGCCCTCCGCTTCCAGATCCACGACCAGGTCGTGCGCGATCTCATTGCCGAGTTCTGCGATCCTCGACGCGATCTGATCACGATGGATCAGCACCTGCCCCGGTGTTTCAAGAAATTTCACGGCCATCGCCTCGCTCCCGCGTTGTGGTGAATGCTGTTTCGGCGCCCGATGCCCCAGAGCCTAGCCACCTCGCCGCACCCTGTGGGTTCTGCCTGCCCAGAACCTGCAACAAACGGTACCTTGTCGCCATGCTCACCATCGATTGCACCAACTGCTACACCGACGCCATCGGCGATCCAGGGCTCGACCGCGAGACGCTCGCCAACAGCTCCGACTCGGGGCGCCTCGCCTCGGACCTCACCGCAGAGCTCGATTCCGTCCGGACCACCGGGTGGACGCGCTGGCGGGGCCTCCCATTCGATCCCATGAAGAGCGATCACCTCGGCGCGATCAACCCGCTGGTGAGCAAACTCCAAGGCCGGTTCGACAACATGATCGTCCTCGGTATCGGCGGATCCGCGCTGGGCAACACCGCCCTGCAATCCGCCCTCAACCCCCCCACCTGGAACCTGCTCCCCAACGAGCAACGCAAAGGGCCTCGGCTCTTCGTCCTCGACAACGTCGACCCGACCGCCGTCGCGCACACCCTCCGCTTCATCGAACAATCAGGCGGGCTCGAACGCACGCTCATCAACGTCGTCAGCAAGTCCGGCGAAACCGCCGAGACCGCGGCACAGTTCATGTGCTGCCGCGACATGCTCATCAACGCGCTCGGCAAAGAGAACTACGCCAGGAACATCGTCGCCATCACCGACCCCGAAAAAGGCACGATGCGCACGATCTGCGACAACGAGGGCTACGAAACGCTCCCCGTCCCCGACGGTGTCGGTGGCAGATTCAGCGTCCTCTCCCCGGTTGGCCTCTTCAGCGCCTCGATGTGCGGGATTGACATCGCCGCACTCCTCGACGGCGCCGCGGCGATGGACGAACGCTGCTCCGCATCCGCGCTCAACGACAACCCCGCGGCGATGCTCGCGACCCTCTTTGTGCGACTCGGACTGGAAAACGGCAAGACGAACCACGTCATGATGCCCTACGCCAATTCGCTCTACCTGATGGCGGACTGGTTCCGCCAGATCTGGGCGGAATCGCTCGGCAAGCAATACAACACCAATCGCGAAGAGGTGTTCACCGGGTTCACCCCGATCAAGGCGCTCGGCGCGACCGACCAGCACTCGCAGATCCAGCTCTACCGCGAGGGCCCCAACGACAAGGTCATCGCCCTGCTCGCGGTCGAATCCTTCGACGAGGACGTACCGATCCCCAGCGGTTTGGGTGTTGACTCCCTCGCCTATCTCGAGGGCTCATCGTTGGGTCAACTCCTCGACGCCGAGCGCCGCGCGACGACGTACGCGCTCACGCACTCGCAGCGCCCCAACCTGACGATCAGTTTCCCGAAGATCGATGCGCACCACATCGGCGAGTTCATCCAGCTCTGGCAGATGGCCACCGCCTACGCCGGGCTGATGCTCGGCATCGACGCTTACGACCAGCCGGCAGTCGAGCTCGGCAAGCAGGCAACGTTCGGCTTGATGGGAAGAGCGGGGTACGAAGAATGGGCGGCAAAGGTCGCATCCTTCTAATTCATTCTTCCAAAAAGAAAGCCCCCACCATGACTGGCGGGGGCTTCGGAGGAATCTCGGGGCGTGGTGATTGGGTACCGACTCAACCCCGGAGTGCGGTCAAATCAACTTATCCCAGCAGCGAGAGCACGTTCTGGGGCTGCGAGTTCGCAATCCCGAGCGTGTTCGTTGTCGACTGCACCAGGATCTGTGCCCTGGTCAGCTCCGCCGTCTCCTTCGCGAAGTCCGCATCGCGGATCGCGCTCTCGGCGGCGGTGGTGTTCTCAAGCGAGACGCCGAGCGAACGGATCGTCGCGCCGACGGTGTTCTTCTGGAAGGCGCCGAGGCGACCCCGCAGTGACGAAACATTCTTGATCGCCTGACGAACCGCCTTCTGCGCACCGACCAGATCACCCGTCTCCACGTTCAGGTTGGCGCCGTTGGCGAGATCCGACAGGAACACTTCCGTCGCGGTTCCATTCAGATCGTGCACGACGCGACCAATGGTCCGTGCCGAGACATTCCCGATGCCGAGGCTCACCTTGCCGGCGATGTCGACGTTGGAAGCGAGCTGGAAGTCAGCGCCGCCGCCGGTGATCGTCAGTGCGGCGACCGAACCGAGCGACTGGGCGTGTGCACCAGCGCCGGTGGCTTCGAGCGTGAGGTCCACGCTGAGGAAGTCGGTGTTGATCGCGGCCTTGGCGCCTCTGGCCGTTGCCCGGATGCCGTTGATCGTTGCCTCGACGTCCTGCCCGCTGTCGGACAAGCCGTTGGCGGCGGCGGCGGAGCCGTAGGTCGCGGCAATTGCGGCAAGTGCGGTGTTTGTATCGTTTGCGGTGTACGCGTGGATGCCGTCACCAGCAGCGATCGTGCCATCATCGATGACCTTGATCGAAACCAGCTCCTCGGAGCCGAACTCGGCGGACTCAATACGGACACCGGTGCCGGAGACCGACGCCTTGACGCCGGTGACATCGGTGAAGGTGTTGATCGCAGCCGCGATGTCGGCGATTGCAGTGCCCGAGGCGAAGCTCAGCTCGCGATTGCCCGTCGAGCCGGCGACCTCGAAGACAAAGCTCGACCCGGTGCCCAGATCAATGTTCGCGCCGCCGAACGACAACAGGTACGCGCCAACCTGGGCAGACTGCGTCACAACGACGTCCACGTCGAGCGTGCCCTGGAATTGCAGCTTCGCGCCGTTGACCTTGTACTCCGCGACGTTGTTCGACACGTTCGAGGCGGCGTAATCGAGGTTGCCGTTGAGCAGCCGGTTGCCCTGGAAGCTCGTGGCGCTCGCAACGCGGTCGATCGTCTGCAGGATCGAATCGATCTGCAGCTGGTTGGCTTCTTTCTCCTCGCCACTCAGACCGGCGTCGTTTGCTGTCGCAGTAACGAGCCCTTCGAGCTCGTTCAGGAGCGTGCCGATCTCGGTGAGGCCACCCTCGGCGATCGAGACCACCTGGTTCGCTCGCTCCGAGTTGCTGATCGCCTGTCCGATCGCGACCTTCTCTGAGCGAAGGTTCTCGGAGGCAATCAGCCCCGCCGGGTCATCAGCGCCGCGGTTGATCCGCAGGCCGGTGCTCAGGCGATCGAGCGAGATGCTCAAGGCTTGGTTGTTCTGATTCAAAACCCGCTGGGCAATGAGTGACTGGACGTTCGTATTGATGCGGCTCATGAGATCCTCCGTGACCTGCGAGACGGCTGTGAAAATCGTCAGTGGTTCGCCGGGATTCCGTTCCGGCGTCCGTTGCTGACGCGATGCGTTCTGAGAGAGGAATTCGGACGTTCCGAGAACGGAGTTGAGGCCCTGATAAGGATTCCGAGAAAAAAACGGTTACGGGACGCATTCACGTCCGATATCCAATCCAATACGACACAAAGAACCCCCGACAGCCTTTGCTGCCGGGGGTCATGGTCGGATCACGTATTGTGGATCAGCGGGAATCTCGCCGATCCGCTGTCACTCAGCGTCTTAGCCGAGCAGCGACAGGACGTTCTGGGGCTGCGAGTTCGCGATACCCAGGACGTTCGTGGTCGAGGAAACCAGGATCTGCGACCTGGTCAGGGCTGCCGTCTCCTGAGCGAAGTCGGCGTCACGCACGGCGCTCTCGGCCGCGGTGGTGTTCTCGAGCGAAACACCGAGCGACCGGATCGTCGCGCCAACGGTGTTCTTCTGGAAGGCGCCGAGACGACCACGCAGGGACGAAACGTCCTTGATCGCCTGGGAGATGACCTTCTGAGCGCCGGAGAGATCGCCATCGACAACATTCAAGTCGGAACCGTTGCCAAGGTCGCTCAGGGCAACCTTGGTGTCGGTGCCGCTGAGGTTGTGGGTCAGGGCGCCGACGGTCCGGGCCGCGACGTTCTGGATACCGAGGCTGACCTTGCCAGCGATATCAACGTTGGAGCCCAACTGGAAATCGGCGCCGCCACCGGAGATTGTGAACGCCGCGATGGCGCCCAGGTTCTGCGAGTTAGCCGCCGCGCCACCGCTGGTCAGGTCGATCTCGACGCTGAGGAAGTCGGTGTTGATCGAAGCGGTCGTGCCCTTGGACGTCGCCTGGATGCCGTTGATCGTTGCGCCGACGTCCTGGCCGTTGTCGGTCAGGCCGTTGGTCGCCGCAGCGTAAGTCGAGGCGATCGCGGCGAGCGCCACGTCGGTGTCGTTGGCGGTGTACGCGTGGATACCGTCGGCAGCAGCCACGATGGAGCCGTCGTCGATGACCTTAATCGAAACAAACTCATCGGAGCCGAACTCAGACGATTCGATGCGGACGCCAGTGCCCGAAACCGAAGCCTCAACGCCGGTGACATCCGTGAACGTGTTGATCGCAGCAGCGATGTCGGCGATCGCGGTGCCCGAGGCGAAGCTCAGTTCGCGGTTGCCCTTGTTGCCGGCGATCTCGAACACGAAGCTCGAACCGGTGCCGAGATCGATGTTGGCGGCGTTGAACGACAGGAGGTAGGCGCCAACCTGAGCGGACTGGGTCACGACGACGTCAACATCAAGGGTGCCGCCGAAGTCCAACTTGGCGCCGTTGACCTTGAAGCTGTCCACCTCGGCGTTGACGCCGGTGGTGTCGTAATCGAAGTTGCCGTTCAGAAGCCTGGTGCCCTGGAAGCTCGTCGCGGACGACACGCGGTCGACCGACTGGAGGATCGAATCGATCTGGAGCTGGTTCGCCTCTTTCTCCTCAAGGCTCAGACCAGCATCGTTTGCCGTGGCAGTGACGAGGCCTTCAAGCTCATTGAGCAGGCCGGCGATCTCGGTGAGACCACCCTCAGCAATCGAGGCGACCTGAGCGGCACGCTCCGAGTTGCCGATCGCGGCGGTCAGCGCCGTCTTCTCGGCACGGAGGTTCTCCGATGCGATCAGACCCGCCGGATCATCGGCGCCACGGTTGATCCGCAGACCGGTGCTCAGGCGATCGAGCGATTGGCCGAGTGATTTGTTGTTCTGGCCCAAGACACGCTGCGCGATGAGCGACTGGACGTTCGTGTTGATACGACTCATGAGTGCAATCCTCCGTGACTGAATAGGGCATAGCCATCTATGGCTGCCCGAGTCCGTGATTCCGACCACCCGCTTAACACTAAACGGTGTGGGTTTGGAGACGAGCGATCCGTGCTTGGATCGCCGGCGACTCCGACCATTGGTTCCCCCACGAATCCGCGCTCCATGCGGCGCTCCGTGGTGGCGATCCGTATCGGAGGGTCCGGTCAATCGGTCAAGCCCTGAATCAACGACATGTCTAAAACCGTGTGCTTCCAGCCCGCACAAACGGAACACCCTGCGTCAGGCGGAGGAATACCGGACGCGCGCATAAAAAACCGCCGGCTTTCGCCAGCGGTTCGTCCAAAGAATTAGTCTGAGAATGAGTCCGAGAAATCGGAGCGCCTTACGGCGCTCCGTCCGGAACTATTTATCCGAGCAGCTGCAGGACGTTCTGCGCCTGCACGTTCGCCGTCGCGAGGATGCTCGTGCTCGAGGACGAGAGGATCTGCGCCCTGGAGAGTTCCGAAGTCTCGACCGCGAAGTCCGCATCCCGGATGCCGGATTCTGCCGCCGTGATGTTCTCGATCGCCGCCTGGAGCGATCGGACGTTCGTCTCGATCGTATTCCGCTCGAAGGCGCCCAATCGACCACGGAGGCTCGCGATCTCGTCGATTGCTGAATCGATAATCGAGCTCGCGTTCTGGAACTTCTTCGACGAGAGCGAATTCGCGGCGCCGCTCTTGACGCTGTTGAGGAACTGGATCTCGGTCGTCGAGGTGTTGGGATCTGTAATGATCGTCCCGCCGATCCTCGACGAGGCCACCGACTGGATGCCGATGTTGACCTGCTGCGACGAATTCACGCGAGGACCAAGCTGGAAGAGCGACCCGCCGCCGGTGATGTCGAACTGCGTACCACCAGGAGCAACCGTCGTAGCAAACGTCTCTGAGAGCGCCAGTTCGAGGGTGATCTCGCTGGTTTTGATGCCCAGCTCGAGCCCGCGCCCTGTCGCCAGTGCGCCGTTGACCAGCGCCGCGACGTCGGTGCCGCTGTCCTGCTGCGCTGTTTCGAAGGTCGCGGCCATCGTCCAGTCAAGCGTCGCCTCTTCTGCGCCGTTGGGGAGCCTCGCGGTGCCCCAGAACGTGCCGGAGTTGCCCAGCTTGGTGACCGACACGAACGCGTTCGAGCCGTACTCGACCGAGTTGAACCGGATCCCGGAGTCGGCCATGCCGTTGTGCAGCGCCGCCTCGACCCCGGTCGCGTCCGATATCGCGTTGATCGCGGTAACCACCTCGGCGACCGACTGCCCCGAGAGGAACGTCAGCACCTGCACGCCGGTGGGACCCGCGATCTCGAGCGTGACCGTCGAGGTCAGCTGCCCATCAACGCCCGGGGGGTTGAAGGGCGGGTTGCTCGAAAAATCGGTCCGCTGGAAGATCATCGCCTGCTGCGCCGACGAGATGACCTCGATGTCCACCGGGATGCTGTTCCTGGTGCCGAACGAGGCGTTATTAATGTTCGCCTTGAGCACATCCGCCGAATCCACACCGCTGAGCGTGTACCCGAGCTCGCCGTTGAGGAGCTTGAGCCCCGCGAAGGACGCGGTGTTGGAGATCCGCGTGATCGATTCGATCGCCGAATCGATCTGCAGCTGGTTCGCCTCGATCTCCTCAGGCGAGAAGGCGCCAGAGTTGGCCGCCTCGACGACCAGCGCCTTGATTGAGCTGAGCAAGTCAGAGACCTCCGCCAGCGCGGCTTCCGACGTCGCGATGACGTTGCTCGCCCGCTCGGAGTTCTTCACGCCCTGCTCAACGCCGCGTAGTTCTGCCCGGAGCCGATCCGCCGCGATCAGACCCGCCGGGTCATCGGCGCCGCGGTTGATCCGCACACCGGTGGCGAGGCGTTGGAGCCTGACCTGAAGGTTGTTGTTCGCCCGCCCCAGGTTCTTCTGGGCAATGAGCGACGAGATGTTCGTGTTAATACGCGCCATGGACAATCCTCCGTGATTGTTGCTCTGCGCCTTGTTTCAGGCGATCGCTGCGCTTCCGGGCGCTGATCCGCGCCCGCGTTTGGTGGTGACGATGAAACATTACGCGGTCCGCCGATCGGCGCCCGTGTCTTCATTACGATCCGAATCGCCCGGGAACCGTTCCTGGCTGATCGGGTTCGATGACAACCGGCTCGCCGCAACCGTGCGGTTGCGCTGCGGGCCAGGGGAGAGTTTGTCCGAGAGCGTCCCGAGCGCCACGCCATTGAGCGTCGCGGCCTGTTCGTTCTCTTTCTTGATCGCCTCGTACACCTCTTTCCGGTGTACCGCGATCTTCGTCGGAGCGGAGATCCCCAATCGGACCTTGTCCCCCCGGATGTCGACAACCGTGATCTCGATCTCATCGCCGATCATGATTGTTTCGTCTCGCAGACGTGAGAGCACCAGCATTGCAGTTGGCTCCTTCCTGCCTGGACCCGGCTACACACCCGGTCCGGCGTTCGCTTGTGTCGTCCCTGACTCAGCGTTGCGCAGCGCTGTCGCTATGCGGTCGCCCGTTGTTGATCCTGGGCGACAACCATCAGCTTGTGCCTCGTTTCCCATCGTTTATCAGCGAGCACCAATTGCTCGCCGCTGCGATTGAGCGTGTTGATCACCAAAGGTCCCTGGAGGTTGCCCGTCAGCTCGGCGCCGACCTTGTTGACGATCACGAAGACTTGCGCGTCCTCGATGCTCGCCAGCGACATCGCCTCCATCTGCTCCTGACGGATCGGGGCGTCGTATTCCTCAACAAACAATGAGGGATCCGTCACCACGAACGCCAACCCCGGCTCGTCAACGCATTGCAGCCAGAAGAAGCAGGCGTCGTCGTTCGGCTCAAGCAGGCAGTACCGCTTGAACTGTGAAAACCCCAGCAGCCCCTTTGAGAAACAGATCACGCGGTCCTCCGCGATCTCGAGCGTCCCAAAACGTGTCGTGCGCACCTCCATCGGTGGCTCCATCTTTTCGGCCAAACCTTGTCCCGGTCAACGCCACGGCACTCCGCCGTGGATGACGTCCTGTCAAGCGCTCAAAGCGGCCGATGCCCGAGCGCTCCAAATCAGATCACCCCGGGCCTTAGCCCAGGAAATCCAGCAACGATCTCGACTGCGACGCCGCAGCCGTCTGCAACCCCGCCTGCTGCACGACCTGCAGCAGAGCGAACCGGCTCGACGCCTCGATGTAATCGAGATCGCGGAGCCCGCTCCGGATGCCCTGATCGAGCACCCGAGAGTCTTCTTCGCGCGTCCGCAGGGAAGAAAGCCGCGACGAACGGCTCCCGGCGATAGCGCGGGCGGACGACAACCGTTCATAGGCCGTCTCCAGCCGTTCACCAGCAAGCGTGATGCCAACCGAATCGTTCCGAATCAGGGCATCGCGCAGGTCCATCAGCGCAGTGATCGCGCTATCAACGCGCACTGTTGCGCGGTCCTCCCCGGCAAATACTGCCGGGGCGCCAGGCGTAAACACACTGTCGAGCAGACCCAGGTCCTCGGCGGCATTCCCGAACAGCGTGGTGACCGTGACCACACCCCCACCACCGACGTTGTCGTTGAAGGTGATCCCGTTGGTCCCGTCAGCAAGAACCGCCTCAAAGTCAGCCGGGACCGCGACGCCAGCCGCCGCCGCGTCCGCGTTGATTTTCGCGAGCACACTGGCGACATCGACGATATCCGCCGGGGTCAGATCCACATCGAACTGGGTCCCATCGGTGAGCGTCACCTGGAAATCAAGATCCCGAGCGGGATCGGGCAGCCCGGTGATGGGGTCCACCGCGCCATCAGCAATCACGACTCCCCGGCCATCATTGAAGACCGTCGTCGGCGTCGAACCCTTGAACGTCCGGATGCCAAGCGCCGTCGCGGTCAGCGTCCCGCCACCCGACTCCTCGATGGACAGGTCGAAGCCCGAGACTTCATTGAACACATTGAAACCGTCCTGGAGATCGTTGATTTCGATACGAACACCAAGATCGAGATCCCCCACCGCCGCCTTGAAATCGGCAACGGTCATCGCCGCGGTGACCGTGACCGTCCCCGACCTGCCGCCGTTGCGGAAGACGATGTCACCCGGGATAGGCCCCGCGCCCAAGCCGAGATCGCCGAACGCGGTAAACCCATCTATTTTGGGATCAAGATCAGCGCCAGGGTTGGTTGGCGTCGCGTTGTCATAGGTCACGCCCGAGAGACCGAGCCCGTTCGCGGTGGCGCCGCCGCCGACATCCGTGATATCGATAGTGAACCCCGCGTTGACGTTCAGCGCCAACCCGGTCCCTGCGGCGTTGATATCTACGCCGCCGGGGAACGCACCCGCGAGTGCTCCGGGAGTCTGTGTCCGAATCGCGGATTCGATCGCGTCGGCGACGTCGTCGATGGTCTCGGACTTGGAAAGATCAACCGTGAAGTTCGAACCGGGGGCCACCGCGATGGAGACCTGCCCGAGCGTGACGCCGTCGCCGGAAACACCGCTGAGCGAGGCGATCCTCGTGTTCCGTGTCAGCGCGGGATCGAGATTCACGTCGCCCTTGACGCGCGCCGAGAGAGCGCCGAGCGCACGCTCAGCGCCGAGCGTGATCGGGATATTCGCCCCGATATCGGTGCGGAGACCATCGCCGGTTCCGGTGTAGCGGTAGCCCTCGAAGAACCCCTCGATCGGATCAGAAGCCGTGCGATCGCCTCCGAGGAGGAACAGATCGGTAAACTTCGAGTTCGAGAGCGTAATAAACTCCTTGATCATGCTCTCGACAACATCGACGGTGGCCGCCCTGGTCTCGGGATCAGATCCAACACCGATCTGGTTCGAGGCGAGCTCCGTCGCTTCAAGAAGGAGCGACTCGGACTCGCCGAGTGATTGATCGAGCGTCGAAAGAGCCGCTTCAGCATGATCAAAGTTCCGCAGACGCTGATCGGATCGGGAGATCCGGGCATTGAGGACGCTGATGATCGACGACGCCACCGGATCATCGCTGGCACGGTTGATGCGCAGCCCTGTCGAGAGCTGCTCCTGCAGGCGCGCGATCTCGATGCTGGTCCCGGTGAGCTGATCGCGCACCACACGCGATGTAAGGATGTTCGGCATGCGGATTGCGCTGGCGGGGATGCGTGACATCGGCTCAACTCCGGATCAGACCAGGGAAAGGAGGATCTGCGTCATCTCATCGATGACATTGATGAACTGCGCCGCGGCCTGGTACTGCCGCTGGAACGTGATGAGGTTGATGGACTCTTCGTCGATGCTGACGCCGCTGATCGCGGCTTCCTGCGATTCGAGCGCCAGGCGGACATCCGTCGCAGCAGCAGCACGGGACCCCGCCGCCGCGGTCTTGACCGCGATGCGCTCGGTCGTCTGGCGCCAATGCTGGGTGAGACTGACGCCACCAGCGGATTCGACCGGCCCGTCACGGAGCTGCGCGATCGCCAGCGCCGCCTCGTTGGAACCGTCGGTCACACCAGCAACAAGCAGGAGCGGATTATCAACGATCTCTTCGCGGACACCGATATCCTGCGCACTCGTGCCGGTGAAGAACGTGTTGATCCCGAGCGTAGCCAGAACCCCGGAAGAGTCGTTCGCAAAGCTGAACTCAAAGCCCGAACTCGCATTCAACTGCAGCTGACCCGACGTGGACACCGACGCAGAGAGATCCGACACCGCGTCCAGATCGGCAACAAGCGATGCAAGCGTGGTGTCGTCGGCAAAGCCCGCAGCGCCGGTGTTGTCGATACCGTCGAGGTCAATGTCGATCTTCACCCGCTGCTCGCTCCCCGTGGCGCTGTTGCGGACGATGACCTCGAAGGAACCGTTGCTCGCAGAGAACGGCAACCCCGCGAACGCCAAGTTCGCCGGATCGTTCAAAGCGAGAACCTGATCAACCGAAGCGACCCGGCGCTCCGCGAGCGTGCTCGTCATCCCCACACCCGGTCGGCCCTGGCTGGGGAGCCGGTTGACCTCGTAGATCAGGTTGGACGCGAGATCATCGAGGCGCGTGATGGTGTCATCGAGATCGCCGGAGCGCTGCGTGAGCAGCGCACCGATCCGACCCGAGCTGATATTGAGCTTCTCCTCGCGATCCGCGGTCGCGACAAAGAGCCTCAGCTCACCACCGACATCGACCGTCAGCGTCTTGAGCCCCCTCGCGAGCGCCCCGTTCACGATCGGCGTCGAACCGACATAGACATCGATCGAGCCGTTCTCTTTGTTCGTGACCGAGACGTCCATGTATTGCGCCAACTCGCCGACCAGCACATCACGCTGATCGCGCAGCGCCGCGTTCTCGGTGCGCCCCTGCTCGCTCGAGACAATCGCCTCGTTGAGCGAGGCAATCTCACCGAGCAGCTCGTTGGTCCGAACGACGCCGGCGCCGACCTGAATATCGACCTGATCTCGCGCATCGATCAGATCAAGCCGCAGCCGCTGCATGTACTGCGAAACAGTCTCCGCGGTCTCGACGATGAGCGAACGTGTCGCCGTTGAAGCAGGGTTGTTCGCCAGCTCACTGAACGCGTCGAACAGCTCCTCGAGATTCCCGGTAACACCAGTGCCGGCAAGATCCGAGGTCAGTGATTCGATCTGCGCCAACAGGTCCTGATTCACCCGCGCCGACTGCTCCTGCGAGACGCTCGTGCGGATCCTGGCGCTGAGCGCCTCCTCGACACGCCGGTTGATCGCCGACACCTCGACACCCCGGCCGAAGTACAGCCCGTTCGCCGTCACCTCGCCCCGGCTCGGGCTCAGCGTCGCGACCCGCCGGTGGTACCCAGGAGTCGCGGCGTTGGCGATGTTGTCGCCGGTCACGCGGATCGCGATCTGGCTCGCAGCAAGAGCGCTGCGTCCGATCAGCAAGGAAGATGTCAGGCTCATCGCAAGATCCCCTTAGCTCGTCAGGTCCAGCATCGAGACCACCGCGGGCCCCGGCGCGACAACGCCCCGCGACCCGTACGCGCCGCTGTGATTCAGTTTCCCCTGCGCCGCGCGCATCACGCCCTGCATGTGCGCCGCGAGCGTCTGCGCCGCGAGCTGCCCCCGCGCGTTCTGCCGCTGAACTCGCTCGATCACCGCACGCAACTGCCCCGCGGCATCGAGCACCGCGTCGCCGACCTTGCCCGCCGCACGCCGAGCGAGCGCCGATGCCGAGGCCTGCTCGTCGTCAACACCCAGCAACTCGCCGAGCAACCCCGCGGCTTCCGCGCGGAGCGTATTCAGCTCTGCGATCCGCCCGGCGACCTCGCTCTCAGCGCCAATCGAGCGCGCGACTGCGGGCATATCCGCAGCGCGCAGCGCTTCCAGCCGTTCCGCGCCGAGCCGTTCGAGCAGGTCGTACTCGACCTGCAGATCGTTGAGCGTCGTCTCCAGCCGCAACGCGGCCTGCTTGATCGCGATGACATCAGGCATCGGTGTCCACCTCCGGTGTTTGTGCTGTTGCTTGTTGCCCGCCGCGATCGAGACGCCCCGCCACCGCGTCAACCAGGCCCCACCCGGTGCTCTTGACCATCCGATGGGAAATCTCCGCGTCGAGCATCGGCCCGAACCGCTTCTCCACAGCCCCAGGCGCGAACGGCCCAGTCGCCTGATTCGTCTCGCGCAGCTGCGCAAGGATCGGCTGGACCAGCGCCATCGAGATGAACTCCTCCGCCGCCTGCCTCGGGGTTTGCTGCGTCTTCTGATCCCCGCCGACCGCGCGCCGCAGCGCCGAGTCGAACCCCGCGCCAGACCGATCGTTCAGCCCCGCGCGAAAGATCGAGGGATCATTGAGTGGCCCTGCGCCGTGCAGTGATTCCAGACCCGCCATCATGCTCGTGTCGATTGTTGTCATCAGTCAATCACCAGTTCCGCGTGCAGGGCGCCGCTGCGGTGCAGCTCCATGAGGATCGCGATCTGATCGTTCACCGGAACATCCAGCTGCTTGAACGCGCTGAGCAGATCCTGCAGCCTCGTCGATTCCTCTTCATCCGAAACCGTGTCCAGCCGCGCCCAGCGCGACGTATCCGAAGCCCCAGGCGCCGCATCACCCTGCTGCGTGATGGTCGTGATCATCAGATCCCCGTGCGCCAGAATCGTCGGGCTAATCTCGACATCCTCCGTCACCACGATCACGCCCTCACGCTCGTTAATCACGACCCGCGCCGGCAGCGAAAGCAACGAAGGATCGAACCGGATGCTGAGGATGTCAGAGATAAACCCCGCCGGATCGCGCTGTTCCACCTGCGGGATCCGAACCCGGACCGACCGATCGTCGAGCGCATACGCAATCTCTTCCGCGTCGTCGTCAAACCCGATCCGGTCCTGATTGATCGTGCTCGCGATCAGCTGCGATGTCGTCCAGCCTGATACATTGGGATTGATCACGAGTGTCAGCGAGCCGTCGCTGCTGATCGAAGGCGACAGGATGTCCTCGATCACGCGCGCCCCACGGCGGACCTTCCCGGTCGTCGGGTTGTCGCCCTCGATCTCGATCATCCCCTCGGCAATCGCGTACACGCCGTGCGTCGCGTAAGGACCGCGCAGCGGCGTCAGGAAGAGCTGCCCACCTGCGAGCGATTGCGGGTTGTTGATCGCCATCACCGTGACGTTAAAACGGTCGTCCGCACGAGCGCCCTGCTCCGGGATCCGGCACGTCACCTCGACAATCGCGATCGACTTCGAATCTTCCAGGTCCCGCTCCGAGATCGGCAGGCCCTGCTGCTGCAGCAGCGCCACCATCGGCTTGGCGATCATGGCGTTCTCGCCGCTGTCGCCGGTCCCGGGCAGACCCATCACCAGCCCGAACCCCTGCAGCACGGTGTCGCCCTGCCCCTTGATCCGCACCAGCTCCTGGATCGAAGTCGCGTGGGCGCCGAACGCGAGCGTCATCGCAGCGCCGGCAATCGCGATCTTCAAGATGTTCTTTGGCAAACGCATGCGCCCTCCAATGGGCATTGACCAACCCGGTCGTTGAAATCAGAAGTTAAAAATCGCCTCGAGCGCCCTGGGGATCAGCCCCTTCTCCGCGGCCTTCTTCACCTGACCCTCGTGCTGGATATTCAGCGTCAGGTCAAACAATTGGCTGCTGCTGACGGTGTTCCGCGCCGACACGTCCTCCGACCGGCACATCCCGGCGAGCAGGATCGTCTGCTTCTCGCCGTCCGTCTGGATCGACGTCCGCGCCTCGATCAGCAGCGTCCCGTTGGGCTTGACCTCAAGCACCCGCGCCGTGATCCGCGCTGTGACCCGCTCCTTGCGCTCGTACTCGCCCTCGCCCTCGAACTTCGTCTGTGTGTCGGCAAGCTTCGATTGGCTCGGGTTCACCGCGGTCAGCGGGGATCGCAGCTCGATGAACTGCCGGATCGTGTCCAGCGTCGCCATCGCCGCGTCGTTGTTGTATTTCTTCTCGGTCTCGAGCGTCTGCTCGCGCTTGATGTTGCTGATCTCCGAGACCTCGATCGTGATCAGATCGTTCTCCCGGTACTCCCGCGGATCCGGCGGCTTCACCGCGATCAGGCTCGTCTCATAGATCGACTCGTGCGTGCTCCGGTCCCCGTCCGCCCGCGCCAGGGGCGCCTCGGTCTCGTCCTGGAACAGGCTCTGCGCACAGGCGCTCTGCCCGAGCGCAACAAACGCCAATACAAACGCCAAAGTGGAATAGTTCTTGCGCATCGGTAGTGTCTCCACCCCGACTCATGCAAACCGCAGACCAGTTGTATTGATTGGTATCAGCCGGCGAGGTTCATGACCGCGACGCCCCGGCCGGTCATCCGAGCCTGGAACGATTTCTCGCTCCCGGTCATCAGCAACTCGACCATCTCGCCGTCGCGCGCCTTCGCCTGCGCCCGCGCCCACGCCTTGACGACGACCCCGCCGCTGACGCAGTGCACCTTCACCAGATCGCCCCGCTCGCACGCGATCGGCGGCTCGACCGAATCGACCCGGATCACCGAGCCCGACACGATCTTCCGCCTGGCCCGCATCCCGACCGCCTGCTCCGCATCCGTAATAGGCGCCGCGCCAACAGGCGCCATCCACCGCGTCTCAACAGACACGTCACCCGCCGTGACCGCATCACCACGCCGGATATCGCCCTTGACGATCACGACCGGCCTGCGAACCTGCACATCGACCCGGATCGTCTCCGACGTCGGCTCGAGCGATTCGCCCTCATACACCCAGATCACGAACGCCATCCGCGAGGACGACGCCGAAGACGCAGGCTGGATCTCAACCCGCGCCCCATCGCCGATCGGCCGGTTCAAAAGCAATGAGTCCCGCTCGTCAAAGCGAACCCGCAGATCCTCGTTCTCAACGTCAAACATCCGCCCCACCAGCGCCGCAAGCCTCGTCCGCACCGTCTTTGGCCCGGTCAGGTCCACCGTGATAGGCGCCGCATCAACCCTCATTTTCGTTGTTGCCTGCCGCCGAGCAGCATCACCCACACGGACCTCGCAAACCGAGCCACGAAGCGTCAGACGCCCCCAGTTCGCGTTGCGCGCCGTCAGCGCCGTGCGGATATCACCAGTCGTGATCTCCATCACATCCGTCCCGATGCCCGCCTTGCGAAGCACCGTCGAGGCCAGCGCCAGCGCCGGCGCCCCGCTGAGCGTCGCCACATCGCCGAGCAGCGCCGGGTCCCCCGCCGCCACCTTCGCCGTCGGATTCAGTTCGATCACACCAAGATCAGCGTGCGCCGCAGCAGCCCCCACCAGCAGGCCCAGCGCCGCAACAAACAGATTCAAGCGGGGCCGGAGCTTCAACGCGCGTTCGATCATCGGATCACCTTCAAAGTATGGTCAGGATTACCTGCGGAGCTGCGCGACCTGCTGCAGCACCTCGTCCGCCGTACGGATCGACTGGCTGTTCATCTCGAACGCCCTTTGCGTCCGGATCAGGCTGATCAGTTCCATTGTGGGATCAACGTTCGAGCCCTCAAGCGTGCCCTGGCGGATCCCGCCGAACTGCTGCTGCGCAGGCTCACCGGTAATCGCGGGGCCTGTCGCCGCGGACTCGACAAACAAATTCTCGCCGATCTGCTTCAGACCGGCAGGATTCGCGAACGACGCCAGTTGGATCTGCCCGACTTCGCTCGGCTGTGTCGCACCGGGTTGCAGCACGCTCACACGACCGTCAAGAGAAATGCTGATCCCCTGCGCATCATCAGGGATCGTGATGGCGGGTTCCAATCTCCTGCCCGAGTCCGTCGCAAGGACCAGCTCGCCGTCTTCGTTCCGAGTGAGATTCCCCGCTCGCGTGTACGCGATCCCGTTGGGGGCCTCATCCGCGCCGACCTGGATCTGGAAAAACCCGCGACCCTCGATCATCACATCGAGCTGCCGATCCGTCGCGATCACCGGGCCCTGCCGGAAATCCAGCTGCGTCCCGCTGACCTTCACGCCGAGACCGACATACGACCCGATCGGCCGCTGATCCCCGCTCGCGTTCTCAACACCCGCCTGCGCCTTCTCGACGTACAGCAGATCCTGAAAATTCACCCGGCTCCCCTTGAAACCGTCGGTGTTGACGTTCGCCAGGTTGTTCGCCGTCACGTCGAGCTTCGTGCTCAGCGCCGACATGCCGGTCGCGGCGGAGTGGAGTGCAAGGATCGCCATAAAAGAATCGCTCCAGAGCGGAAGTGGTTGTTCAGTCAGTCAAAGCCCGATCAGCCGGTCACGTTGCCCAGCCGGTTGATCGCGCGGTTATCAAGTTCGTCGTACAACTGCATCAGCCGCATGTTGTTCCGCACGCCGGCGCCAGCGCTCGTCACGCCCATCAGCGCCTGGATCGGATCAACCCCCGAATCCTCGATGGATTCAGGCGCAATACGCACGTCGCGGTTGTGCTCCAATTCCAACGGCCCACCAAACTTCGAATCGAAGAACCCGCCGAGCGTCTTCTTCAGAATCGAAGGATCATCAACGGTCACCAGCTTGAGCCGCGCAACCGCCCGCTCGCCCTGGATCACCTCGCCGAGAGGCGAGAGCAGGACCGGCTGATTCGGATCCACCCGGATCGTCTGATCGCTGTCGCTCAAGATGGGTTGCCCCGAAGTCGCGCTGACCAGCATCCCGTTGGGATCGAGCGTAAACCGCCCGTCGCGCGTCAGCCACGGATCCCCGTCGCCGCTCTCGACAACAAAGAACCCATCGCCATCAATCGCAGCGTCCAAAGGGTTGTTCGTGATACTGAACGAGGCCGCCGAAAAATCGGTCTTCGTCTCGCCGTTGAGCACACCCCCGGCCAGCTGATCGAGCAGTTCGTCCGAACCGAGGTGGTACAGCGAATCCTCCAGCCGCTCGGGTTGCCGAGGGACCTGATACGCGAAGTCTTTCTTGAATGCGGTCGTGTTGACGTTGGCGAGGTTGTTCGACGCCACGTCGAGCCTGTGCATGTTGGTGAGCGCCCCCGAAGCGGAGACAAACATCCCGGCGCCCATTACAAGCCCCTCTCGTCTTCACCCAGCGCCAGGATCGCAGCCTCATCAGCCGAGATCAACGCCGCGCCGGTCAGGTGCATCGCCGAGGCGGCCCTCGCCGCAGCAACGATCCGCTCGCCAAGCGAAGGTCGAGTTCCAGCGTCCCTGAACCGGATCGGGACATCCGCCCCCATCGTGGAACCGGCCGCATGGTCTTCGCAGATTCGATCAGAGCAGATTTGTTCGGTGCGCAGGGTCATCGTCCCCATCACTACGCAACCGCGGCGCCCACCACAGCACCCCCCAACCCCGCCGAACCCGCACCCCAACGCGCACCGCTTGCGCCAAGACACGCAGCAGCCTCCCACTTCCGGCCAATCCTGCCACCGATCGACCGCCTTGGCCGATCAAGATGTTCCCGCGCTAGGAGGCGCCAACCCGGCACATGACCAGAGCAGCAACCAACATCACCGACCCCGAGCAATTCCCGCCGGAATTCGCCCGCACCGCCACCGCCTTCCTCACGTTCATCCGTGTCGAGTGCGGCCTCTCCCAGAACACCGTCGCCGCCTACGCCGGCGATCTCCACGACC
>JAJDDA010000173.1 GCA_029260535.1 Phycisphaerales bacterium | reverse complement strand
TGGGCGCCCAGACCAAGGGCACAGTCGAGCTCCTCCCTCCCGGCGACAACGACCAACCCCGCGAGATCGGCCAGATCGACCTCATGTTCAGCCACCTCGACAACAACATGAGCGGCCAAAAATTCCCGGAGCACAACTTCGTCTTTTCGGAATCGTTCAGGACGCTGCTGACATCCAGCGGCATCGCGGCTGATTTCTAAAATACACCCGAAGCCCACCGGAGCCTCAAGATGCTCAAACTCGCCATCCCGGTCCTGCACGTTTCCAACTCTGCCGCCGCCGAAGAGTTTTACTGCAATAAACTAGGCTTTACACGCCTCTTCGAGTATCAACCCGACAGCGCCAGACCCGACCCGCGCTACATCGGACTCGCACGCGACGAGGCTACGATCCATCTCTCGTCATTCTCAGGCGATGGTGTCGCAGGTGGAATCGCCTACATCATCACCGACGATCTCGACACGCTCTACTCCGAATTCATCGAGCGAGACGCACCGGTTGATCTTGAACCAACCGAACAATCATGGGGCAACCGAGAGGTCTACATCAACGACCCCGACGGTAACAGCCTCCGGTTCGTATTCGAACACGGCGGTTAAGGTCGCACATTCACCCAACCCCCTCCCGCTCCGATCCGCTCCGGCCATGCATCGAATCCGCACAAACCCGCCACCGCAACGGCTCAAACCCCGATGCCCGCAACCGATTCAGCGCCGCAAACGCATCACCCCCGCCAAGCCCGAACCCGTCGACCGCTGAATCAAACGGCAGAATCTCCGCGTTCCTGCTGACCCACGCATAAAACATATCCCGCATCCCAACGCCCGCCCCGCGCGGCGATGAAAAATAGATCGGCACTTCCCACTCCTGATCCTCGCGTTCACCGACCCGCGGATCCGCAGAACGCTGAGCCGAGTAGATCAACGAACCGCCCACATCCACCGCGAACCCCCTCCCCGGATCAACACTCGTCTCGATCCCCGCATGCACAAACGGCGTCCGGAACCGCCGCCGCTCCGCGAGCGCAAAGAGCCGCAACGACTGGAACGCCAGATCCAGGTACACCGCCCTGACCCGCTCGCCATCGCGCTGCGCAAACACATCCACCGCAATGATCGCCTCACGGAACCGGATCCCCATCCATCTGGCGCTGAGCGTGTTCAGCAGCACCCCCACCCGCCCATCGGTCAGCGCAGGCTCCAGGCCCAACGGCGAAAGCACCGCCTCCCAAGGCTCAGGCGCCGCGGCGCCCTCGATCCCGATCTCCCGAACACCCCTGATGGTCGCGATGTATTTCATCAGTTGCTCTTTGGTTATTCATGCTTCTGCGTCGCATACTCAAAGTCCACATCAACCCCCTCCAACTTCGCCCGCCCCTTCGGATCCAGCACGCTCACCACGATCGCGACCGCCATCGCCACCACGAACGCCGGGAGCAGCACATCCAGCGCGTTCAAGTACGCGTTCGCTGACTCCGACAGCACCTCCGGCGCCACGAACTTCATGATCGGCACCATCGCAAACCCCGTCACCATCGAGCACATCGCGCCCTTCGCCGTCAGCTGCTTCCAGAACAAACTCAGGATCATCACCGGGCAGAACGTCGCCGCGATCCCCGACCACCCGAAGATGATGATCCAGAAGACGCCGTCGTCCTTGTTGAAGAGCAGGATCCCGATCCCGATAGCGAACGCAAGCAGCGCCAGCGTCAGCGTCAGCACCTGACTCATCCGGATCAGCCGCTCGTCGCTCATGTCGGGGTGCTTCGTCTTCTGCCAGTAATCCCGAACCGCCGCGCTGCTCGCGACAACCAGCAGCGAATCGATCGTTGACATGATCGCGCTGAGCACCATCGCGATGTACGCACCGGCAAAGAAAGCCGGGAGCAGCATCTGCGACATGTGCGGCAGGATGTTGTCCTGATCCCCGTCGATGCCGACGGTGTCCAGATCGAAGAGCGCCCGCCCAACGATCCCCACCAGCACCGCGCCGGAATCCGCAAAAATCGTCCAGAAGATCGCCACCGCGGCGCCCTTGTTGATCTCCTTCTCGCTCCGCAACGAGATAAACCGCACGAAGACCTGCGGCGATCCGAAGAACCCGATCCCGATCGCGATCATCCCGAGCACCGTCGCGATCGTCAGGGGAGTCCATCCATTGCCCGCGGTGATCGTCAGATGATCGGGGCTGACCGCACGCAGCGTCTCCATCAGATTCGTCACACCGCCGAGCTCCATGACGCCAACGATCGGCAGCGCGACGAGCCCGATGAACATCAGCGTGCCCTGAAACACATCCGACCACACCACCGCGATAAACCCGCCCTTGGTGATGTAGAAAAGCACCACCAGGAACCCGATCGTCGCGCCCAGGAAATGGTTCATATCCAAAAACGCGTTGAACGCCTTGCCCGTCGCGAAGACCTGCGACCCCGCATAGATCGGCACAAACACAATCAGCGCTGCCGCCGCGATCAGGCGGAGCCCGTGCGTGTTGTCGCGGAGCCTGGCTTCGAGGTAATCAGGGACCGTAATTGAATCGTACCGATCCGTCAGCCGCTTGAACCGCCTCGACATGAGCAGCCAGGCGCCCCCAACACCAACACACTCACCGACCACAACCCAGAACGCCTGCGCACCCAGCGCAAAGCCCATCCCGGTCAAACCAAGCAGCAGCCACGCCGACTCCCCCGTCGCGCGCGCCGAAAACGCCACATTGATAAACCCGAGCCGCTTGCCACCCGCGAAGTAATCCCGGATGTCCTTTGTTCGCTTCGACGCGAAATAGCCAAGAGCGAGCAGGACGCCGCAGTAGAGGATGACCGCAAAGAGTTTCAGTAATTTGTCAGAGTCGATGACGGAGGCTCCGGTGGAGAAGCAGGATCAGCGTTGCCGCAGCGCGCAGCAACTCCTCGCCACCATACACCAATCGCCACGCCGGCCCAATCAACCCTGCTTCATCGCCTCAAGCTCCGTCCATCGCGCGTAAAGATCAGCGACCCGGGCCTCCGCTTTACCAAGCTGCTCGCAGACCTCCGTCAGCCGAACATGATCCGCCAGAACCGCCGGATCACCCGATTTCGCCTGCAATTCCTCCGCCTCGTTCTCCGCGAGAAGGATCGCCTCTTCCATACCGTCAAGCTCGCGCTGGAACTTGTAACTCAATTTCTTCGACGAGGTCGCCGCCCTTCCATCCTGCGGCTTCGACGCCGGCTTGCCCGGGTTGCTCGCCTTGACGCGCTTGCGGATCGCCGACTCCCACTGCTCATACGAACTGTGCGCCTTCGCGTTCCCCGCGCCATCGAGCGCCAGGTACTCCGTCGCGATCCGCTGGAGCATGAACCGATCATGCGTCACCAGCACAATCGCGCCCGGGAACTGCAGCAGCGTCTGCTCGAGCGCCTCAAGCGAAGGGATGTCCAGATCGTTCGTCGGCTCATCGAGCAGCAGCACATCCGCCGGCTCAAGCATCAGCTGCGCCAAACAAACCCGCGCCTGCTCACCGCCGGACAGGTTCTCAACGAACGTCTCGAGCTGCCCCTTCTTGAAGAGGAACCGCGCCGCCCACCCGCTGACGTGCATCGTGTTGCCGCCGAACTCGACCCGATCCCCGACCGGGCACAGCGCCTCGTGCAGCGTATCGCGCTGATTCAGCGATTCGCGCAGCTGGCTGAACGTGACAATCCGCAGATCGTCCGCGTGCGTGATCGTCCCGGTGTCCGGCGCAAGCGTCTCGGCACAGATCCGCAGCAGCGTTGTCTTGCCGGCGCCGTTCGGACCGAGCAGCCCCAGCCGCTTGCCCGGAGAGAGCACCAAACTCAGATCCTCGAAGAGCTTCTTCCCACCGAGCGTCTTGCTGACACCCTCGATCGACAACAATTTATTCGTCCTGCGCCCGGTCGCCTGAAAATCGATCCCAGCGGTAAACGCCGTCGCGGTGTTGCGCCCCTTGAGATCGCTCAACTCCTCGCGCCGCGCCGCCGCGTCGCGCACCTGTGTTTTGTTCCGTGTCTGCCGCCCCTGGATCCCCTGCCGCAGCCACGCCGTATCGCGCCGAACCTTGTTCGCAACCGCTGACTGCTCCGCCGCCTGCGCATCGAGGAACGCGTCCTTGCGCTTGACGAACTCGGTGTAGTTCCCCTGCACCTCGAACCCCCCATCGGGGTACGCCCTCGACAACTCAACAATCCGCGTCGCCGTGTTCTCCAGGAACCGCCGATCATGCGTAATGAAGATCAACGACTCGCGCGCCTGCCGCATGAACCCCTCGAGCCAGAGCACACCTTCCAGATCCAGATGGTTCGTCGGCTCATCAAACAGAATCGCCTCGGGCTCGTGCGCCAATGCACAAGCGATCGCCAGCCGCTTCCGCCAGCCACCGCTGAGCGTGTCGACCGGCTTCTCCAGATCGCCGCCGAACCCCAGCTTCGTCAGCGTGATCTCCGCCCGCGTCGTCGCGTCCGCGCCGTAATGGTGCTCGCCCTCGAGATGCCGAACCACCTCACTCAAAGGAGTCGCACCCTCTGCAAACCGGTCATCCTGCGGCACATACCGCATCCGCAGGCCTTTCTGCCGGACAATCTCGCCCTCGTCCGCCTTCTCGATCCCCGCGAGGATCTTCAGCAGCGTCGACTTCCCGGCGCCGTTCGGCCCGATCAGCCCGAGCCGGTCGTCATCCCCGAGCCGGAGATCGATCCCGGAAAAGAGGACCTGAGGCCCGTACGATTTACTTATCTTGTTGGCGGAAATGAGCGTTGACATGGACGCGATAGTAGCCCGATCGTCTACGCAAGAATAAGAGCAGCAAGCGAACCCTAAAGAGACGCGACCGCCCCGGAATCGCCTACTGTTGACCCCTGCAGATCCCGCAGGAGGTACGCGATCACGTCCGCCGCCGAGTACGACCGCTCGCCCGGCTTGACGAACCGCGCCACCGCAGCGACATCATCGCCAGAGGTGATCAGGGGCAATTCAACCCCACCCGATTTCAGGCTCTGCCCGAGATCGATATTCGCCATCAGCCCGTTGCAGACACACTTGCGCCCAACCGTGTCCTCGATCTTCCCGCCCTTGCGCAGAAAATCATCCACAGGCTCCGAAGGGCACCGCCACCCCAGCTTGCCCGATTCGGTCTTGTACGCGTGCCGCAGGTAACCCAGATCACAGATCCGCGACCGCTGCTCGTACACCGCAGCCTCTGACAGGCTCTCTTCCAGTTCAAGCACCTTGAACGGGAACCCGGTCGGCGACGCCACCGGATCGGTAAAGATCCGAGCTTCACCCCTGCCGCTCATCTCAAGCACACGCTCGATCAGATCGTTGGGCAGCCCCGATTCCTCGCAGTACGCAAACGCGGTCCCGACCTGGACACCAGCCGCGCCCATTTTAAGCGCCTCAACGACGCGGTCAGGCTCCGCATACGAGCCAGCCAGCCAGAACGGCAATCCCAGCTCATCAATCGCCGCAAGGTCGGCAAAGTCCCGGTCGTTGTAGATCGGCTCGCCATCAACGCTCAGTTCCAGCTTGCCCCGGGGCGGCGCGTTGTGCCCGCCCGCGGAAGGCCCTTCAACGATAAACCCGTCAACCTTGCCGCTCGCCTTGCGCGCCAGCATCGTCGCGAGCGTCGAAGACGACACAATCGCAAGAAACGCCGGGCGCTCAACCTTGATCGCTTCACCGCCGCAGAACTCGTTCGGATCAAACCGGAGCGCAAACTCCTCGCCGCGCTCAGCGCCCTGCACATCCAGCCGCATCTCAACAGCCTGACTCGCGGCAAGACTATCGAGGATCCCCGGGATCGCCCTCGGGATCCCCGCGCCCATCAGGACGTACGTCACACCCGCGAGCATCGCGCCGTAAATCGAAGGCAGGTTCGGCGCCTGGATCTTCTCGAGATAGTTGATGCCGACATCGCCATCGTGCCCCTCCTTCGCGAGGAACACCTCGACGAAGTTGGACGCGACCAGTAATTCTTCCAGTTGCCTCGAAGGCTTCTCGCTCGGCATCGGCTTCGCCTTGAACGGCCTGTCCGCCGACTTGCCGCCCTCAACGAAATACTTATCAATGATCCGCTGCGCCACACCAGGGATGGGGAACGCCGCCAGCGCCCGCCGCATGTGCCCGCCAGGATCGCCGACCTGCAGCCGCCGCGCCAGGATCACATCGAGCGCAGTCCCGGAGACCACACCCAACTGCCCAGCCTTCGAAACCGCGCGCGCCAGAGTCCAGCTGGAAACCCCAGCTCCCATGCCACCCTGAATGATCGTCGGCAAACCATCTCGCTTCATAGAGCGCATCCTATACCATGAGCCCTACCAAACCACGGCCCGGCATGAAATGCGGCCAAACTTCAGGCGATATTTACGGCGCAATCAGCCCCAAGAGGCCGACCGCAGGGCAAACCCCTCAGAGGATCGACGCCCCGAAGTTTCCGATCAGCAGCCCCAGATCAGCCGTATCCACGACCAGATCCGAGTTGATATCCGCGACCGGATCACCGCTCCCGAACGCACCGATCAGCAGCCCCAGATCCGCGGTGTCCACCACCCCGTCGAGGTTCAGATCCCCGACCAGCGGGTCGATCGTCATCACGGTCATGCTCAGACGAGCCGCAAACCCCTCACCGAAGAAGTTCTCCTTCGTGTACCAGTTCACGAACTCACCGCCCTGCATCACCGCCGCGTGCGTCGAGGTCAGCATCAGGTGCAGTTTCCCCTCGTGCATCGCCTTGCGGAGGTACAGGTCCACATCAGGGTTGCCCAGATCGAGCGTGAAGATGAAATCCGTATCGAACGGTGCCACAGCGCCGACCGAAACGCCATCAGCCATCCCAACCGCAAAGGGCGTGACCTCCCGCGCCGGGAACGTCTCCCCGCCGATCAACTCCCCAAAGATATGGTTCGAGATGTCATCCGGCACACCCCCAACAAAGTCGGTCGGGAAGCCGTTGCGGACCGCCGTGTAGTTCTCGCCATCAGGCGCCCCGAAGGGCGACGTCTCGACGTACGTATGCACGCCGAACCCGCCCCGGTACCCAACACCGAACAACTCACAAGGCCTCCCGTTGAGCGCCTCGGGGTCCATCGGATCGGTAAACGTCGTGATCGAGTCCGAGGTGTCATCGAAGATAAACCCGCCATCGCTCGTCGCGATCCGCATCTCGGCGCTGACGATGACGTAGTACACCTCGCCAAGCCCCGGCTCCAGCTGCGCATCGGTATCGAACCCGATGAACACCTGCCCGTCACGATCATCGAAGTCCGTCTCGTTGATCGCGTTGAACGTCGACGCCGAGCCACGAGCCCCGGGGGTGAAGTTGAACGGGTAATTCCACCGATCGTGCGTCGGTTCCGGGAACACGATATTAACAACATCGGCGCTCGCCGCCGCGGTCACCGCAAGCAACGGCGCCGCGATCAACACCGCACGTGATTCGTAGGTAAACATGATGTCTCTCCCGTCATTGGACGCGCCGCGTCCCGTGTGTCTTGCTGTGCCGCAACCAATATTCAGTTGGGCTGAAGCGTCCAGTCCTTCGAGTCCGCGCTGGGCGCCCAACGCCGCATGTCCTGCAGCTCTTCCCAGTTCAGGCTGTCCGCGTGCGCATCAAAGAACCCGATCACCGCCTGCTCGCCGTACCGCAGATCGACATTCCCGACCTCGCCGGAACTCTCGATCGACGAATCCGGCGGAGCGCTCCGCCATGATCGTTCGTGGATGTAAGGCGGTGTCACCTTGTAGTTCCCGTTGAGATCCTCGCTGTAGATCGTCGCGCTGCGACCAAACGCCGTCGCGAACGTGATCAACCCCTGCGGGTCCGGCGGATCCGTGATCCGCCGGACATACCAGCCAGACCCGAACACGCTATCCGTCCGAGGGTGCTCGATGCTCGGAGTCCCGTCACTGTCGGAACTGCCACCGACGAAGCCCTGGTTCAAACCAAACGAGGGTGACGCCGAAAGCTGGTACGAGAAATCAAACGACGGATCGAGAAACTCGTCCTCGTAATCATCAAGATTCTGATAGAGGAACGTCGGGCTGTAATCGAGGTAAGGCAGCAACCGCCAGGGGTACCGCTGCGCCGTCAGCCCCGTGATCATGTTCCCCGACGCATCGCGCGCCGTCACAGGATCACCCGTCACCGGATCGTTCCTGCGAAACCCGAACAGCACCATCGAGCGATGGTCATCCGCGTGCATCGTGTACGCGATCATCAGCTGCCGTGCCACCGAAAGATCCTTGACACGCATCGCGCTCGACCGCGCCGAACCCAATGTCGGGATCAGGATACCGATCAGTAAAGCGATGATCGAGATCACCACCAGCAACTCGACAAGCGTAAACGCCCGAGGTCTCGTTGATCTGAATTCCGGCTTTGTTGAGCGTTGCATGATTCGTTCCATCTGAGTGCTGAACCAATGATGAACTTTTCACGAAGGAAGAATCCCGGGGCATCGGCACGCCTGGATACCCCGGGGAGGGGGAGAATCGCGGTGCAAGGGCAATCTTAGCCCAAACCGATCACCGCCGGCGCCGGCTCGTGAACGCCACCGACGCGATACCAAACAGACCCGCCGCAGCAGGCGCGGGAACAAGCGAGGGCTTGTCCAGATCGAAGGTCACCAACTGATCAAGCCCGTTGAGACCCGCAGGGACCTCGAGCCCGATCTGGACCCGGCCCACGTTGCTGAACGTCGAAGCAAAGTCCGTGCCTTCGTAGATGAAGAACGCGCCCGGGTTGATCGGGACCGTGATCGTTGTCCAGACATTCGGGAACACCGGGGCAAACGCGACAGCATTCGCGCCAGGAGCGAAGTTCGGGGCAAACCGTGCGAAGAAAGGCAGCGGCATCGGGGCATCGTGACGCACCGTGAAACTGAACGTCGTGACGCCCGAAGTGATCCAGTCGCCCACAAACCCGTCGCCGCTGGAATCAAGGGCGTCGTGCCCGCGGAACATCGGCGGCCGATCGCCCTCGTTCGAGAACTGGAAGTTAAAACCGGTCGTCGCGTACGCACCGCCATCAGGACCACCCGCAGGCGCCCAATCAACCGGCGCGGTCTCCGCCGCGTTGAACCAGTTCGCAGAATCCGAATCAAAGTCCTCTGTAAAAGGCAGCGTGACCGCAGCAGCCGAAGCGCCGAAGTAAGTGGCCGCTAAGAGAGATGTCAGTGTGATCGCGTTTCGCATGGTGTGGCTCCTCCTCAAGAGCAAACAAAGTGTTTGTTGGCCCGGTTGATTGCCGGGCGGTGTCTTGCTGGTTCGAGTCTTGTTGAGAATCGATCTCAATAATACCCGATTTGTTCCTCCCCGTTCTCGTTTTGCAGGAACGGTTACTAAATAGGATATTCTTGTTCACAATTACTGTCAACCTTAAGCCTCTCAAAATCTCCTCCAAACTCGACGCCTTTTTCTCCATCCATCACCCGCGAACCGCCGATCGATATGCTTCCAATCAACCATGACAAACACATCCGGCGCCAACCTGCTCGACGACCTCCGATGGCGGGGTCTGCTCCACCAGACCACCGATGACGGCGCCCTGAGCAGCCATCTTTCCGCCGGCACTGCCCAGGGTTCGCCACCCGGAGGCCGCCTCGTCTACGCCGGGTTCGACCCCACCGCCGACTCGCTCACCATCGGGAATCTCATCCCGATGCTCCTCCTCCGCCGCTTCCAGGACGCCGGCCACACACCCGTCGTCGTGATGGGTGGAGGCACCGGCCTGATCGGCGACCCCTCAGGCAAAGACGCCGAACGCAGCCTCAACACCCCGGAGACCGTCCAGGCCAACGTCAACGCCCAACGCCCCATCTTCGAGCGCGTCCTCCGCTTCGACGGCCCCAACGCCTGCCAGATGGTCGACAACGCCGACTGGCTCAACGCGCTCGGCTACATCGAGTGCCTCCGCGACGTCGGCAAGCACTTTTCCGTCAACATGATGATCCAGAAGGAATCCGTCCGCGCCCGGCTCCAGGAACGCGAGCACGGCATCAGCTACACCGAATTCTCCTACATGATCCTTCAGGCCTACGACTTCTACCGCCTGCACAAGGACCGCAACGTCACCGTCCAGGTCGGAGGATCCGACCAATGGGGCAACATCGTCGCCGGCATCGACCTCACCCGACGCATGTGCCAAGGCGAAACCTTCGGCTACACCTGCCCCCTCGTCACCAAATCCGACGGTGGCAAGTTCGGCAAAACCGAATCCGGCGCCATCTGGCTCACCGCCAACCGCACCAGCCCCTACGCCTTCCGACAGTTCTGGCTCAACAACCAGGACGAAGACATCCCCCGCTTCCTCCGCTTCTTCACAACGCTCCCCAAAGAAGAAATCGAAGCGCTCGAAGCCGAGCACGCAGCCAAACCCGGCGCGCGCATCGCGCACAAAGCGCTCGCCGACCACATGACCGAGATGCTCCACGGCGCTGAAGAACAGCAACGCGCCGCAGCCGCCGCCGGCGCGCTCTTCTCCGGTGATGTCACCGGCCTCGACGAGGCAACGCTTTCGGAAGTCTTCGAAGGCGTCCCCTCGAGCGAGCACAAAAAAGCCGCCCTCGCCGGCGATGGCCTCCCGCTCGCAGATTTTCTCATCGAGACGACACTCGCCAAGAGCAAACGCGAATCACGAGAATTCCTGGGAGCCGGCGCAGTCAGCATCAACGGCATAAAAGCCGATAGCCAGACGAAATTAACGCCATCCCACCTGCTGCACAGCTCAACAATCCTCCTGCGACGCGGGAAAAAAAGCTGGCATGTCACACGCTGGAACTGATCCGATCGTTCAATAAAGGCCCCCCAGAACACCTTAAAGAGGGGTTTCTGGATTTTTTGCGTGTATTCGGCGGCCGTTTATGCGACAATACGGTGTTCGGATCAACGGGGCGGACCGCAGCCAGGCCTGAAGGCTGAAGTGCAGGACGACGGCTCGCTCGCATGGAAAGGAGACCACCATGCCCAGAGTTGCTGACCTCATTGCAGCACGGAAAAGAGGCGACCTGCCTCAACAGTCCAGATCGATCGCATCGGTCAATCCAGAGACCACAGTCCTCGACGCGGCCAAAGCCATGAACGAGGCACACGTCGGTTCGCTCGTCGTACTCGACAGCAACGGCGGACTGCTCGGCATCTTCACGGAACGCGACGTCTTGAGAAGGGTCGTCGCAAAATCCCTCGACCCCGAGCAGACACTCGTCGGCGACGTCATGACCAAAAACGTCCACACGGCGCCACCCGAAACACCCCTCGACGACCTCCGCACGCTGATGCGCGAAAAGCACATCCGCCACGTGCCCATCGTCTCCGACGGGAAACTCGCAGGGATGGTCTCGATCGGGGACCTCAACGCGGCTGAAGCAAAAACCCTCGTTGAGACGATTACCTATCTAGAGCGGTACATGACAGTCACCTGACGGCTCATCCATCCGCACCACAGACCGGCTTCCGCAGGGCACCAGTCTCCTCGCGCGCCGGCCGATGAACTGATGCTGCGCGGGGGGCCCGCTCAACATCTGCGTCGGTCGGCGCCATTTTTTTATCTGCTCATTCGTGCGCATAAAAACACCCGCTCAACGTGAGCGGGCGCTATGAATCGTGCAGGTTGACTCCGGCGCTTCAGATCACCGAGCACCCGTCCCGAATTGTGCAATCACTTAACATCGGCGCCGCAATCCGAACCGAATGCCGCGATCAGCGCGCCAAGGTCCGCCGTATCAACAACGCCATCACCGTTGATGTCCGCAAGCACACCAGCCGTCCCGAACTCCGCGATCAGCGTGCCCAGATCGGCGGTGTCGATCAGGAGATCACCGTTGAGGTCGCCGACGCACCGGAGCGAGGCGTCCGCGGCGGTGGTCCCGGTGTTGTAGTCGCTGCCGGTGATGGTCGCATCGCCGTAGCCGAGGGCGATGTCGGGGCCGGGGAGCGCCGGGACGGCCGTGGACGTGATCCCGTTGGGTCCGACCTCGAGGAAGACGTCGCCGAC
>JAJDDA010000172.1 GCA_029260535.1 Phycisphaerales bacterium | reverse complement strand
AGTGTTTCCAGCCCCATCAAATATACGGCTGGCGAGTACAGTCGAACCGCCGCCGTCCTCCGCCAATACAATCTGATGAAGGAACCCTGATCCAAACACAAGTTGCAGAGGCATATTGACGGCATTGAATCCATTTCCAGTTGCCACCTCCCAGGGTGCGCCCGGCGATTGCTCGGCAACCAGGCTGTCGAGAGTAGCCTGGATTTCCGTGAGCGATCCTGGTGTCGGCTGCACCGGCCCTGCCGGTGGGCTGAGAGAACCAGCACGAAGAATTGTGGCCACCAGAGCAATGGCGCAAAGACAAACAATAAGTGATCGATTTCTGATGATCTTTAATCTCCCTTGTCCTGATAAATCGTTCTGAATTTCGTATTGTGAGTCCATTAGAGGCCATGCAAAAACAGCTCATCCTCTGATTTTGCCTACGGGCAGGCGCTGCCAAATTCTGCAATCAAGCTGCCGAGGTCTGCCATGTCAACGATACCGTCTCCGTTAATATCAGCCTCGGGCTGGTTCGTTCCAAACTGACCGATCAGGATACCGAGATCGGCGGTATCAACAACATTGTCGCCGTTAAGATCGGATGGGCACAATGGCGCCGCGATTACGGTTGCCTCAAGCAGTAAAATTCCGTCTCCAGATACTGTGAGAGTATCCAGGCATTCTGTACATCCGCTGCCGTCTTGCCTCTCGATCTCATATTCTATTACGAAGGGTGCTAACAGTGCGGGAGCATCGTCAGTAGAGAATGCGTGCTCAGAGCTAAGACCTGGGCCATCTAGCATTGCCACCAACACCGAATCTGGGGTCGTCATCGCAACTTCGAGGCGGACACGGAGAGAATCTGAATCCAGAGAGTCTTGATTGAGTTGTTGCAGAATCATGGCGCCTGAATCTAAGACAAATGCTGGCAGAGCAATCCCGATGTCATCACAGGCGACGATCGGTTTTCCGGATACGGTCTCCCACACTCCACCAGTAGGAAATTGATTGGCTACAGATGAATAAGTATACCTCTCTAGCAAGAACTGAAGGTCTGGCATAAATTCTCTAAAGCCCATATCAGCTGAAAGAACTTCAGCTGCATCCAAGAATGCGCACGCAGAATCAACAGTCCCCTCCACAGTGAAAGGGGTATTATCTCTGATTTTTCGCTTGTCTAAATTGGCAACTCGGAGTTGCCGCCGCTCCTTAATTCGTGTTAATGGTTCCTGCACGATATCGCCAAGAAACGTGCTTGCTACGATGGAGGCGGGTTGCGCCGGCACCCCAACGACTGCCTGTTCATATGAATTGATTAAGGCATCTACTATTGAAGTATGGCTAGTGAATGAAAATATATGATCATCCTGGGGGGAAACTAGTCCCGGCCTACTCCTTCCGCGCGGGTACCCACGAACCTTGAGCCAGCTGTCAGGCTGAACACCAAATACCAAATTAATCGCTGATGATACCAAGGGGCCGTAAAATCCAGATTCTCCATCGATCAGCGCGAATTGGGCGTAGAAATTTGTGACTTTTATGTCTCCTGCGAGACGATCATCCTGTAATAGCAGAGGATCATTGAGAAGATCTCCGGCGAGTGCGAGTGGCCTTTTTAGCGGCGGAGTACCACGCTGCGTTGGATCAATTCCATCAAGTATGGTCCAGCTAATACTCACGTGTGGATCTGTAAGATATTTACGCCCAAGAATACGTTGTACTTCACCAGAAACTGCGCCTCCGCGACTGTGACCGATCAGGTCAACGAACACGGGGTGTGCGGGTCCGTTGATCTGCCGTTGTTCCGCGATCGCTGTGGCAATTCGATTGCTAATTATCGAGGCAGCTGTTCTTGATGACCTCTCTGTAAAATACCTACCATCTTGTTCAATATGAAATGCGGCTGTAAACAGCGCATCGCGTATAAATGCAGGAGGATTCGCTGCTTCTATATATAAATACTTGATCCGGCTGCTAACAATCTGCTCAAACCCAGGCTTTGTTAATTGAGCCCAGTTACCAATAATGGGGATTAGCTTGATGGGTGGAATCTTTGCAGATGTTCTTTGATCGTTGATCTCATTAGCGAGACGTCCTGCGATCCGAGTTACATCCCCATTCCAGGCTGGCGGGTTCAGGAATAACTCGGGCAGCACCGCCGCTTCAAAAACCTGGCCATGGATCGGCACGATGATGTAGCTAGCTTCTGGTAACGCTGGTATGGCTTCTATCCGAAAGTTCTCGATACGAGCGCTCGCTGCAGCAAAAAGGGTTGTATCGAGAGTCTTTACATCTAGAACTACCCGAAATGTATCATTGTCATCATTGACTTTGAGCTCAAAGGTGGTGCTCAAATCGACTGCGTTGCTGCTGCCACCAAAGGCGACGACTTGCTCACGAGTGCCGTCTGGCTTAAAAACTGAGAATCGTGCTACCGCTGCTGTGAAGTTTGAATTCTGCATCGCGGCTGTTGCAGACACCGTGACCGAAAGACTCTCATCCGGATTCATATCGTCGCTTGGAAAAGCCCGAAACGTTAGGGTGACAGCGCCATCCGATCTCCACAAGCCGCTAAACCCCGGGATGAAGCTAAACCCGGTTGAGACATTCCCATCAATCACAATCGGGAATTCAGACTGGTCTACGGGGACATTGACGTTGCCACTCCAGGTTATTGGAATGGCAATGGGGCCTGCGGTAACGAATGTTTCGATCGTGTCGATGACGTCAATATTGCCGATCATTGGTCCATAGTTGATCGTATGCGTGGTCGTATTTGTAAATATCGGCATCGTCGTATCGTCGTCAGGAGCGCCAACAATATCTAAATCAGCCCTAACAAATGGCGGTATGGGCTGCCCCAAATCATTAACCCATTCAACTTCGGTTAATCGCAGCTCTTGTGCGTACGTGGATGGAACCGCACATATAAATAATAATGCGGTGGACATTAATCCGTAAGCATGATAATTCATTGAGAAGCGCATTGGGGCCCCTGGTTATATTAGCATATGATTAGTGTTATAAACGGTTTAAATTCATTACCACTGGTTGAATAATACTGTGACATCTCGACCGCTTGAGTTGTCGGTCACCAAATCCGGCTTTCCATCCATGTTCACACCAACAACGGTAAATGATGTGAGTCCATCCCCGACGGCATGACGCCCCGCCAGAGATCGACGAGTTAGATAACTTCGCATATCGCTTGGATTATACTGGATTCGCTGCCCGATTAGACTATCCCAATTCTAGGGGTTCGCTCTGTTGTCTCGCCATGGAAACAACTCGCTCCAGCCTACTGGTTGATAACTCGTTTACAATCACATTCCTTGTCCCTTTGGCTGCTTTATATCTTCACTCGAGGCATTCGCATCTTGACTGCTGCCCCAAGTACCAGAGTCACAGGATTATCCGTTCTACCTCATCGAGCGTGGCTTCCTGATCCCTCCGGACATAAAGCTTTGTCGTTCACGGGCTTGCGTGATCCGTCATGCATTGGGCGCGTACAAGCTGCCCGTCATTGCTCAGATACGCGGTAATCCCGGTCCCTCTAAAAGTTTGGTTCCCGAACCGATCGCCTAACCCTGCCGCCCGTGTCCGGCGTTTCATCCTCGCCAGGGCTAAACGGCGGTTGATCTGCCCCCCTTAATCCGGTCCAGTTCCAGTGTGAGTCTACGGCTGGATTATGCATGTGCGTGAACGGTACAGGAGTTGAGTTAACGCGTATCCCTTCATGGATGAGTCCGCAGCGAGATCCCGGTACGCCGCGGTGGTGAACCAGCTCGCGTGCCCGGCGAGGTACTGCACGTCTTCGAGCGGCATGCTGGCGCGGATCAGGCTGACGAGGTAAGCACGCCGTAGATCCCGCAATGTGATCTCCGACATGTCGGCTCTCTCCGTGATGCGCCGAAAGATGGTGTAGACCGCCTGGTCGGTCATGCGTCTGAAGCGGATGAGACCCCCACGATCGACCGGCAGGAGCAACGGGCCAGGCTCGTCGGTGCGAACCTCGAGCCAATCAGCGAGCGCTTCCGCGCCGGTATGGGCAAGTCAACCAGGCGGTCATATTCCGGTCTTTCGCCACGGATGTGCAGCCGGCCCGATGCGGCATCGTAATCGGCGACTTCCAACGCAGCGGCTTCCGCGCGGCGCAAACCCGAACTCAGAAACACCGCAAGGAGCGCGGGCATCACGTCGGCCAGCGGCCCCCGGGATCTTCGCGCATCCCTCGAACAACCCGGCAAGGATCGTTCACGTGACCGAAACACCAGCCGTGGGCTTAGCCGCCTTGATGGTTTCGAGGCTGGCCGCGGTCTGGAATTCGCCTTCGGTCATCAGCCCCATATCACGGGCCGCACGGAGCACCCCCCGCAAGACCGAGAGCATCTTGTTGGCGGTCGCAGGAGCGAATCTTTCTTTCAGTTCCAATCTCAGCCGCACCGTGTCGTTGTGGGAGAGACTTTCCCATCGCAGCTTTGCGGGTCTACCTTGCTGCCGGCCACCATCGATGCAAGGCTGGACATGGAATGCTGCACCGTCCTGCGCGAACCCTTGCTGATGCTGGCGAGGTACGCTGCCCCGGGAGAACCGGCAACCGTTCGGGTTGCGTCAACCCATCGATCGTTCCGGTCAAGAGGACTCATCCTGCCGATTCCACGGGCAGGCTCTTGGGCGTCACCATGGGCTGACATTCACCATCGACAAAGACCAGCGTGCGTTCAGGCCATCGCAGGGCAGCAAGGCGTCCGGTGTACGGGCCGTTTATCCTGCCCTCGTCGCGGTCGCAGAAGCGTCCTCCAACCGAGTAGTCAATGCAGGTCGCGTTGCCGGCGCCCAAGGCGTTGTACAGCGGCTGTCCCGAGAACAGCCCGTCGTCCTTCGAAAGTTGAGGAATCGGGATCCGCCAGTAGTGGCCCCACACGGTGAACGGTCCTTGCCGGTAGTCGTTCCACCAAGGATGCCTTGCCTCTATTCGCTCCTTGCCGCCAGCGAAGAAGGGGTCGGGGGCGCGCACCTCAGGGCCCGACGTGACCACCTTGACGGGGTTCTGATTCTGCATCGCCAGGCTTCGATCAACCGAATAGACGGCATCGGAGAGCTTCGACTCGATCAGTGCACGGTGCTTGTGGTGCGCTTCCGCGGGACCCTCCTCACCCTTGAGCTCATCGAGCGCCCCGCTGTCCCAATAGGCGTGCACGACCCGAGGATCAGCGCGCTGGAGCGCGAGCGGCTGCCGACGGAGAAAATCGAGAATCTCATCCCGCTCGCGTGCAGAGTTGGCTTTCTTCTCGTTGATTCTCACCGGAGCATGCCCGAAGAGCCACGTGTTCTCGTTTTTGTGCTTGCCAGCCACCGCGTTGAAATCGTGTTTCCCAAGACGGTCATGGCGCGGCCTTGTTCAACGTACCCTGCGACCCGATGCACTACCCCAGGGCTGTCCGGCTCACGGTCGATGAGGTCACCCAGAAAGACCATCCGGCGCCCTTCGGGATGGGTGCCATCGGGCCGGTATCCGAGATGCAGAAGTAGCAAATCGAGGGCTTCGATCTCCCTATGGATGTCCCCGATGATTTCCAGAGAGCCCTCTGGGAGTTGTCCGAGCGCGTTACATTCATTTTGGCTCCTGCTCTCAGCAGCCCTTCTGGCATCACCTGCAGTGTGGTTGTGTAGTGTCATCAATGCCCTTTCGACATCAGTATAAATTGATATTCTCACAAACAAATAATCAGCATGCAGCATTTTTCCAACGAACAGCAGCGCCGTGTCTATGCCACGCGTTCCTCCCTCCGTTATCTCGATGGTGAGAGATTGATGATCTGTGCTCGGTGGATAACCAAGGAGTCCCAGCCCATGAAGGGGTGGGGGGTCTGGTTCAAAAATAGGCGACCTCAAAGCAGATCAGGGGGCAGATTTCAAAGACCTACGACAGCCCCACAGCCGACTCAATTTGCGGTCGAGACGGAGCGCTGAATTTCAGAGACCCCGACATCGATCCGAACAGACGCATTCTCAAATGAGGGCCAGGCGCTCAATCTGGATCGCGGAATACTGAGATACCAGAGTGCGATTTTCGTTCCCGTTGCGGTGTCTACTGCGGGCGCACCGTGACCACCGCGCCTAAATCACTATCAACACAATGATTTAAATTCCACGGCCCCGGATTGGGAGTCCGGGTGGGGTCGAAATGTCGGGATTATGGTTCGATGAGGGCCCGAAGTTGAGTACATCGAGACTTGTCGCTGAATAGTAGACCCAGATCGACTCGACGATATCAGTTGATGCGATCTCAAGTTCGATGGGATCCGCGCGATACTATCAGGAACTGAAAAAGAGTCATTGCCACGTGTCGCTGGTTTCTTTCGCGACAAGCACCATCACACTTCGCGCGCGCACGCGCACGCGAGGCCCTCTCCCCGTCCCCGAGGTATCACACGATCATCAATCGCTATTTGAAGAATCTAGACACATTGGTGCGTTGCGAATGGATTGTAATGTAGATGGGCTTTGCAACGAATCAACGTCGGGATATACTAATCTCAGAGCGTGGAAGTGGATCAGAGACATCATGGACCACTGCTGGCCATGCAACAAGAAGTTGGATGACAGGTGAAGGATTTCTACAGATGGCAGTAAACTGTCCCGCGCGTACGTTTGGAGAATCACCTAGATCGCCAGGTGGACATATTGTACTGCTCAGTGAAACGCGTTTGAGCGACACGAAGACAGACTGTTGCCAGTTCGACACTGCCCGAGAGATCTTCTAGCGATCGGCGGTATTGGGCCACACGATTGCAGAGGCTCCGCAGGAACCATTAACCATCAACACGGCCAAGCCCTACGATTAATAGGACTAGGCAGGGCCGCGATCGTTGCGTGAATTCCGTGACCGATATGTTATAAGCAGGTGGTCCCAAACACACTAATCAGAATCCCCAAGTCCGCAGCGTCAACCTGGCCATCTTGATTGAGGTCTGAGCCGGACTCTGAAGAGCCAAATACGCCGATCATGA